>JAHIQT010000101.1 GCA_018903255.1 Bacillota bacterium | reverse complement strand
CGGTCAGTTAGAAACTGCTAAAACAAATAGTCCGATCCAGTTGATCATTGATAATGAAATTTTTGGCATTGCTCAAAGACTTCGCGGGGGATTAGTCGTTGATGCAGAAACGATCAACTCCGAAGAAATTTTTGCTGGCTTGGATAAGGATCCATCATTTAGCTACCTGTTGAGCGCCCATACAAGCCGTCATTTCATGAATCCCCATCGTCCGGATATGTTCAACCGTGATGGTATGGCTCATTTTGAGGCAGATGGTTTCAAGACCTTGACCGATAAGGCACTGGAAAAATATCATGCCATTATTAGCAGCGATGAGACTTATACCCTGCCAGCAGATAAATTGATTGAAGTTGAGAAAGTATTAAAACTTGCTCACGAAGCACTCGCAAAATAATTTATCTTTTTTAGTTGAGCGCCACAGAAAGGGGAAATAAAAATGAGAGTCACAAAAACTGAAAAAATATGGCTTGTTGTTGTTACCGTATTATACATTCTCTATAACTTCCCAGGCTTACCTGCCTATGATGAGCCAGTCCCGATGTTGATCCATGGCGGATTAACACTGATTCCGTTATGGATTGCTGTTTATGTTGGGATGCATAAGGTTTACAAGGTTTACAAATTACGAGATTCAAAAACTGATAGTGAAGGGGATAAATAATGTTAAGTTCAACAACAATTTGGATCACTTTTGCAATCTATATGTGTTTTCTTTTGGGTGTTGCTTATTATGTCACCCAAAAAGAAAAGCAACAAAAGGAAGGTAAAAGTTTATTAAAAACTAGTGTCGCATGGCCAATCCTGGTAATGACATATATTGCATCGCTGATGAGTACCTGGGTTTTCTTTGCTGGTCCTGGCGCTTACTACCGAGGTGGTATGGGGTATTGGCTTTCAGAAATCAGCTATATTGCACTATTTCCAATCATCGCACACTTTACCATGAACAAGGTATGGATGATCAATCAGGAAAAAGGTGGCAACTACGTAACACCGGCTGATTTTTATTTCGAACGGTTTAAAAGTCCAGCTCTGCGAACGATTTTAGGTCTGATTTTCCTGGCAGCCTCCTTCCCATATATCTCATCGGTTTTGGTTGCCATTTCACAAGCCGCGGAGTATGCAACCGGCGGGGCTATTTCCTATCAAATGGCGGTTATTGTAGTCGGCATGATTATGACTATCTTTGTCTGTGTCGGCGGGGTCAAATCAGCGGCAACGGCTGATACTGTCCAGGGACTCTTGTTTATCGGATTACTTTGGTTTATCGTTATCGCCTGCCTGATTGTTGGGTTTGGCGGATCCTTTACCACCGCTGTCGATACGCTATGGACAAATTCTCCAGGTTTCTTCTCATACCCTGGTCCTAGTGGGTGGGTAACTTATGGCTCGCGTTTTGGTTATCCATTCTCTTGTGCAATAGGCTGGACAATCATGCTGCCTCACGTATTTGTACGAGCTGGATATTTTGGAGACAACCTGAAATCACAAAGAAAACTATCCTACATTACACCAGTTCTCCAAACCTTTGTTTGGACGGGAACGATGCTCATCGGTCTGATTGGTCTCGCCCTGGTCAGCAATCTTGCGGCCTCGGATACGGAATTGATTATTCCTTACATGATCAATAACTTTGTGACAGCCTTTAATCCAACGCTGGCTGTGATGATGATGATCGGCTTCTTTGTCGGTGCGACCGCAGTAGGTTTATCGACTGCCAACGCATTCTTGACGGTTGCATCTGGGATCGTGTCGTCAGATTTAATCAAAAATACATTTAAGATCAATGTACCGGCTGAAAAAGAAACCTTTGTCAACCGGATTATCATTGCAGTTTTAGGAATTGGCTCCCTGTTGATTGCGATAAACCCGCCGGATCTGATATTTACACTGATCATGTTCTCAATTTCAATTGTTATGCCGCTGTTCCCGATTCTGGTTCTGGGATTATACTGGAAAAAAGCTACCAAACAGGCGGCCATTGTATCAACACTGGTTGGAACTGTCCTGGTGCTGTTAACCTATTTTGTCTGGAACCTAGGCGGTACCTGGTATGGCGCCATCGGCCTTTTCGGATCAGCGATAGCTATGGTTGTGGTCAGTCTGTTTACGCAACAAGATGAATCAGATTCGAAAGAATTCTATGAAATTTGCACACGTGCAAACAATCGTTTTTATGATGTTCAAGAATAAAGCGATTATCAGGATGTGGGTACTCTAGGCGTTTGGAGTGCCCATCTCCCTAAATTAGTTTTTCTTAAGCCAAAGGCATCTGTGTTTAGTGGAAAGTTTCACGGTATGACTGAATTTTACTGATTGAAATAAAGAAATGCCACTTGGACAACAACACCTATTTTAAGACAGAAAAGGACGACGTTGCTCAAAGAGTAAATGTCGTTTTTTCATAATCAGATAATGGATTTATTTTAAATAATTTAAAAATGGAATCAGTTCTACTAAATATAAAAGAAAGAAATTACTGAAGTGGCTATTGATTCTAAACAAAGGGGATAAAGCTAATGTATGAAATTGATCGTGATCAGTGCAGAAAATGCAAACACTGTGTCAAAGAATGCCCAGTGGGCGCGATAAAGGTAAAAAAAACGGCGGAGCAAACACTGATTGAAATTTCTGATTGCTGCGTGGAATGCGGCATCTGTCGGCGGGTCTGTCAGTTTGAAGCAATCCTTCTGAGTCAATCAAATGCTGAAGTGATAGTCTGCAGTTCCTGTCCCGTTCAATGTAAGGTACCAGTTGGTGCCACCGGCGCCTGTACCCGTTACCGGAACGTCGATGGAAAACTGGTGCGGGATCGGGCACTAGTGATCGATCCGAAAGACATACCGGAAGCCGCAGACGCTATTCGCAAGCCGATTATCACTGCTGTTGGTGCCGGAACCAATTACCCCTGCTCTAAACCGTCACCGCATATTGTCAGTCAGTGCCGGAATGGCGTCGATGTGGTGACAGTAGTCACCGAAGCGCCGCTGAGTTATAGCGGACTGATTGTCAAGTTGGACACCAACGCCTATATTGGTGAAGAAGGAGATCCGGTTTATCGGGACAATAAAATTGTCGGGATGGTCAATACAGAAGAGTATGGTTCCAAAATGATCGCTATCGGGGGAGCCAATAAGCTGACCAGCGATGCTGGGTTTGCCACTGCCCGAACTATCGTTGAACTGGCCAATGGCGAAGCGGTGGAACTAAAAGTCAATCGCAAGACCCAGCTTAAACTGCAGGCCGGGATGGCGCCGATTATCGATGGGGTGGAAGAAAGTATCATGCGGATCGGCTGTGGTAGCGCCACTGTCGGACTCTTTGCCAAGATGATGAAAGAAGCAGTGGATGAATGTATCGTCATCGATCATCATGTTATCGGTCTGTGCTCCGAGCATCTGGCCGGTGAAGCAGTGGGGATGAGCTGGAGCGGTGTAATTCCCAATGCGGCTAAAAGTTCAAGAGGGCGCTATTTTGGTGAGCATGGCCAGGGAATCGGGGGCACCACGCTTAAGACACCCCGGGATGCGATCAAAGATTGCGATATGACTATTGCTAAACCGGGAATCAAAGTGATGGTGGTGAACACCACCGGCGAAATCTTTGCCTTATTTACCTTGCTTGAAGATGGTCAGTTTAAAGAAATCCCCATGTCTGAGGCGGCTATGGGGGTGGCGCAGACGATTCAAAACAATTGTCAACGATCGATGACATCGGTGCTCTATACCGGCGGAACCGGGGGGAGTGCCAGAGGCGGTGTCTGTACCCATCCGGTAAAAATAACCGAAGCCGTTCATGCTCAAAAAGCCGTGCTGAGCATTGGCGGAGCACCAGCCTTTGTTTATCCAGGCGGTGGGATTAACTTTATCGTAGATACCCAAAAAGTGGTTAATAAAGCCTTTAGCTGGGTTCCGACCCCGGCTACGGTAGCACCGGTAGAATATACCATGAAAAAATCCGATTATCAGGCCATGGGCGGACACATGGATCAAATAAAGGAGTTGTCCGAATACAAAAAAAATGATTGATTACCCTTTTCAGATTCTTAGTGATGGCCGCGTTTATGTGGATTACGGACCGGTGATGATGGTGCTGTTAGCCAGTAAAAAAGAAATGGTTCAAACCGAACTTTGTGTAGAAGCAGCGCGAATGATCCCCGAGCTGCTGGTTGAAATTTCAAAAAAACGTCAGGTTCTCTCCCAGGCTCCTGAAACAATCGATTGTAGCCGCTTAACGGGTCTACCCCTCAAAATGGTAAAAGCGGTGAAGCGGATTCAGGAGCCGACGTTAACCCCGATGTCCACCGTCGCTGGAATCCTTTCAGATGCGCTGGCGGATTGGCTTGATGACCGTGATGTGGATAAGGTGATTGTCAATAATGGCGGTGATGTCGCGATCCGGCTAAAAGCAAAGCAGTCGATTAAAATAGGCCTATTGCCAAATCTACAGACCGGCATACTGGAAAATACTGTCACGATCGGGGCAGAAGACGGCATCGGAGGGGTCTGCAGCAGCGGTCTGGGGGGACGCAGTTTTACCCGGGGGATTGCCAATGCGGTGACAGTTTTTTCTAAGCGTTGTTGCATCGCTGACGCCTGTGCCACCCATATCGCCAATACATCCTATATCAAATCTGATGCGGTGATTACCGATCGGGCTGGTAATATTCGGGTCGACAGTGACATTGCAGATCTGGAAGTGGTTATCCGGGTCGGGCAGTTGGCTGCGGAGGAAGTGTTTCAGAGTCTGGAACAGATCAAAGCTGAGAGCCTGCGTCAGTATCAACTCGGAAATCTCAAAGCCGTTTATGCGGATGTTGGAGGTGTTGCGATTCAATGGAAACCGCAATAAAGGCTGCAGACAGTAGAAATATTCGGAGAATGCCGCATAATTTCATATAAGGAGTAAGAAAAATGAATAATAAAATAAAAATCGGCTTTATTGGTCTGGGAGCGATGGGAAAACCGATGGCTGTCAATTTCCTCAAAGAAGGATATGCTGTTTTTGCCTATGATGTGAACGCTAAAACGGTTGATGAACTTGTTGCAAAGGGAGCCGTGGGGTGCTCAAATAGCGGTGCAATTGCACGCGCTTCGGAGATTATCTTTTCATCATTGCCCAATGCGAGTATTGTCGAAATGGTTATGGTTGAAAAAGAAGGTGTTTTTGATAATTGCCGGGAAGGGACGATCATTATTGATATGAGCAGTGTCTCCCCTTCGAGTACCCTCAAGATGGCTGGAATTGCCGAAGCTCAGGGCATCAAATACGTCGATGCCCCGGTCAGTGGCGGTACGAAGGGGGCTGAAGCCGGAACTCTGACTATTATGGTCGGGGCGGATAAAGATGTTTTTGAAAAAATCAAAACGGTGCTGGAAGTTATTGGCGGTGATATCTATCATGTCGGCCCAACTGGGACTGGAGATGCGGTTAAAATTGTCAATAATCTGATGTTGGGATGCAATATGGCGACCCTGGCCGAAGCGCTGATTTTAGGCGTCAAGTGTGGTCTGAAGGTTGAAACGATGCAGGAAATCCTTAGCAAAAGCTCCGGCCGCAGTTACGCGATGGAAGCTAAGCTAGAAAAATTCATTATGAAAGATGATTTTGAAGGTGGATTTGCCATCGATCTGCAGTATAAGGATTTGGGATTGGCTCTGGAAGCCGGTAGGGAAAATAGTATTCCCCTGCCGATGACCGCCCTCGCGACCCAGATTTTTGAAAGCGGCAGGGCTTCTGGCCTCGGTCGGGAAGATATGTCGGCAATCATTAAGGTCTGGGAAAAGATCACGAATGTTAAGGTAGCGGGAGAATAATAATGAAAGCATTTGAATTTTTTGCACCTAAAACTCTCGCGGAAGCCAAAGGCTTGCTGAATCAATATGGGGAATCAGCAGCCATTCTGGCTGGCGGCACGGACATTGTCATTGAAATGAACGAAGGCCATCGCAAACCAGATGTGGTCATTGATATCAAGAAATTAAAAGACCTCGCGTATGTCCGGATTGAAGGTTCAAAAATTCATATTGGCGCGCTGACTACCTTTGAGATGATCAGCAGTGATCCGGTGATTAGAGAACGGGTTCGGGTGTTAGCGGAGGCCGCCAGTAAGGTTGGGTCTCCTCAAATCCGTAGTCTCGGTACCATCGGTGGCAATCTTGCGACGGCGTCAGTGGCCGGCGATGGGGTTAGTGCGATGATGACCTTAAACGCATCAGTGGTACTAGATAGTGTACGCGGCCAGCGCCAGATGCCATTAGCCGAATTTTTGGATGGACAGGGCGTCAGTAGCCGGAATGCGCTGTTGGCTGACGAAATCATGACTGAGGTATTCTTCGAGATGCCTGATAATCATACAGCAACGGCCTTTTATAAACTGGCCAAGCGAAAATCTTTGGCCATTTCTGTTATTGGCGCCGGGATGCTGGTGCAGGTCGACGGTGCCGGCATCTGCATCAAAGCCTCGATGCGGGGAGGCTGTCTGGCACGCTATCCGCTGCATTTTAAAGCAGCCGAAGAGCATCTCATCGGCAATAAAATTTCGATCGATTTATTGGAAGAAACCCTGCCAATGCTCCATGATGCCGTCTATGAAAGTGCCAAAAGCCGCCCCTGGTCGGTTTTTTATAAAAAAGAAAGTGTTCAAGGTGTCTATCGAAAACTGTTTGCTGCTATTCTTGAACAATTAAATGGTAAATCATATGAATAAAATTTCAATATCTTTAAATTTAAACGGCACAGATCGTACCATTTTAGTTTATCCCAATCGTCGAGTGGTCGATTTATTGCGAGAAGATTTCAAACTAACTAGCGTCAAGGAAGGCTGTTCTGAAGGGGAATGTGGAGCCTGCACGGTGATCTTTAACGGGGATGCGGTGACTACCTGTTGTATGTTGGCTGGACAAGCCGATCAGTCAACAATTATAACCTTAGAAGGTCTGGCTAAAGACGGCGAACTGGACCTGCTGCAGCAGTGTTTTCTAGATGAGGGAGCAGTTCAATGCGGCTATTGCACCCCAGGAATGATCCTTGCTGCCAAGGCACTGCTGCTGAAAAATCAATCACCCACAGAAGCCCAAATTAAGCTGGCCATGTCTGGAAACCTGTGTCGCTGTACCGGTTATCAAAAAATTCATGCAGCGGTGAAAAGCGCTGTTGTGATTTACAAAGACAAGATGGCACAGGGAGGTGAATCAATTGACTAAAGAGTATTCAGTGATTGGAAAAAGTCAGGTAAAAGTGGATGCCCTGGAAAAGGTTTTAGGAACCACCAAATTTGCGGCTGACTACAATCTTCCCGATATGCTTTATGGGGGAGTGTTTAGAAGCACCGTTGCCCACGCTACCATCAACAGCCTCAAATTGGAAAAAGCTAAGGCATTAGGTGGGGTGGAGGCGGTGCTCGACTTTCATGACATTCCTGGAAAGAACCGTTTTGGCATCATCATCAAAGACGAACCCTGTCTAGTCGATGATAAGATCCGGCGTTATGGTGATGCTCTGGCAGTGGTGGCTGCAAGAAGTCCGGAAATTTTGGAAGCGGCACTGGCGCTGATCGAGGTTGATTACAACGAAATCGAACCGATTTTTACCTTTGAGCGCGCGCTAGCAGCAGATGCCCCGATTATTCATGGCACTACTAATATCCATCAGGTTAAGCATCTGGTATGCGGTGATGTCGATGCAGCCTTTGAAAGATCTGACATCATTATTGAAAACACCTATTCGACCCACCGTCTTAGCCATATGTTTATTGAACCGGATGCCGGGATTGCCTATTATGATGATGAGGGACTGATGACGGTGGTAGCATCGACTCAGAATCCTCACTATGACCGGAATGAGGTAGCCAGTTTGCTGGGTTTGCCCTACAATCAGGTGCGGGTAATTCAGGCGGCTACCGGCGGTGGTTTTGGTGGTAAGCTAGATATTTCAGTGCAGTGTCACTGTGCACTGCTGACCTATCACACCAGGAAGCCGGTAAAAATTGTACGTTCTCGCAGTGAATCAACGATGGTTTCGTCAAAACGTCATCCGATGATCATAAAAGCAAAAACCGGAGCTTCCCGGGATGGGATGCTGATGGCTCTTGAAGTTCAGATGACTGGTGATACTGGTGCCTATGCTTCCTATGGGCCAGCGGTAATTACCCGAGCGATGGCGCATTGCACCGGGCCTTACAATATCCCCAATGTTCGGGCAGACGCCACCTTTGTTTATACGAACAATCCCATGGGTGGGGCGTTTCGTGGCTTTGGGGTGCCTCAGGTGGCGGTCTGTCATGAAGGGCAGATGAATCAACTGGCCAGAGCTCTGAGCATTGATCCGATTGAAATAAGAATTAAGAATGCCCACCAGATTGGCAGTAAACTGCCCACTGGACAGATACTTGAAAACAGCGTTGGTTTCATCGAAACCCTTGAAAAAGCGCGGGCTAAAGCTGAGGACGTGCTGTGATGATAGGTAAAATCATTAACAACAAATATAAATGTCCATCAAAAAAGGCTGCTGAGATAGATAGTCATAGTTTCAGTCTTCAGGAGGTGATCTGATTTGAAAAAAAGAGGTAGAGGTGTTGGAAGCATGTGGTACGGCATCGGTAACACTGGTCTTCCTAATCCGGCAGCAGCTTTTGTAGAAGTACTAGGTGACGCAACCGCAAATCTGATGTTTGGAGCAGCAGATATTGGCCAGGGCAGTGGCACAACGATGACCCAGATTGCTGCGGAAGCCCTCGGATTAAGTTATGAAAAGGTTCGGGTCACCTGGGGAGATACCCGGGTAACCCCGGATGGTGGTGCGACATCAGCATCCCGACAGACATTGATAACCGGAAATGCCGTTTTAAAGGCCTGCGAGCAGGCTAAAGAAACCTTAGCTGGCGTAGCCGCCGCCTATCTGGGTTGCCAGCCAGAGGAATTGGAATTTTCCCAAAATACGGTTACAAAAATTGACGATGCGACGGTTACGATGACCTATAAGACCTTAATGGCGGAAATGAAGGCAGCTGGAAAAATGGCAGTGGGAGCTGGTTATTATAACCCGACCACTACCACTCTTGATCCTAATGATATGTCAGGGATTCCCTATGAGGTTTATTCCTATGCGACCACCATTTGTGAAGTAGAAGTGGATACCGAAACTGGTGAGGTTGATGTGCTAAAGGTGGTATCGGCTCATGATGTGGGACAAACCATTAACCAGTCAATGGCTGAAGGACAGATTGAAGGTGGGGTTGTCATGGGGCAGGGTTTTGTGTTAATGGAGGAAATTGAAGTCTCGGAAAAAGATGGGTCGATTAAAAATCCGATTTTCTCAAAATATATTATCCCCTCTAATCTGGATGTACCGGAAATTTATCCGATTCTGGTGGAAAGTGAAGGAGGACCAGGCCCCTTTGGTGCCAAAGGAGTCGGTGAGCCGGCGTTGATACCGATTATTCCGGCGATCGTAGCGGCTATTGAAGATGCCTTGAATGTACAGTTTACAAAACTGCCAGTTTTTCCCAAAGATATTGTGGCAGCGGTTAAAGAAAAGGAAGCCGCCGATAAAAATAAAAATAACTAGAAAAAAATAACTAGAATGAAAATAACTATAATGAAACCAACTAGATGAAGGATTTCGTTTAATGCCTGAAAGATAAATTCTACGGAGGAACAAAGCAATGAATAAAACGCTTATTAAAAACATTGGGAAGATTATATCAGGAGATATCAAAAAACCGGTTTTTGAGGCGGATACCATCCTCATTGAAGACCATGTGATTGTCGCAATCGGAGGAAGTGAACTGCTTAAAGATCAGGAAACAATAACAGTCATCGACGCGAATGGCGCGACTGTAACGCCCGGGCTAATTGATACCCATGTCCATGTCAGTGGCGGTGATTTTGCGCCGCGACAGAAAACCATGAACTTTATCGACAGCGCCCTTCATGGCGGTGTCACCACGATGATTTCAGCTGGTGAAGCTCATTTTCCTGGCCGACCCAAAGATCCGGCCGGCGCCAAAGCCTTGGCCATTGCGATTAGCAAGTCCTATTACAATGCCCCGCCTTCCGGTGTTAAAGTACATGGTGGTGCGATCATTCTGGAAAAGGGCTTGACCGAAGCAGATTTTATTGAAATGAAAGCCCAAGGCGTCTGGCTTGTCGGCGAAGTGGGGCTGGGAAGCGTAAAGAAACCGGAGGATGCAGCGCCGATGGTTCAGTGGGCTCATAAGCATGGCTTTAAGGTCCAGATGCACACCGGTGGTACCTCGATCCCAGGAAGTTCAACCGTAACAGCCGACGATGTGATCAAGACTAAGCCGGATGTTGTCTCCCATATTAATGGCGGACCGACATCGATTTCAGCCGTGGAGGCAGATCGAATTATGGATGAAACTGATTTTGCAATGGAGATCGTCCAGTGTGGTAATCCTAAAATGGCTGATTATGTGGCCAAGCGAGCCAAAGAAAAAGGTCACTTGGAGCGGTTGATTTTTGGCAATGATGCACCATCAGGAACTGGTTTGATCGCACTTGGGATTTTGCGAAACATATGTCAGATTTCTTCGCTGGCAGACATTGATCCAGAAATTGCTGTTTGTATGGCTACTGGTAACTCGGCCAAGGTTTATGGACTCAACACCGGAACGGTTGCAATCGGTAAAGAAGCAGATCTGGTTATTATGGATGCCCCAATGGGATCAGTGGCTGAAGACGCCATGGGTGCGATTGCCATCGGCGATATCCCTGGCATCAGCACCGTGCTGATCAATGGAAAAGTGGTTGTCAGCGTTAGCCGCAACACCCCACCAGCTAAAAGACAAGCAAAAATACTGTAAATATTAAGGAGAATAAAAATGGCATATGAACCAAAGATCAGAAAAATTGTAACAACCATCGAAGAAGTTCTTTTTGAAGGATTTGATCAGATGGTAAAACCGATAACCACGGTTTCAGTAGCCGCGGTAATCAAAAACTCCTTCGCCGGGCGGTATCAAGAAAACCTTGAAGAACTCAGTGAAGTCGGTGAATGGTTGGGAGATTATTTAAGTAAAATTGCCGCAGCCCATTTGGACGGAACAATTGAAACATATGGCAAAGGCGCCATTATTGGCTTGGATGGGGAGCTTGAACATGGAGCCGCCATCCTTCATCCGAAATTAGGAAAACCAATGCGGGATGTCATCGGTGGCGGAAAGTCGATAATTCCATCGGCAAAAAAATCTGGACCGGCGGGAACGGCTCTGGATGTACCCTTGCATTTTATCGATGCAGCATTTGTACGAACCCATTACGGGGCCATGGAAGTCCGTCTTCATGACGCACCCAAAGCCGATGAGATCGTTGTGGCGCTAGTTTTTAGTAATGGCGGACGACCCCATCCCCGCATTGGCGGACTTACCATCACAGAAGCAAAATGTCAGGACGGGTTGCGCTAGATTCATTATAAACAGAATCAATCAGTGACAATCGACGGTTCATGTGATTAATGTTTGGAAAGTATGATTACACTGGAGAGGGTCAGGTTCCGGTTACATCAGAAAGACAACGTCACCCGCAATGAAATAACAGAATTGAGGAAATTATGCAGGAAAAAACGAAACGCATTATCAAAGAGGATATAGAGTCCGTTCGCGCGTTCAGCGATTGTTTTGGGGTTGAAATGCCCGATCTGGATGAAAACGGCGAAGTCGTTGGTTTACCAGCACCATATCCCCGGGAAGTTGCCGGTACCATCCGTAGTGGCTACCGTATTTATGAGCTGTCCCAAAAAGCCAAAGAAAGAGGCTGGCCAATCCAAAATCCTATTTTGGGTCGAAACTCTGCCGAAGAAACCTTTGAAGAAGCCCAGAATATGTATGTCTATGCAGACAAATTTGACGAAACCCTTTTTCATTTCGTCCATGCTGAAGCGACCCGTCATATTGATCCGTTAAAGGGCAGAGAATTGATCAATCAGTCACGTGGCAAAGGCGGGATTACCCCGAAAGGCGAACGCGAATTCATTGCCATGGGTGGTGGAACCAAACACCCGTTGCGGATCAACGCCACCGGAGATACCCCCCATCTGTCGATTATCAACGCCCTGATTGCCGGTTTTGACGGCACCGATATCGGCCCCGTGATTCATGTTCATTTTGGCGGCCGGGGCATCCATGACTACAAAACCAAGGTCATCAATGGCTATAAAGCGATCCAGATTTGTGCCGATAATAAAATTTTTGTCCAACTGGATTCCCATAAGCATCTTAATAATATTGGTGGCACCGATGGCATGGCGCTGGCGATGTGCCTGCTCTCAGAAGGATTGGCCGTTCACGCCGAGCTACCCTGGGAATTATCAGCGATTCAGATGAATGTGGCCGGGATCAACATCTATGCCGATCTGGCGGTAATGGGAGCATTTCGGGAGGCCTGTCAGAGTAAATCGCTTATTGTGGTTCCCGAAACCTTCCAGAATCCTCCCCAGAATCTGATTGCCGAAGCAGCTCATTTTTCGCGAATGGCGGTTACCGCCAAATTGGGTGGAGCTGATTTTTACCGACCCAAGGCCGCCGAAGCGGTCGGGATACCGACCGGCGACTCGATGGGACAAGCGATTTGGGGCACAGAAGATGTGTTCAAGAACATTTATAATCCCGATATCCAGTCACCGGTAATTGATGCCCGCAAGGCTGAAATTATTAATGAGGCGCTGGCAGTTCTGGAAGCCGCATTGAAAGTGTCCGATTTGAGCCTTGACAAAATCAATGACGATTTTTGGCGGCAATGGTCAGATGAAGAACTGATCGAATTGATTGTAACGGCTGGAAAAAATGGTGTACTGGATAGCCAGCGAGCGGCCGGCTGGGATCTTAAACGCCACGTTGTTGTCAATCGAGATAAGGATGGGATTACCCGTTATGTGAAAGGTTACACCCCGTTGGGAGTGGATGCTTCACGCTGTGCCCAAAGCGAGCAAGACGTCAAGGTTTGCGTTGAAAGAGCGCCAACCCGCACAGAAAAAATCGTATTAGCCACCCTTGGTGCCGATGCCCATGTCAATGGCATCAATGTTATCCGTGAAGCTTTTCAGGAAGCGGGTTATGATGTCGTTTATCTGAGAGGTATGAATCTTCCGGAAAGTGTTGCTGAAGTGGCGGCTGAAGTCAATGCCGATGCAATTGGTGTCAGTAATCTGCTGGGTTTGGGGATGGCGCTTTTCCCGCGGGTCAGCGAACGGCTCGAAGAACTTGGACTTCGCGAAAAAATGGTAGTCTGTGCCGGCGGTCGGATTGCCGAAAAAGAAGAAGAACACCGTCATTATGAAGACAAGATCAAAAATGAAGGTAGTGGGTTTATGAATATCGACGGTTTCTTTGGTCCGGATAGTTCCCCAGAGGAATGCGTCCGATTGATTGGCGAGATGATCGATAAAAAGAAAAATAAGTAAGTTTTAAGTTAGTTGATTATAAAAAAAGTGAGATTCTCGATACGATTGAAAGAAGTACGCTTAGTAAGACAACAATAAATCTTAATAATAAATTTTTGGAGGCAGAAATAATGATAATTATTGGTGAAAAAATTAATGGGGCGATCCCCTCAACAGGTAAAGCGATAGCAGAAAAAGATGTCGGTTTTATTCGGAATCTTGCTATCAAACAGACAGAAGCCGGCGCAGATTATATTGATGTCTGTGCTTCGGTGGATGATGAGATTGAACTAGAAACAATGAAATGGTTGATTGACATCGTCCAGGATGCTACCGAGGTTCCTATTGCGGTCGACAGTCCTAATGTTTACACCTGTATTGAATCGATGAAATTTTGTAATAAGCCGGGTTTATTTAACTCCATTTCGATGGAAGGCGATAAGGCCGATGAAGCCTTTAAAGTCATTGCAAAGACGGAGTGGGGCTGCGTGGCACTGCTTAATAGTGACGCTGGAATCCCGAAAACATCCAGTGATCGGTTGGCTGTTTTCAGCGATTTAATGAAAAAATGCCAGGAATACGAGATTGATCCATCGCGGATGCACATTGATCCGCTCATTGAAATGCTGTGCACATCCGAAGACGGCATTGATACGGTAACCGAAGTGATCCGTGAAATCAAAAGACAATACCCGACCATTCACGTAACTGGGGCGATAAGCAATAGTTCCTTCAATCTTCCAGCACGACGCATTGTCAATCAGGCCTTTGCGGTGTTGGCGATGAACGCAGGGATGGATAGCTTTATTCTCGATCCTTTAAGTAAGGATCTGATGGGGATGCTTTTTGCAACCGAAGCGATGCTAGGGCAGGATATGTACTGCATGGAATATATTGGTGCATTTAGAAGAGATATTTTTGTAAAGTAAATAATGAGGCTCATATGAATTATTGTATGAGCCTTTTAGACTTGTAGCAGTTGTTATAATTGAAAAAATATGAAAGTAGATAAAAATTAGACCATAGATTCAAAAATTGAACAACAATAAAATTATGAAGGGAGAAGTATGTTTGCCTTTGGTGGACATACAAATAAAATGAGTGATCAAATTCGCATTCCCTGTGTCATTATGAGAGCAGGAACCAGTAAAGGGATTTTTATAAAAGAAAATGATTTGCCGACTGATCAAGCCATGCGGGATCAAATTATTCTGAGAATTTTTGGCAGCCCGGATGTCCGCCAGATCGATGGACTAGCAGGTGCTGATCCACTAACTAGCAAGTTGGCTATTATTGGCCCCCCGACCCATCCGGAGGCGGATGTGGATTACACCTTTGCCCAGGTTGGTATCGGTGATACCACTGTCGATTACAACGGAAACTGCGGCAATATCTCTTCGGGGGTAGGACCTTTCGCCATTGATGAATCTTTCGTGAAGGCCGTTGAACCCAAAACAAAGGTGTGTATCCACAATACCAACACCGGCAAATTGCTTTATGCTGAGGTTGTGGTGGAAGATGGTAAGGCAAAGGTCAGCGGAGACTTTAAAATTGATGGCGTCCCGGGAACCAATGCCGCTGAGTTGATGGACTTTACCGGCACCGCCGGTGCCGCCACCGGTAAGGTGTTGCCCACCGGAAACGTGGTGGATACGATTAAAACTAGTAAGGGCGAGCTTAAGGTTTCGATCGTCGATGTGGCTAATCCCTGTGTTTTCATCTGCGCCGTAGATGTTAAGATGAAGGGAACTGAAACCCCGGCTGAGATTGATGGCGATGCGCAACTACTGGCCTATCTGGAAGAAATACGATCTCACTGTTGTGTGCTAATTGGAATGGCTAAAGATGCAAAAGAAGCCACTGAAAAATCACCTGCCTTTCCAATGATTGCTTTTGTCAGCGAACCGGCTGATTACATGGACTTCACTTCGGGTAATACCATCAAGGCTGAAGAAGTTGATCTTGTCTCACGGTTAATGTACATGCAGGTGCTACATAAAACCTACGCTGGCACCGCTACGGCCTGTACCGGTTCGGCGGCAAAAATAGAAGGCACCATTGTTAATCAGGTGCTTAGAAAAACAACATCGGATACCGTTAGAATCGGCCATCCGGCTGGGGTCATCCCGGTGGTATCGGTGGTTAATGGCCAGACCGTTGAGAAAGCGGCGCTGATCCGTACGGCCAGACGGATTATGGAAGGCTATGTTTTTGTCGAAAAAGCAAAACTTAAGTAATTCAGACAGGCGATGAAAGCTAATACGATTGTTTATGATATTGGTAGCACCTACACAAAAGCAGTGGCCTATCATTTGGTAAAAGGGCAATTGACCTGGTTGGGAACCGGTCAGTCGGCGACAACCTTAGAAGACGTGGCCATTGGTGCCCGTCAGGCCGAAGAAAAGATCACAGCACAGGGCATTGACTTTGAAGCGCTGATCAACCGGTATAGCTCCTGTAGTGCGGCAGGGGGGCTGCGGATGGTAGCGATGGGCTACATGCCTCAGGTGACAGCCAAGGCAGCCAAAGAAGTGGCGATGACTGCCGGCGCACGGGTAATGGAGGTCATTTCGGT
Organism: Bacillota bacterium; assembly: GCA_018903255.1. Classification (GTDB taxonomy): domain Bacteria; phylum Bacillota; class Clostridia; order Eubacteriales; family Eubacteriaceae; genus Acetobacterium. The sequence continues at coordinate 9,587 of JAHIQT010000101.1, read as the reverse complement.
TGATGAACCTCCGGAATATCGCGAAGAGGTACTTCACGAAATAAGACCAGACATTATTCTGCTAGCTGGTGGTACCGATAATGGTGATCAAACCTCAGCGCTGGAGAATGCCAGAATTATCTGCAAGGCTAAAGTCAAAGCGATGGTGATTGTGGCCTGCAATCGCAATGTCCAGAAAAAAGTGGCGAAAATTTTGGGTGAAGCCGGCATTTTAAATGTTCGGGTACCAAACATTATCCCCACCATTCATCAGCTGAATACCAAGCAGGCCCGAGAAGCCATTCACAGCCACTTTATCAATCAGATTATCAATGCTAAGGGGGTCAAAGCGTTTTGTCAGACGCTAAATAACAAGGAGGTCATTCCTACCCCCGGAGCGATTTTTTTTGCCAGTGAATTATTGGCCAAGGGGTTGTTTGATAAAAAGGGGCTGGGCAGTTTGATGCTAATTGATATTGGTGGAGCTACTACTGATATCCACTCCGCGATTCCCGAATTGGAAGAATTGAAACTGGAGGAGCGGGGATTGGTGATCAATAATGAAAAACAATTCTCTTACCGAACTGTTGAGGGAAATCTGGGGATGCGCGTTAGCGCAAACGGAGTGCTAGAAGCGGTGGGCATTAAAACTCTGCTAAACCTGATCGACCAATCAATTGAAGTATCAGAGGCAGAAGTGATTGACTACATAGAAAAAGTGGAAGAAATGACCAATCATATCGCGCAGCATGAAAAAGAAAAAAAGATTGATCAGGCCATTGCGATCTGTGCCATTCACCTTGCCATCCACCGTCATGCTGGCATGTATGCCAGAGAAGATGATGCGGTCATGGGGGTGATGGCTGGTACAGCAATTGGCCGCGATTTAAGACATATAAAAAATATCATTTGCGCCGGTGGCGTCTTTGTCAATGCCAGCGATGCAAATAGAGAAACAATCATCAGGGGTGCTTTTAAAAACCCGGGTAATTCACTGCTGCCTATCGATGAGCCCAGGGTGGTCTTTGACGATCACTATCTGATGTTCTCACTAGGTGTACTGAGCAAATGGTTTCCAGATGAAGTACTAAACTTTATGCTAAAATATTGGGATAGCCAATAAGAAAAAGAAATTTTAATAGAAATTTTAATAGAAACAGGAGACATAACAAATGAATCAAGCTGAAAAAATGAGAGCATTACTTAAAACAAAAAAAATGGTAGTGGCACCGGGAGCCCATGATGCGATGACCGCAAAGATTATTGGTCGGCTGGGATTTGATGCCGTTTATATGACCGGCTACGGACAATCAGCCAGCCATCTGGGACAGCCCGATGTGGGACTAATGACCATGAGTGAAATGGTCGCTCGAGCGGCAAATATTGTCGAAGCAGCTGGGGTACCGGTGATTGCCGATGCTGATACTGGTTTTGGTAATGCGGTTAACGTCATGCGCACCGTTCGGGAATATGAAAAAGCGGGCGTGGCGGTGATCCAGTTGGAAGATCAGGTAATGCCAAAGAAATGCGGCCATATGGTCGGCCGCGAAATCATCCCCATGGATGAAATGGTGGGCAAGATCAAGGCGGCGGTAGATACCCGGATCAATCCCGATTTTATGATCATGGCCAGAACCGATGCCCGCACCATCATGGGTATTGAAGAAGCCATCAAACGGGGTCAGGCTTATAAAGAAGCGGGCGCCGATATTGTCTTTATTGAATCGCCGGAAAGCATTGAAGAAATGAAAATGATCACGACTCAGATCGATGGCTATACCCTGGCAAACATGGTCGAAGGTGGAAGAACACCATTATTGAAGAACCAGGAGTTGGAAGAGATCGGTTATAATCTGACTATTTACCCAACCGCTTCTATTTATGTGGCCACAAAGGCGATGGTCGACTTATGGACGGCGCTAAAAAATGATGACACGACAGCAAATGTGATGGACAAGATGGTTACCTTTGCCGAATTTAATGACTTAATCGGACTCGATGCGATTCGAGAAATCGAAAGGAATTATGCAACCGGAAGAAAATAGATCAGGGGGATGATCATGCAAGAATTAAGACAAAGAATTAGTGCGATGCAGCCGTTAACGATTGGCGAAATCGTCGCTCTGGCAAATGAATTTAAGGCTCGGGTGGTTGATGTGGTGCTGCTGGAAAGTGAGATCCAAACTGGACTGACACGAGCAGAAATCCTGACTAGCGTGATGAAAGAATATGACCATAATATTAGAGCGCTGGAAATCGGCCTGGAAGATGGTGAGAGCATCCTCTTGGGTACGGTTGCTTCTCAGCTAAACACCATCGAGGGGCCAAAATGTTTTGCTGATAAAATGCTCGATGATGCCTTGTTATTCACCTTGGCAGCTCAGGTTGGCAATCATTGCATTGGTCTTCGACCCTGTGCTGGAACCGGCGACTCCTGTCCCTATGCTGGATTTATTAAAGCCATGCAGGTAAACGGATATGATGACCAGACGGTGGCTGAGATTGCTGCCCTGATTCTAAAAATCGGCAGTATTTTTCGGGTTGGTAAGGTCACAACGGGCTGTAATATGGAAGGCTTTGGCGCGGGAACGGCTTGCATAGCTGCGGCAACCGCTGTTTTGGAAGGCGGAAGCCCGGAGCAGATGGAAAAAGCGATGGTGCTGGCGATGTCGCCGACCATTGGCGTACCATGTACGCCCCGAGTGCTGGTGCCAGCTCTGTGCACCACCCATGTGGGTGGCGCCATCCTGATGGGGATGTATGCCGGTAAACTTTGTACGAAAGTTGAAATGATGGTCAATGTACCATTTGACGTGATGATTGCCATGGCTAGTCAGGTTCACGTAGAGTCCGGCAAGCACCTTGTGCCGACAGTGGTTGAATACATGGAACCCTTCTTTAAACGAAAGGCATCGGTTGAATCCCTGGTGTCAGAAGATGTCAAAGATGAAGAAGCCAGACAGATGGAGCAAACCCTGGCCAAAGCCAACCGATTGGCCAAAGAGATGGCCAGGGAGACCAAGTCAATCTTAAATACCTATGGGGAGGCCGTGGTTGGGGGCAGCAGTCAGGCCGTGGGATCACCCACCAATGCCGCGCGAATTGCCAATAAACTGATTAACGGCACGATTAAAAAGGTCACCATCGAGCTGTATCCGGAGTTATTTAAACGACGTTCGATTAATGTACCGGGGATCTTAATGGGTGCGGTATTCGGTGCGTCCACCTCAGACTATGAGATGTACAATCAAGCCATTGATAAGGTCAAGGAACTGGGGATTGCGGTTGAGATCATCGAGGGTTCCGCGCATGCCATTCAGAAAATCACCATCGAAACCGATGAAATGACGGCTTCGGTGGATACCTTAAACCGCGGTGGCGGACGGCTGGTGTTGCGGGAAGCGGTACCATCAACCGAAGCAGCCAGAAAAATTGCTGACGAACTGGGTATTCAGCTAGTCGAGTAAAGAAAGGCTTAGTGGAAGTATTTTAGGATTATAACTCACAAAATAATATCGATGACTGATTGAGCTTATCCAAAAGGGCTAACCCTGGATAAGCGGTCAGGTCATCTGAGACAAACATAGCGAGGAGTATAGAATGGGTAAAACAATTGCAGAAAAAATATTTGATGCGCATCGGGTTGATGAGCCATTTCCAGATGCCCATGTACTGCGACTGGATCGGGTTTTTTGTCATGAAATCACCACCCCGATTGCGATCACCGATTTGATCGAGCGCGGGATGGATCGGGTCTTTGATCCCACCAAAATTAAGGCGGTAATCGATCATGTCACCCCGGCTAAGGATTCAAAAACGGCTGAGCAAGAGAAAATTTTGCGAGACTGGTCAAGACGTCACGGCATCAAGGATTTTTTTGATGTCGGCAGAAATGGTGTCTGTCATGCTATTTTTCCGGAAAAGGGCTTTGTCCGACCAGGCTTTACCATCATCATGGGAGATTCCCACACCTGTACCCACGGAGCCTTTGGGGCATTTGCAGCTGGCACCGGAACAACGGATCTGGAAGTGGGGATTTTAAAAGGAGTCTGCGCTTTTCATTTTCCCAAAACAATTAAAATGATCATAACAGGGGAACTAAAACCGGGCGTTTATGCCAAGGATTTGATTCTCTTCATTATAAAAGAGTTAACCGTCAATGGCGCCACCAACATGGTCATTGAGTTTACTGGCCCGGTAGTCGATGCCATGTCGATGGAATCGCGGATGACCTTATGCAATATGGCCATTGAAGCTGGCGGCACCTGTGGGATTTGTTATCCCGATATGACCACCGTTGATTATTTATGGGATCATATCAAAGATGAATTTTCCAGTAAAGAGGATGCCCTCAGCGAATATTCTAAGTGGGTTTCTGATTTCGATGCCGAATATGAACAGATTTATGAATTTGATATTTCGGATCTAGAGCCAATGGTGACCTTTGGCTACAAACCGGATCAGGTCAAGACCGTTGCCGAAATGCACGGGACAAAAGTGGATCAAATCTACATCGGTAGCTGTACCAATGGCCGGATTGAAGACCTGCGAATCGCCGCCAGTATTTTAAAAGACAAAAAAATCAGTGTTGCTGTTCGTGCTATCGTCAGCCCAGCATCACCCGATGTCTATGGCAAGGCATTAAAAGAGGGTATCATCGAAATTTTTCATGAAGCTGGTTTTTGTGTGACCAATCCCACCTGCGGAGCCTGTCTGGGGATGAGCAATGGGGTGCTGGCGGATGGCGAAGTTTGTGCTGCCACCACCAATCGCAATTTCAATGGTCGGATGGGCAAGGGCGGGACGGTTCATTTAATGAGTCCGGCCACTGCAGCTGCCACGGCAATTGCCGGAACCATCACGAACTCTAATTTATTTAAAGCATCGATAGGTGAAAAGAAATGAAGACATTTAGTGGAAGCGTATTATTTTTAGATCGCAGTGACATCAATACTGACGAAATCATCCCGGCGAAATATTTGACTGAAATTACCAAAGAGGCGCTCAAGCCTTTTCTGCTGGAAGATTTATTTCTAGATGGATTCAGTACCAGCGACCTTTTAAACAAAGCGATAATTGTTACCCGTGAAAATTTCGGCTGCGGTTCATCACGTGAGCATGCGCCCTGGGCGTTGGAAGTCAATGAAATTAATGTGGTCGTTGCCGAAAGCTTTGCCCGCATCTTTAGACAGAACATGTACAATTGTGGGATGTTTGCCATTGAGTTGCCAAAAGAAACCATCGATTACCTTTTTAGAAACTATGCCAATAAAAAAGTGACTATTAGTATCAATGTTGATAATAGCGCCATCCTGATCGAATCCGATCAGGCATCCGAAAAAATTGCCTTTAAGATCGGCGAATTTGATAAAACCCTGGTTAAAGAAGGCGGCTGGGTTGGTTATGCCGATAAGAATTATTAGTAGAGCAGTAAAAATAATTAGTCAAAATTGAGTAGTCAAAATAAATTAAGGAGAGTTATGATTTATCAATAATCAGTCATACAAAAAATCATGGAAATAAGAAAAGAACTACCAGAAATATTTAAGTCGTTTTCAGAAGCCCGACAGGCAGGCTTTATATCAGCAAAAAATTTTAAAGATGCAGGTAATCCCCTGATTGGTATTTTTTGCACCTATTTTCCGCAAGAACTGGCATTGGCCATGGGTGCTGTGACAGTTGGTTTATGTGCTTCATCGGATGAGACGATCACAGAATCAGAAAAAGATTTACCACGTAATCTTTGTCCGCTGATTAAGTCAAGCTATGGTTTTGGAAAAACGGATAAGTGTCCATATTTTTATTTCTCAGATTTAGTTGTTGGGGAGACAACCTGTGATGGAAAGAAAAAAATGTATGAGTACATGGCTGAATTTAAACCGGTTCATGTGATGAAGCTGCCCCATTCACAAGATCAGGTGGCAAAAGAGCTGTGGAAACAAGAAATCATTAAAATGAAGGAAGTGCTGGAAGAACAGTTTGCGGTCAGTATCACGGAAGAAAAACTTCATAAAGCAATTTTGTTAAAGAACGAAGAGCGTAAAGCGATGAAAGAATTTTACGGCTTATGCAGACAAGATCCTTCGCCAATGACTGGAATGGAACTGTTTAATGTGTTAGTAGGTGCTTCTTTTGACTTTGACCGGGAAGCTCTACCATCAAAAATAAGAGACTTGACTCAAAAGGTTCAGGAAGAATATCAAATAATACAAAATAATGAGATAAAGCCGCGTATTCTAATCACCGGATGTCCAATGGGGGCAGCCACGGCTAAGGTGATCAAGGCCATTGAAGACAACGGTGCTGTGGTGGTGTGTTTTGAAAATTGTACGGGTGTGAAGGCCGTTGAAGAGCTTGTAGATGAGCATAATCTTGACCTATTTGGAGCCCTGGCTGAGAAGTATCTAAATATTGGCTGTTCTTGTATGTCACCAAATACGAAACGCTTTGAACTCTTAAACCGCTTGATTGATGAATATAAGGTCGATGGGGTTGTCGAAATGACCCTAACAGCCTGTCATACCTATAACGTTGAATCATTGAGTGTTAAGCGCTTTGTTCAACAAGAGAAAGGTAGACCTTACACCTATCTTGAAACGGATTTTGGAACATCAGATGTGGAACGCATTAATACCCGGATGACTGCTTTTATCGAAATGTTGTAGGAGCATCCGATGTTAAGTTTAGGCATTGATTCGGGATCGACTACCACCAAGGGGATTTTGTTGGATGATCAGGGAATCCGGGAAAAACTGATCATCAAAACATCATCAAGCCCACGAAAAAGTCTGTATGAAGTTTATGACACCTTCTGGTCGGATGCCGTGGGATGTACTGTGGCAACCGGCTATGGCCGTTCCCTGTTGAAAAAAGCTAATCGGAAAATTACCGAGATTACCTGTCACGCCCGGGGAAGTCGGTACTTTGAACCAAACTGTACGGGGGTGATAGATATTGGCGGTCAGGATTGTAAGGCCATTGCGCTGGATGAAAAGGGAAATGTAACAGATTTCTTGATGAATGACAAGTGTGCTGCCGGTACCGGGCGGTTTATGGATGTAATGATGGGAATACTGGAGGCTGATTTAGAAGACCTCGATGATTTTGTCATCAATGCCAAGGCGATCTCGATTTCAAGCATGTGTACCGTTTTTGCAGAAAGCGAAATTATCAGTTTATTGGCGAATGATATTCCTAAGGGAAATATCGCATTAGGGGTTATTCATACGATTGCAGAGCGTACCGCAACTTTTTATGGACGCCTAAATTTATGTGGGCCGGTGTTTTTTTCAGGCGGATTGTCAAAATCGAAGATATTTTGCCGGGTGCTTGAAGAATATCTGGGACAGTCGATTAAAACTGATGTATTGGGTCAGTATACCGGCGCAGTCGGGGCGGCCCTGATTGGCTATGAAAGTGTGGAATAAATGAAGGATCGAATTTATTTTGACAATGCCAGCACATCCTGGCCTAAACCAGAAGGTGTGGCCAAAGCGATGTGTCAGTATATTGAAGAGATTGGTGTTAATACCGGAAGAGGGGTTTATGCCAGTGCCATAGAGGTATCCCGGATGGTTTTTGATACCCGGGAAAAACTGCGTCAGCTGTTCAACGGCAGCAGCAGCCAGAACGTCATTTTCACCGCCAATGTTACCCAGGCACTCAACATGGTACTAAAAGGATTTCTAAAGTCTGGGGATCATGTCCTGACAAGTGGAATGGAACACAATGGGGTGATAAGGCCATTGTATCATCTAAAAAAACAAGGTGTGCAATACGATATTATCCCGGCAAAAACAAACACAGCAGATCTTTTTGCGGCCGGGGTGATCAATGACTATGAGATGGATCTCGATGCTTTGGAGAAAATGATTCGCCCAGCTACTAGAGCCATTGTGATGATCCATGGTTCAAATGTCAGCGGCTGTATGCTTCCCGTCGATCAGGTAGGCAAGATCTGTCAGCGACATGGCCTTAAATTGATTGTTGATTCCGCCCAGACAGCGGGCTGTCATCAAATTGATATCAAGAAAGATCATATCGATGCCTTATGTTTCACCGGACATAAAGGACTCAGGGGACCTCAGGGAATTGGCGGTTTTCTCATTGATCCGGAAATGGCCGTTGACCTGGAAACAATCATCGATGGCGGAACCGGTTCAATATCAGACTTATTGGATATGCCTGATTTTTTACCGGATCGCTTTGAGGCGGGAACACTCAATCTCCCGGGTATTTATGGACTCAATGCAGCGTTGGATTATCTGCAAAGAACAGATGTAACAGCGGTTGCGGAAATTGAAGGTAAACTGGTTAGCACTTTTCTACAGGGGCTTGAAGAAATAGCTGATCTCCAGGTGATCAAAGGAGACTATAATAAAGAGCGCTGTGCACTAGTTTCAGTTTATCACACAGCTCGGGATCTGTCTGAAATAGCCTATGAACTGGATCGAGATTACGGGATTTTGACCCGGGTTGGTCTTCACTGTGCCCCGCTTGCCCACCAAACTTTAGGTACCTATCCGAAAGGGACATTGCGTTTCTCGTTTAGCGATCAGAATACCATGGAAGAGATTCAATATAGCATTGAGGCATTAAAAACGATTTGCGAAAGGAAGCGATGAGAATGACAAAGCGATTAACAGAGATGGTTAGAAATTGCGGTTGTGCAGCAAAATTGGGACCCGGAGTACTGTCAGAACTGCTGGGAAGCATAAAAAATAACAACAGTGAAGATCTGCTGATTGGATTTGAGCATTCTGATGATGCGGCAGCATTTCGAATTGATGATGACAAGATTTTACTTCAGACCTTGGATTTTTTTCCGCCGATTGTTGATAATCCCTATACCTTTGGGCAGATTGCGGCAGCAAATGCCTTAAGTGATATCTATGCCATGGGGGGGTGTCCGTTAACAGCCATGAATATCGTCTGTTTTCCTGAAAAAGAGGTGGGAACCCTTTTGCCAGAGATTTTAAAAGGCGGAGCCGATAAGGTTTTTGAGGCCGGGGCAGTCATTGTTGGCGGGCACTCCGTTGATGATCTCGAACCAAAGTATGGACTTTCGGTAACCGGAATCACAGATATAGCGCATTTGCGTGGGAATTGCCATGCCCAGGAAGGCGATTTGGTGGTATTAACCAAGCCCATCGGAACAGGCATTATCATCTCAGCGATAAAGGGGGGGATTGTCTCAGATGCAGCTGCGGATGCGGCAATTGAATCGATGGTTACCCTCAATAAAGCGGCCTGCGAGGCGATGAATCGCTGTGAGGGCATCCATGGCTGTACCGATGTTACCGGTTTTTCACTGGCTGGGCATGCCATTGAGATGGCAAAAGCAAGTGGATTAACAATGATTTTAGAAACCAGGGAGATTCCGCTCTTACCAGAGGCAGTGGAGTTAGCCAGCATGGGGATTATACCGGCAGGAACTTACCGGAATCGGGACTATTTTGCACCAGACTATCAGTGGACTGATGAGCCGATTTTGGAAGATCTGCTTTTTGATCCGCAAACATCCGGAGGCTTGCTGATTTCGGTGGCAGCGGATAAGGTGGATGATTTATTAAAAGCCTTAGAAACAAATTGCAAAACAGATTTTGCGG
>JAHIQT010000006.1 GCA_018903255.1 Bacillota bacterium | reverse complement strand
TTTGATGAAATCGACGCCTGGATTAAAGAAGAACAGATCATTCCTAATAAAATACCGAGAGAAGAATTTGATGCGATCGGTACCAATACCGGACGACTTTATCCGATTACCGGCGGGCTGGCTAAAAACAGTGTCGAAAAACTCGATGGTAGCCGCAAAATTCTCCGCATCGATGGGGTTAAGGATTGCATGGAGTTTTTAGATGAGATTCATCAACTGGACAAGAAATACTGGATTGAAATGAATGCCTGTGAAGAGGGCTGTGTCAATGGTCCAGGAAATATTCACAGTCCCTTATCCAAATATGAAAAGGTTGAAATGCTTCAGACCTATATTGATCTAAACAGTAAGAAAGAATCATCGGATCCGGTTTCTCAGATCGATACCAAACGATCTTTCCATAAACGCCCGGTTCATCACCTCGGAGAGGTGCCGGAGGAAGAACTGGAAAAAATCTTAAATCAGATGTCTAAGTTCACTGAGCGGGATGAACTCAACTGCGGCACCTGCGGTTATGAAACCTGCCGGGACAAGGCGCGAGCAGTATACTGGAATATGGCCGAAATGGAAATGTGTCTGCCGCTGATCACCAGCAAAACCGAAGCCATTTCTAATCTGATTATTACCACCACCCCCAATGCTATTGCCGTGCTCGATAAAAAGTTCCGGATCATTGAGTTTAATGCTGCCGCAGAGCGCCTCTTTAATATGAAAAAGGAAGAGGTGATGCGGTACAACTTTATCGATGCGCTGGATTATAATCCCTTCCGCAAACTCGATAATAACCGCGGCAATACCTATACCGGAAAAGGTCATTACGAAAAAGAAAACCGGAACTTTATGGAAATCTTAACCTATATTCCGGAACAGGAATTATACATGGGGATTTTCATTGATATCACCAAGCAGGAAAAACAAGATCAGGAGATGTTAAATATCCAGGAAGAAACCCTAAAAATGGCGCAGCGGGTTATTGATAAGCAAATGCGGGTTGCCCATGAAATAGCCGGACTGCTTGGCGAAACCACGGCCGAAACCAAGGTGACCCTGACCAAGCTTCAGAAAGTCGTGACCAGTCGGGAGGTTGAACGTTAATGCCTTTATTTATGGATATTGCCAGCGATAGTGTCAACAAGGTTCATGAAGAGCTTTGCGGCGATAATGTAGAAGTGCGAATCAATGATGAAAGCGTCATCGTGGTGTTGGCGGATGGTATGGGCAGCGGGGTCAAAGCCAATATTCTGGCAACCCTGACCTCTACCATTGCGGCGACCATGTTAGAAGAAAAAATGGGGATCATGGATGTGCTCGAAACCCTCGAAGCGACCCTGCCCAAATGCAGCGTTCGCCATATGGCCTACTCAACCTTTACCATTGTTCAGGTTTTTAGAAATCGGATGGCCTATATTCTGGAGTTTGATAACCCGCCGTTGGTGTTTATCCGCGATGGCGAGATTATCGAGTTGGAGCGAAAAGAGATTGAATTCCAGGGAAAGTCTGTTTATGAGACGACCAAGGTAATCGAAAAGGGCGATATCATGGCTTTTTTCAGTGACGGAGTGATCCATGCCGGGATTGGTCAACTGTTAAATTTTGGTTGGCAATGGGAAGAGGCAGCCGATTATTTATTGGCACGATCCTACGAAAATAAAAAGGCCAAGGACATTTCGATGGCACTGGTGGATACCTGCTACAATCTTTATGGCGAAGAACCCGGCGATGATACCACTGTCGCGGTTATTAAGGCTGAAGAACGACGATATATCACTATTTTTTCTGGCCCACCCCTGGATCAAGAAAAAGATGCCGAGATTAAACGGCTTTTGGAACGGGCTCGGGGCAAAAAAATTGTCTGCGGTGGAACCGCAGCCAATATTGTCGCTCGCGAGTTTGGTGAAGAGGTTAAGGTTGACTTTTCGACGATGTCGGACAGGGTGCCGCCGATTGCCACCATCAAAGGCATTGATCTGGTAACCGAAGGGGTGCTGACACTTCAGGAAACCCTGCGAATTTGCGATGACTATATGAATAATCGTTGTGGTCGGGAAATCTTTCATGAAAAAAACGGCGCCTCGATGCTGGCAAATATTTTGATGAACGAATGTACCACCATCGATCTGATCATGGGTAATTCGATCAATCCGGCCCATCAGAATCCCGATTTTCCCGAGGAGCTCACCACCAAGTGGCGGGTCACCCAGAAACTCATTGATATGCTCCGCAGCATCAATAAAGAAGTAAACATCATCTATGTCTAGTTTAAATGTTCCTACGACAGCAAAAACTGAACAAATAATTTAAGCAAAATATTCTAAACAAAATGAGAAGCGGAACACCCCGGTGAGGGTGCTCCGCTTCTACTAATATGCTTTGAGGAGAAAAGCTATATAACCTATTTACCCCAATTATTTTAGTTAACACAAATATAAAGAAATCTTAAGATTTCTTAAGTTTATTTAGTTGTTTTTTAAAACGCCAAAATGGTAGTAACCATAACCGGCGCCAAAAACAATTGCGCAAATGGCAAAATAGAGTCCAAACAGTGGATTTTGGATCCCGCCGGAGAAAATAATCAGGGAACCGATGGTCGCCAGAATCGGGCAGACCAGACCTCTGAAGAGGCTTTTGATTTCTTTCTTTTTCCATAACATAAAAACCTTGTAGTATAGACCCAAATACAGCAGATAACTGGTCACAATGGCGATTTCCGAAATATCGGAATTGGGAAACAGGGTGTATTTTTGCGAAAAATAATGGATAATCAGCCAAAAACCGACGATGATCAGGGCAAAAACAGCTGAATTCACCGGGAAATCATACCGTGGGGAGATTGTGGTCATGGCGCTGGATTTGGGAATCATCTGATCGAGTCCCAAAGCATAGGGCATTCGGATCATTGCCATTACCAGACCATTCAAGGTACCCAAAACCGAAATGAAAACAAATAACATCAAAATTTTTGCGCCGCTAGCACCAAAGATCATATTGGCTGCAAAATCAAGATGGGCATCCCCGGAGTTCATTATCTCAGCCGGACCGACCAGATTAGAAATTCCCACAAAATAAACAATATAGAGAACCAGAATAATTAACGGACTGATGACCAGAGCCAGGGGCAAATTTCGTTTACTGTTTTTGATTTCATAAGCTACTGAGGTAGAAATAATCCAGCCGTCAAAAGAAAAAGCAATCGGTGCAATGGCTGCAATCCACCCGGTAGAGCTGATTTCTGAAACCGCCGCGCTGGTGAAATGCTCTCCGCTACCGCCGAATAAGAGGCCGACAAAACCGATGATCACCAGGGGAATCAGTTTAATAACCATCGCAGCACTTTGGAAATAACCGCCGATTTTAGCTGAAAAAATATTGGTCACATAGAGTACCAAAAAACAGCCGGCTCCTGCTAATATCTGAATTTCCAGGGTTTGTTCGATATTAAAGAGAATGCAAAAGTAGATGCCGGAAACCCAGGCCAGGATAGCGGTGATCGTGGGTAAATAAATAAAGGTCTGAAACCAGCCATAGGCTGAACCGACACTGGGGCTGATAAATTCCTTGGCGTAAGTGAGCACTCCGCCGGGACGATCTGTTCGAGCCGCCAGTTCGGCGATTGTTAAACAGCCAAAGACAATGCTGATGGCCGCGATAATAAAAACCAGAATACCTAAAAAAACACTGCCACCAGTGGCAACGAGAATATTATCGCTTTTGAAAAAAATTCCAGAACCGATAACGACACCAACAATCAGAGCGATGGCGGTAAATAAATTGTAACGTGACTGTTGCATGGCAACCTCCAGGGTTTGGGTTACAGGCAATTAGAAAAAGTTCTGAGGATAATTCTAAATGTCCTGAAACAGATTTGGGTTTTACTTTGTACCAAAAAGTCGGTCGCCGGCATCGCCTAAACCAGGCACAATGTAAGCGTGGTCATTTAAGTGATCATCAATGGCGGCACAAAAAATTGGAACTTCGGGATAAGCAGTAGTGACAGCTTTAATGCCTTCCGGGCAGGCCAGAATATGAACCACCTTAATATTGGGGCAATTGGCTTCTTTCAAAAGGCGAATGGTATGGATCACCGAAACTCCAGTGGCCAGCATCGGATCGACAATTATCGCTTCTCTTTCGGCAATGTCAGAAGGCAGTTTTTTGTAATATTCCACCGCCTGGAGGGTTTCGGGATCTCTGTACAAACCGATATGACCGATTTTAGCCTTGGGGATAATATTGGTGAAGCCTTCAACCATGCCCAATCCTGCCCGTAGTATAGGGACAATGACCACATCTTTTTCGGCCAGAACTTTTTGGGTGGTTTTACAGATAGGGGTTTCGATCTCAATTTCTTTTAGTGGAAAATGTTTGGTCACCTCCCATGCCATCAGGCTGGACAGCTCCTTGACTAATTCCCGGAACTCACGGGAGGGGGTTTCCATCTTGCGAAGATGGGTTAATTTGTGCATGACAAGTGGGTGATCCACTATCGTTACATTTTGCATGGTAATCTCCTTTTATTGTTTATTTAGATTAATAATACGATAATTGACCAAATAATTCTACCATTATTTAAGAATTATTTGTTGACACATGGGAAATAAGGGGTAAAATGAAAGAGCACGATCAAATTTAAGTTGAAAAGAAAATTAAAAAAGGAAGGTGACCTGAAAAATGAAAGTGATTAAATTATATACTTGGGCCCACTGTCCCTATTGCAGATCCGCCAAACAACTCCTGGAAGACAAAGGATTGAAGTATGTGGAAATTGATATTTACAATGACGCCCAGACCCGCCGCCAATTGCAAGAACAGACAAGTCATTATACGGTGCCTTTTGTCTTTGTAGGGGAGACATTTATTGGTGGTTTTTCGGAACTTAAAGAAATCGAGTTTAGTGGTAAACTCGATGAATTATTATAAGGTGAGGTTAAGATGGCGATAACATTTAAGGTTGTAGAAGAAATCGGTGTTCTCAGTGAATTACCCAGTGGATGGCAGAAAGAGCTGAATCTGGTGAGCTGGAATGAACGGGATCCCAAATATGATATTCGCGATTGGAATGCTGATCACGAAAAAATGCGTAAGGGCATCACATTGACCGCCGATGAGCTGGTTCAATTGCGTGATATCTTAAACGGCATGGAACTTTAGTAAAAGATGCCGTAAATTCAGGTGTAAGGAATACTACCGTACCGACCAATGACCGAGGGGTCTGACCCCTCGGTCGCAACATGATGTAACAATTGTCGGTACTAGGTTATCGGTTAGTCTGAAAAAAAAGCGTATCTCCCCTTTTGGTGAGATACGTTTTTTTGAGCTTATTTAATGGGTTCAGCGCAATTGGCGGAGCCAGTGCTTAGGAGCATGTCCAGGCCGTGATCCAGAGCCGGCAGAATGGCTTCGAGATTTTCTTTGACAGCTTTGGGACTGCCAGGGAGGTTAATGATCAGGGTTTGCTTGCGGATCCCGGCGACACTGCGGCTGAGCATTGCCTTTGGGGTGATCTGCAGGCTGTGGTAACGCATCGCTTCGGGGATGCCAGGGGTCATACGATCACAGATGGCAATGGTCGCTTCTGGAGTCCAGTCCCGCCCGGAAAAGCCGGTACCACCGGTGGTCAGAATCAGATCCAGATGATCCTCATCGACCCAGACCATCAGCGCGGTTTTGATGGTTTCCAGATCATCGGGCAGGATGATGGTTTTGACCACTTCATAAAGCTTGGTTTCTGCAAGCATAGCCTGAATCATCGGGCCGCTTTTGTCTTCCCGTTGACCCTTAGAACCCAGATCACTCAAGGTCATTATTCCTGTTTTATACATAAAATCCTCCTAAATATTAAATGTGAAAAAATCGTTGGCCAATAAATCGATATATAAAAGTTTGTTGCGCAATATTTCTTCTTTCCCAGTGAGGACTTTCAAAGCTTCCGAAACCTCCAGCGATGCAGCCAGAGCCGGAGTGAAGGATGGATTCCCCAGAGTTTTAGAGTCATACTCTTTTTCGCCGGCATAGAGTCGTGACAGGGTATCATCTTCCGGAAAAACCGTGGTGATCTGGGCAAACCAGCCGCCAATTGCGCCGTGGATCAAGGGAATGTCTTTCTCTTTGCACAGTGTCTGCAGGGTCAGCCGGGCGGGAACGTTATCCAAGGCGTCGACAACCAAATTGGCCTCACCGATTAAGGCTGAACCGTTATCCTCGTCTAGAAAATCGTGGTAATAGGTGGTCGTCACTTCTTTATTGATCAGCTTTACTCGGGCAGCCGCGGCTTTGGCTTTGGGGGTGCCCAAGTTTTTTTCGGTAGAAAAAATCTGGCGGTTCTGGTTGGAGTCTTCAAAAACATCGCCATCAATCAAAATCAGAGCACCAATTCCGACCCGGGCCAGCATCTCAATAATATAGCCACCCAAACCACCGCAGCCGACCACACAAACCGTTGCGTTCTGGATGCGTAGAAAGTCTTCTTCGGAAAAAGCCGGAAAATTCCGTTCATAACGTGACATTACGCCACCTCCTCGTATCTCAATCTAACATTTAAGACCAGTATAACAATTTTTAACGAATAATTAAAGTCCTGAATGATATTGTTTTTTCTGACAATAATCGTTAGAATAGAAAGAAGACAAAAAATGAAAAAATTGGTCGGCAAGGAGAAAAAATGGAGTTGCTAAAGGTAAAAACCATTGATGAGATGAAAAAAATCATTAGTGAGACATTTAAAGCGCTAACTTTAGAGAAGGAAACCATTGATATTGGCCATGGATTGGGCCGAGTGTTATCATCGGATATCGTTTCAACGATCGATGTTCCGCATTTCGATCGTTCAGTGGTGGATGGTTATGCGGTGAAGCTAACTGATGTTCAAGGTGCGTCCAATGCCATACCAGGTTTTTTAAGAATAACCGGGGAAGTCGAGATGGGTAAGGAAACCATATGTATCCTTAAGCAGGGGGAAACCCTCTATGTACCAACCGGGGGGATGGTGCCAGCTGGCACCGAAGCGATGATTATGATTGAATATACTGAAAAACTGGGGGAAAAAGACCTGGCCGTTTACACCAATGCCGGAGCCAACGAAAACATGATGCGGATTGGTGATGACATCAGAAATGGCGAACTGGTTTTTTCCCGCGGCCATTTGTTAAGGCCTCAGGACATTGGGGTTTTATCAGCTTTGGGTTATTTGCATATTGAGGTTTATCAGCCTCCCCGGCTCAGCATTATTTCGACTGGCGATGAAATCATCCGGCCAGGAGAAACACCAAAGCCCGGGCAAGTGATCGATATCAACACGCCGGCCTTGGCAGCGGTAGCAAAACGTTTGGGTGCCGAGGTCATTTCGACCGCTTATGCCAGCGATGACCGTCAGGAAATCCGCTCAGCCGTGGAGTTGGGAATAAAAAAGGGTGATATGGTCATTCTTTCAGGCGGTAGCTCGATGGGTGAAAAGGACTATACCGTCGAGGTCATCAATGAGCTAGGCGAGGTGCTCCTGCATGGTCTTGCCGTTAAACCGGGAAAGCCGACAATTTTAGGAACCGTTTCGCAAAAACCGGTGATCGGTTTACCGGGTCAGCCAGCGGCGGCCATCATGGTGATGATGATCGTGCTTCAGGAATTTATGAGCCGGTATTATGGCCAAGACCTTTTCAAATATCAGACCGTTTCGGGGGTTCTAATGGAAAATATCCATGCCGCCCCGGGCAGGCGGACCTTCCAGACTGTGTCGATTACAAAATCCGAAAATGGTATTGAAGTTCGGCCAAGCCACGGTAAATCCGGGATGATTACACTCTTATCCTATTCGGACGGATACCTGGAAATCACCGAAAATGAAGAAGGCAAAAATGCCGGGGATCAGGTTGAAGTGACCTTATTTTAGAAAGTACACAGCTATTATTAATTGCATCACAACGGGAGGGAAGAATGAATACCGAAAATACCGGAAAAAAAGAAGCACGAAATTTATATTTAAAAAATGAAGATCTGGATGCGGCCGTAGCTAAGTATCTGGCATTATTATCCTTTGCAGATGGGCAGCAAAAAGGCCGTTTATTGCCAGTAATCGAAGCCCAGGGATGGGTGACAAAGGAACCAGTTTTTGCAAAAATTTCATCACCTTATTATAATGCCTCGGCGATGGATGGCATCTGTGTGGAAGCAATGGCGATGATTGGGGTTGATGAGCGACATCCCCGGACGCTGGTAAAAGGAATTGATTTTAATTTTGTCGATACCGGCGATGTGATCGCCGATCCCTATAATGCGGTAGTGATGATTGAGGATGTGATCATTAAAAGTGACGATGAGATCACCATCAACAATCCGGTTTCGCTGTGGCAGAATGTCCGGCCGATTGGCGAAGATATCGTCGCCGGTGAACTGATTCTGCCGGCCTTTCATCAGATCCGTCCGATCGATTTGGGCGCCCTTTTAGCTGGTGGTATTACTGAAATTGAAGTGCTGAATAAACCCCGGGTGGGGATTATCCCCACCGGTACCGAACTGGTAGAAGCCGGAGCAGCCATGGCAGTGGGAAAAATAATTGACTCCAATACCCATATGTTTGTCGGACTGGTCAAAGAATGCGGCGGTCAAGCCAAACGCTATCAGCCGGTGCGGGATGACTACGAGCTGATTAAAAAGGCAATTATCAAAGCCGTTGAAGAAAACGATATGGTGCTGATTTCGGCCGGTTCTTCGGCGGGAACTGAAGATTATACCCGCAGCTTGATCGAAGAACTGGGTGAAGTGGTGGTTCACGGGGTGGCCATTAAACCGGGAAAACCAGTTGTTTTGGGAATCGTGCAGGGGAAACCGGTAATCGGCATTCCCGGATATCCGGTTTCTGCCTACTTTGTCTTTGAAAGCTTTGTTAAGCCAGTGATTTTGGCCTTTAACCATCAGACCTTGACAGCAGGGGTTACCATTAAAGCGGTGCTGTCCAAACGGCTGATGTCGTCGCTGAAATATTTGGAGTTTGTCCGGATGAAGTGCGGCCGGGTCAATCAACGATTCGTGGCAACGCCACTGGATCGTGGTGCTGGGGTGACGATGTCACTGGTCAACGCCGACGGCATTTTAAAAATCCCTAAAAATGTCGAAGGCTATGACGCCGGCGAAGAGGTCGAGCTGATTCTGATGCGTCCCCGCGAAGAAATTGAAAATACCCTGGTTTCGATTGGCAGTCACGATGTGCTGATGGATCTCGTCGCCAATATCATCCATAAAAATAAGCAACTGGTCAACCTGTCCTCAGCTCATGTGGGTAGTCTGGGGGGGATTATGGCGATCAAAAAGGGCGAATGCCATATTGCGCCAATCCATCTGCTCGATGAGGAAAGCGGGATTTACAATCTTCCCTATTTAAAA
The DNA here is from genome assembly GCA_018903255.1 of Bacillota bacterium. Classification (GTDB taxonomy): domain Bacteria; phylum Bacillota; class Clostridia; order Eubacteriales; family Eubacteriaceae; genus Acetobacterium. The sequence continues at coordinate 4,228 of JAHIQT010000006.1, read as the reverse complement.
CGTTACCTGGCCGATCAAACAGTGGTATTGATCAAAGGTGTTAAACGCACCCAGGGGATGATCATCCCTAAAGGTAATCCTAAGAACATTCAGGGCATTGCCGATCTGATCCGGCCGGATTTAAGTTTTGTCAATCGCCAGCGTGGCTCGGGAACCCGGGTGCTACTCGATTATTTATTAAAAGTAAATAAGCTTGATGGCAGTCAGGTGTTGGGTTATACCCGCGAAATGAACACCCATATGATGGTCGCTTCAGCTGTCAAATCCGGCTCTTGCGATGTTGGTATCGGGGTTTTATCGGCCGCCAATATGATGGAGCTGGATTTTATCCCGATCGGTGACGAAGCCTACGATTTTGTGGTTCTAAAGGAGAATTTGGAGGATCCCCGGGTGCAGATATTCATCAAAATACTTAAATCTCAAGAATTCAAAGATTCCTTGGAGCGGCTGGGGGGATATAGCCTGGAACAGCCGGGAGAGTTAGTTGAACCCTAGACATCAGGGGAGAAAGCAGGAAGCAGATGAAGGATCATTATGGAAGAAAAATAAATTACATGCGTATCTCGATCACCGATTTATGCAATTTAAGATGTGTCTACTGTATGCCCGAAGAGGGGATTGAGAAACATCCTCATCGGAAAAACCTGTCCTTTGAAGAAATTCTAGAGCTCATTGAAGCTGGGGTTTCACTAGGGGTCAATAAGATTCGGCTAACCGGGGGGGAACCGCTGGTGCGTCATGGGATTGTCGATTTGGTCAGAAGAATCGGTGAAATCCCCGGGATTGAGGATCTTACCATGACTAGCAATGGGATCCTCTTGCCTAAATACGCCAAAGATTTAAAAGCAGCCGGTTTAACCCGGGTGAATATCAGCCTGGATACCTTTGACCCGGTCAAGTTTCATGAAATTACCCGGTGGGGTCAGCTCGAAGATGTTTTTGCCGGGATAGCGGCGGCCAAGGCAGTGGGGATGCATCCGATAAAAATCAACACCGTGCTGATTAAGGGGTTTAATGACAATGAAATCGAAACCTTTGTGAATTATACTAGAGATGAAGCGGTTGATGTGCGGTTTATTGAACTGATGCCCTTGGGTGAATCCAGCGGTTTTGCCGAAAACAAATACCTATCCAATGATGAGGTATTAAAACGAATGCCAGAGTTAACACCGCTTTTAGAACCGGATAAAACCGGACCAGCAGAATATTATCAGCTGCCCGGAGCCAAGGGTAGAGTGGGGCTGATCAATCCGATTAGCAAGCATTTCTGCAGCGAATGCAATCGGATTCGGGTAACCACTGACGGTAAGATCAAACCCTGTCTCCATTCGGATTATGAGATTGACCTGGTAGCGCTGCGAAAGTCTGGAAAAACTTATCAAGAAATCCTATTACAGGCGATCAATGAAAAACCGGAAAAACATCATATCAATGAAGATGAAAAGCAATTACTCAGAAATATGAACGAAATTGGAGGATGACATGGACAAAGAAATCTTAGAGTTCACCCATTTTAATGACGCGGGTCGCAGTAAGATGGTTGACGTTACTGAGAAAAAAAGCACGCAGCGGGTAGCCATTGCCAAAGGTGCTATCGCCATGAAAAAAGAGACCCTGCAAAAAGTCATTGACGGGCAGATGAAAAAGGGCGATGTTTTGGGAGTCGCTCAAATTGCCGGAATTATGGGCGTTAAGCGGACGGCCGACTTGATCCCGATGTGTCATAATATTTTTATTTCCGGCAGTGACATTGATTTTGAAATCGATGAGGTGAATTCAAGGATTTTAATCGAAGCGACGGTTAAAAACAGCGGCCAAACCGGCGTCGAAATGGAGGCTCTAACGGCGGTTTCAGTGGCCGCCCTGACCATCTATGATATGTGTAAGGCGGTGGACAAAGAAATGACTATTGAGACGATCTATCTGGCAAAAAAAACTGGCGGAAAATCCGGCGAGTTTATTAATCCCAACCATCAATAAAAAAACAGGAGAAAGCTAATGAGTGGAAAAGTAATTGCAATTAATATCAGTGAGAAAAAAGGTGTCATGAAAAAACCGATTCCGGTCGGTAATTTTATTGAGGATTTTGGCCTGGAAGGCGATGCCCACGCTGGGAAATGGCATCGGCAGGTCAGCCTTCTCGGCCAGGAGAGTATCGATAAAATGATCGCAATGGGTGCGGCGGGGCTATGTGCCGGTAATTTTGCCGAAAACATTACTACCGAGGGAATCTGTGTATATAAACTGCCGGTGGGAACCAAGTTAAAAATCGGAGAAACGCTTCAGGAAGTTACTCAGATCGGCAAAGAATGCCATTCCGGCTGCGAAATTGCTCAGCAGGTGGGGGATTGTGTCATGCCAAGAGAAGGGATCTTTACCATTATCCTGGAAGGTGGTACCATCAAAGCCGGAGATGCCATCGAGGTTGTCGAGTAGTCAGAGCAACAATCAATTAATTGGCACCAGATTAATAGTCAAATATTGCCAGATTTATGGGATTGTAAAGCATTGATCGAAAAAACTTAAAATTTTTCCAGCGATTTAACAAATTGCAAAAAATGATAGAATCTAGCTTGCATTATCAGAATTTAATGTTACAATAGTAAATGTTATCGCCGCACAAGTGTCTTTCATACAAAGACAGTCGCCTAATGGAGGACAATATGAATCAATTTATAAATAGTATGGCCGGAGTGGCCTGGAGTATCATCCCGATATTGCTGATCTTCTTTTTGATGTCAGGTATCATGTTTGTTTTTTATTTCAAAGTGAAAATTGAAGAAATATCGGTCTATTTAAAAAGTATTGCAGCTTCCCTCGAAAGGCTCTCAAATCGGCGAAATGACTACTAGAAAGAGTTTTATGGAGGAATTTATGTTTTTTGAAAAAGTAAAAGTTGCAGATCCTGAGATCTATGAACTCATGGAAAAGGAATTGCATCGACAACAAAGTCATTTAGAGCTCATCGCCTCTGAAAACTTCGTATCGGACGCAGTGATGTTTGCTATGGGAAGCCATTTAACCAATAAATATGCCGAAGGAACCCCAGGACACCGTTTTTACGGTGGCTGTGTTCACGTGGATACCATTGAGCAGGTTGCCATTGATCGTGCTAAAGCATTGTTTGGTGCTGAGCATGCCAATGTCCAGCCGCACTCCGGCGCCCAGGCAAATACCGCAGTTTACATGGGGATTTTAAAACCCGGGGATACGGTTTTAGGGATGCGCCTGGATCAGGGCGGGCATTTAACCCATGGTAGCCCGGCCAATCTGTCAGGAATATACTATAATTTCATATCCTATGGTGTCGATCAGATAACGGAAACCATCGATTATGATGAAATTGAAAGACTGATCAAAGACCATCAGCCCAAATTGGTGGTGGTCGGAGCCAGCTCTTACCCCCGCGCCATTGACTTTGAACGAATTTCAAAGATGACCAAGGCCGCCGGATGTTTTCTGATGGTGGATATGGCTCATATTGCTGGTCTGGTAGCAGCTGGACAACATCAAAGTCCCGTACCTTATGCTGACTTTGTCACCACCACCACTCACAAAACCTTAAGAGGCCCAAGAGGGGGCATTATTTTATGTAAACAGGAATATGCCAAACTGATTGATAAGGGCGTGTTTCCAGGTACCCAGGGCGGTCCCCTGGAGCATATGATCGCCGCCAAGGCGGTAGCCTTTAAAGAAGCCGCAACGCCAGAATTTAAGGCCTACCAGGAACAGGTGGTCAAGAATGCCAAAGTACTGGCAGCTGCCCTTGAAAATCGGGGCTTTCGGATTGTTTCCGGTGGAACCGATAATCACCTGATGCTGCTTGATGTGAGCAAAGTTGGCTTAACCGGAAAAGAAGCCGATGAAACCCTTGGAAAAGTCAATATCACCGCTAATAAAAATGCTATTCCTTATGATAAGGAAAGTCCTTTTGTCACCAGCGGAATCCGCGTTGGTACACCAGCCATTACCACCCGGGGTCTGGTTGAGGCCGACATGGAAGTGGTAGCTGATGCAATTGAAGCGGCGCTGATTAAAAAAGACATGGAACTGGCACTTGAAAAAGTCGCCTATTTAACAGAGAAGTATCCTTTATATCCGGGACTGATGGGCTAAGAAGAAAATAAGATCAAAGCAGATCATTTTAAAAACCGGGGTTTGTTGAGTCAAGTCCCGGTTTTTTATTAAGACAAGCCTGGTTAAAAAAAGAATAAGAAAGAGCAGGAAA
>JAHIQT010000100.1 GCA_018903255.1 Bacillota bacterium | reverse complement strand
GTGGTGGAAGCACTGGGCTATGAATTAACCGATCTAACCTTTGAAAAAAGAGGAAAAGACTGGTGTCTGACCCTTTTTATCGATTCTGAACATGGTATTTCATTGGATGATTGCGAAACAGTCAGCCGACAAATCAGTGAACTGCTTGACGAACAGGATCCGATCGAACAGTCTTATTTTCTGGAAGTATCTTCCCCTGGCATGGATCGGCCGTTGAAAAGAGAAAAACACTTCTTGTCAAATCTTGATAAGAAGATTGCCGTTCATCTTTTTGCACCCTTAGATGGGAAAAAAGATATTGAAGGGGTATTAAAATCATATCAAACTGATCAATTGACCCTGGAGTTAGAAAGCGGTGAACTGCTGACTCTGGAAAATAGTAAGATTGCCAAAGCAAATCGGTTGGATGAGTTGAACTTTAAAGCTCTTCCTTCCTCTTAAATAATATGGAAGGCGGTGAAAACGAAGATGAATCAGGAATTTATACGCGCTTTGGATGTCATTCAAGAAGAGAAGTCAATTGACAAAGAAGAATTAATCCAAGCAATCGAGGCGGCAATCACCACAGCATACAAAAAGAATTATGGCAATGCCCACAATGTTGAGATTAATGTTGACCGCGAGACTGGTGATATTCAAGTATTTGCATTGAAAGAAATCGTCGAAGTTCCTGAAAATGATCACAGCCAAATTTCCCTGGAAAAGGCCCGGGAAGTCGATAGCAACTATGCTATCGGTGATTTTTTCAGAAAAGAAGTAAGACCCCGTGATTTTGGACGGATTGCCGCCCAAAATGCCAAACAGCTGATCATTCAGCGGATCAAAGAAGCGGAACGCAATATCATTTATGACGATTACCTCAAGCGCCAGGATGAGGTAATGACCGGTATCATTAAGCGGATTGAAAAAGGGATTGTTTATGTCGAGATTGGAAAACTTGAGGCAGTGATGCTCCCTTCTGAACAGACAAGTGGTGAGAAATACGCTCTGAATCAGCGCCTGAAGGTCTATCTGCTCCTGGTTAAAAAGACAACCAAAGGTCCTCAGGTTAATGTTTCGCGGACCCATCCCGGCCTGGTAAAACGCTTATTTGAATCGGAAGTACCGGAAATTTTTGATGGTATTGTCGATATTGTCTCGATTTCTCGAGAAGCCGGATCGCGTACCAAGGTGGCGGTCAAAGCCAATGATCCCAGCATTGATCCGGTCGGTGCCTGTGTCGGACAAAAGGGCGTGCGGGTGCAGAATATTATCAATGAGCTGCAAGGTGAAAAAATTGATGTGATCAAATGGAGTGATACCATTGAAGAGTATTTATCAAATGCCTTGAGTCCCGCTAAGGTGGTCGAAATCATCGCCAACAAGGATGAAAAATCAGCAGTCGCGATCGTCGATGACTACCAGTTATCGCTGGCGATTGGAAAAGAAGGTCAGAATGTTCGGCTGGCAGCAAAACTGACTGGCTGGAAGATTGACATTAAAAGTAAAATCGATTACGTCAATCAACATAAACTTGATGACAAACCGAACAATCAATTTGACGATATTCTTTTAGAACTAAAAGATGAACTTGAATTGGCCGAAGTCGATGGTTTAGATGAATCAATATCAGAAGATGAGTCATTACTAAAAGATATTTCAGAGCTTGAAAACTAAAGCTTTAATCAATAATATAGCTTTTTATGCTATAATGCTTAGATAAACAATGTCAGGGAGGTACAATGAAAAAAATTCCACAGAGAACCTGTGTTATCTGTCATTCGAAGTTTGATAAACGTGACTTATTTAGAATTGTATCAGATAAATCTGGAGAAATATTTTTTGATCCGACAGGAAAAGCAAATGGACGCGGTGCGTATATATGCACCTCTGAAAGCTGTGTCGATCAATTCCTTAACAAAAATTACCTGGAACGAGCATTTAAAAGAAAAGTAGAAAGTGCTGTTGTCGAGATTGTTCGGCAGCAACTGTCAGAGAAAAAACAAATGAAATAATTAAATATTGAAGGGAGGAATAATATGTCAAAATTAAGAGTATACGATTTAGCAAAAAAATATAATATTCCCAGCAAAGATTTCGTAGCTATTTTAAATAAGCACAATATTCCTGTAAAAAACCATATGAGCGCCCTGACTGATCAACAAATATCAGATTTTGAGGAAAAATTCGATAAAGATAAGTATCAAGCAGCACAAAAAGTAGATCAAAAAGTAGATCAAAAACCGGCTAAGAAGCCAGAACCGGCCAAGGTTACGACGACTGCTAAAACAAGTCAAGTTGCCCCAAAAACGACTACCGATACAAGTAAACAAGCAAAGCCAAGCAAACCACCACAAAAAAATCAACCAAAATCAGGGGGCAATGTGCCGAAAAAAGCAGACGATAAAAAGCGACCGGTTTCCAATAATCAAAGTCAACAACCAAAGGTCAGAGATCATAGTAAAAAAGAAAAAACCGCCCGCAGTGTTTACAAACGGATTAAAGATGAGAAAAAGAAATCGGTTCAGTTAAACCAGGTTTTTGAAATTCCCGAGTTCTTAACTGTCGGAGAATTAGCGGACATCCTTGAAGTCAGTGCCACCGAGGTTATTAAAACCCTGATGCTTTCCGGCACGATGGTCAGTATTAATCAAGAAATTGATTTCGAAACCGCCGCCATTGTGGCAACTGAATTAGGATTTGAAGTTGAAGCGATTAAAATTGAAGACGTTGTTTCAAAAATTCTCGAAGAATACGACGAAGAAGAAAGCGAAAACGAAATACCTCGTCCACCGGTTGTGACCGTCATGGGCCACGTTGATCATGGTAAAACGTCGCTGCTTGATCGCATTCGTAAAGCGAATGTCATCGCCGGCGAAGCTGGCGGGATTACCCAGCATATTGGTGCCTATACCGTAAATATTAATAACCATGCGATTACCGTAATCGATACCCCTGGACATGAAGCTTTTACAGCGATGCGTTCCCGTGGTGCCCAAATTACCGATATCGCAGTCCTGGTTGTCGCCGCTGATGACGGTGTAATGCCACAAACAATCGAAGCGATTAATCATGCCAAGGCGGCTGGTGTTCCAATTCTGGTTGCCATCAATAAAATTGATAAACCAGGGGCAGACCCGGAACGGGTTAAACAAGAATTAACCAAGTACAATCTCGTGGTTGAAGAATGGGGCGGCGAAACCATTGCCGTTAACGTTTCAGCT
>JAHIQT010000099.1 GCA_018903255.1 Bacillota bacterium | reverse complement strand
GTTTTTGAAAACCCGACCGTCTTTAGTGAGGTGGCCGGGCTGCTGGAGAACCAGCCCGCCGCCCTGATTTGTTCGGCGGGTAACGTCAAGGTGGCAAGCTTATTGCTGTTAGATAAAATCGCCCAGAGTGGCAGTGACATTTATTATAGTGGCGACTTTGATCCGGAAGGGCTGGCGATTGCCGATAAACTCAAAAAAAGATACGGCGAAAAATTGATCTTATGGCATTTTACCCCGGAAGCTTATCAAAAGATCCAGTCAAAAAAGATGATCTCGGCAGCTCGTTTAAAAAAGTTGGATAAGATCGAAGCACTGGAATTAATAAGGTTAGCACAAGCGATTAAAAAATCCGGCTATAGTGGCTATCAGGAAATGATGGTGGCGGTGTATCTAAAAGATATCTTAATGGTCTAAATCAATAACTTGAAAAGCGTATTTAACAAGTTGCAATTCGTGATGCCTAAGGGGTCAGACGCTCGCTTGCACCCTGCATCATTGTCAGTTCAATTTGGTACAGTTTAATTTAACATATACAGCAAAATAAGAAAGAGGGAACAAAATGAAAGACTATCGACCCGATGATTTTGATTTTAATAAAACCCTTGGCGAAATCAGTGCCGGCATCAAAAAACCAAACATCCTAATCTGTGGTGCCACCGGTGCCGGAAAAAGTTCGGTGGTGAATTATGTTTTTGGAGCGGCGATGGCGCAAATTGGCCACGGCATTCCGGTGACCCGGGGAATTAGCAAGTATCAGCGGGAAGATACCGGGGTGGTTCTTTATGACACCGAAGGCTACGAGATCGGCACTGAAAAAATATCGAAATACAAGGCGAATGTCGAAGACTGGGTAAATGAATCTCGAGCAGCCGCTACTAAACCGGCTGCAAAAGATCAACCCGAGCTTGCTCTTAGCAACCAGATTCATGAGGTTTGGTATTGCATTTCGGCTGGCAATAAACGCGTAACCGATATGGATATCGATGTGATCCAGATGCTAAGAGCAAAAAAGTTGCCGGTGGCGGTGGTGCTAACCCAAATCGATAACCTCGATGTCGAAGAATTGCAGGCGATGGAAGCGGCGATTAGAAATCATTGTCAGGTCGAATTTTTCCGTACCAGTGTCTCAGACGATCCCGCCGTGATTGCGGCGCTGCAGGATTATCTGCAATGGGATGAGTTGATCAGCTGGGCAATCGAGCATCTGGATGAATCGCTGCGGGAAGGTTTTATCAGTGCCTTAAAAGGCAATCTGGAGGCTAAAAAAAGACTGATCAATCATAAGATTATCCCCTTGTATACCAGTGCGGCGGCAGCGGTGGCACTCACCCCGATCCCCTTTTCGGATGCGGCGCTGTTGGTGCCGATCCAGATTAAGATGTCGCTGCACATCATGAAAACCTATGCGCTGGACCAGAAGCTGGGGAATCTGTCCTCGCTGGTGGGGTCAGTAGTCGTTTCTGAATCTGGTCGGTTACTGGCGCAAACCCTCAGTGCCAACCTCTTCAAACTGATTCCCGGGGTAGGAACGGCTATTGGTACCACCGTCAACACCGTGGTGGCATCTAGTTTTACTGCCGCGATGGGTTATGCTATTTCGGAGATCTGTTTTCGCTGTGCCACTGCAGTATTTGAAGAAGGCAAAGACATTGACTGGGCCGACTATTTTAATGGCGAGAATATTGCCAACTTAATGTCGGAATGGTTCAAGGCCAGCCGGCATGGCTAAAGGCTGCGAAAGCAATGTCCTGATCCTCGGAAAAAGCGGGGTCGGGAAAACATCACTGTGTAATTATATTTTTGGCGCTGATGTCATGAAAACCGGAGCCGGACGGCCGGTGACCGGGATGGGAATCTTTAAAGAAACGATCCAACTAAGTCCCGAGTTGACCCTCCATCTCTACGACTCCTGGGGTCTTGAAGCGGATAAATCCGAAAGCTGGAAAGCCCTGATTCAGGAAGTCCTTAATCAACATGATGTCCGCGAGATTAAGGACTGGTTTCACACCATTATTTATTGTTTATCAGCCAAATCAGCCCGGGTGGAAGACTTTGATCTGGAAATGATCAAGGCTCTGGGCAAGGATGGCAACCCGGTGCTGGTGGTGTTGACCCATTGCGATGTGATGAATGTTAAAAATGCCATAGTGGCAATGCGAGCAGCGATCATTAACAAGACCGGGGTACAAAATCAGGATATTGTCGAGGTATCCAGCCATGCTAAACAATTACTCAGTGGTAAGCAAACCGAAGTCTTTGGCAAGGAAAAAATTATTCATCGGATCAAGGTTAATCTGCTCGATTCGATTTCAGGCAAGATGCCGCAAATACTTCTAGCGATCGGCCAGGAAAAAATAAATCAGTGGTTTAAAGACTGTCAGGAAGTGGTGCAAAAGCAGGTTGGCTTTTTAAACCCGACCTCAGAAAAAAAAGAAACCAGCCGCAATGAATTTTTTGATGTCTACGCGCAAGATATTTTTGATGAGATTAACAAGGAGTCGGATGCGCTTTTCAATGAGGCCTATCTATTCTATCGTGCTTTTAGCAGTCAATTTTCGGGTAATGCCCTGGTGGAAGTGACAGACAGGCAGAAGAAACCCCAGATTACGCACTTTCAGATAAAAAAGAGTGGAAAAATTCGAAACTCGATTGCCGGGGCGGTTCTACTGGCCATTCCAGTCATGGGACTGCTGGGGAAATTTGCCCTCCAGGAAAAAACCCGAGCCTATTATCGTCAAGGGCTGCGACAGAACAAGGCCTTACTGGAAGACCATCTGCAGATCTGTGCCCAGATCCTGGCCGAGGAATTAAGAAAAATTAATTTGGGATTAGAAATTGAAGATTAAAGATTAAATGAGTTTCTTTGGGGTAAATAATGAGGCAAACCTAAATTCATGCATTAAGAAGGAGACTGAGATGGAACTGTTAGACAAAATTGGCGTAATCTATTGGAGTTATAAAGAAAGCACTGAGATTATGGCTGAAAAAATATCCAATGGCATTGATGAAGCCGGCGCTAAAGCGATTTTAGTCAACGTGGTTGACTTTGATTTAAAAAGTATCGATAGCTATTTTAAAATTGCCCTGGGTTGTCCGGCGATGGAAGGGGAAGGTCTTGAAAAAAGCGAATTTGAACCTTTTTTTAAGGCGATTTCGGGTCATCTGAAAGGGAAAAAGGTCGCGCTCTTTGGCTCCCATGGCTGGGGCCAAGGCGAGTGGATGGTTGAGTGGGAAAACCAGGTAAAGGATCTCGGTGGCATTTTATTTGACAAAGGGCTGACCATCTTAGGAGAACCCGATAAGGCGGGACGCCATCGTTGTGTCGAGTTTGGCAAGGCCTTTGCCAAATTTTAGAATTGGCATCATCAAGGAATTATTTAACCCTAGCATGAAAGCGATCAATTAATTAAAGAAAAACAAGACGAGAAAAGCCCGGGAAGAAAAACTTCCCGGGCTTTTTTGTCACAACATTAGCTTTAAAATCATTTAAATACTTTAGTTCATCCGGCTGACAAAGTCAGAGTAAGCTTCGATACCGTGTTCATGAACATCAAGACCTTCAATTTCAACAACTTTGTCAACCCGTAGACCAACAGTTTTCTTAAGACCATAAAAGAGTAGGAAAGCAGCACTCAGGGTCCAGGCCGCAACTGCAACCACACCAATGGTTTGGACGATTAGCAAATCAATCCCGCCGCCGTATAATAAGCCAAGAAGCGCATCTTCAGTGCCCGGTAGGTAATTAGCAAAAATACCAACGGCTAGGGTTCCGACAACACCGTTCATCCCATGAACCGCAACCGCACCAACAGGGTCATCAATCCGCAGTTTTTGATCAAGTAATGGAATTCCGAAAGTAATAACGATACCGGCGATGATCCCAATCACAAGGGCACCATAGAGATCGACAACCTGGC
>JAHIQT010000098.1 GCA_018903255.1 Bacillota bacterium | reverse complement strand
GTATGTCAAAGCCAATAACGAAATCGCCAACACGGTCAGTTTCAATGCCGATAATCTCCAGTCGATTTTTACCAGCATGGTGCTGGTGCTGGCCTTCGGGGTAGCGGTACTGGCGGTAACCCTGGTGCTGATTAAGCAGCGACGGGTGGAAGGGTGATTGATTGGTTCGATATATAGAAAGTAAAAAACAGGTTCGGGACAATGGCGGGGTTGTCTTGAACCTGTTTTTATTTATGGGTTTGGGTTGGTGGCAGAGCGTCTCAGGCGGCCTGCATCAGCAGCAACTGAACCCCCAGCTTTTGAGCCTCATGGCTCAGGGTTTCAAGAATCCGCTTGTAACTGGCATCAATGCCATCTTTAAACTCCTGGACCCGATTATCCCGGTTGATGGAAGGCAGGAAAAAAACGGCAAAAGGAATCAGGCCGACCACCAGATTGGCCAGCAATTCACAGACCACATCAACCCGATCCCGGGAAAAATCAAAATCAGTGAACCGACCCCATTCCGGCTTGCCGGTACGCTCCCCAGCCAGGGCACTCAGCTGATTGGCGAGCTGGCAATAATAGGTGATGGCCTCAGCCATTTTCTCCTCGCCATATTGGCCAATCGCCTCATAAACCGCCTCAACCGAGCGGCCAGCATAATCATTGATCCGATTCACGGTGGTCTGGGATGAGGCATTAAAAACCGTCACCGTTTCCTCAATATAGTCATACACGTCGTTGCGCCACTTTTCCAGCAGCAACTGTGCATGAGCCAGGACATTCCCCGGCACCTTGAGACAGATCGATTGCCACAGATTTTCCCGGATATTGTGGATGACATCCTCTAGCCCAAAAGGCTCAGTCACAATCCCGCCCAGCAGTTTTTTCGAGACTGAACAGGCTCGGACAATATTGCGCCGCTCAATACCCAGTTCCTGCAGAATGGCTTCCATCTCATGGATGGCTCCATCCACATTGGGCAGATCGCAATGTGATAACACCGTCATCACCCGGTTGCCCTGATCGATCAGCTCCCGGATAATGGCTTTTTCAAAGCCTTCGATCCGGGCTGACTTGGCCGAAAAAACATAGATAATGGTGTGAAACCACTCGGCGATATGGTCGCAGTCATGACGTTTGACCTCCGTCATAATCAGATCTTTCCAGCGCTCCGCCTGATTGGCTTCTAGCCCCCAGGTGTCATAGAGGTTGATGGTAAAAGCCGCTCCGCAGTCGTAGGCATGCTGGTAAAGCCCTTCTGCGGTCACCGGCCGGCCGGTTCCGGTCTTTTCCAGCTCCAGCCCGAAGATATAGTTTAACAGGCTGCTTTTGCCAACACCCGATTTTCCAATCATCAAAACATTTGTTTTCAGCTTCTTATCCATTGTTTTTTACCCTCCTCATGGCAACATCAAAAATATCATTAAAGGCATCCGTCCCGAAAAATTCATCCTCATCCACCGAAATCCCCGCCAGTACCGCCTGGGAATAATTAAAACAAAGATTGGAAACCGTCAGTCCCAGTGTCAGCGTAATGGATGAGGCTACCCCGGCATTGATAATCATTCCCGCCGCCGTACCAAAACCCGGGATCAGCTTGGTTAGATTACCAACCAAGGTACCGGCCATTACTTTTCCCACCTGCGCCAAAATCTGCGTTTCCAGCAGTGAAGCCGCTGTTCCCTTGAGTTTGGACAGCCCATAAACATTGAATATGTGCAGGGTCATGGCCATCTGAATGGGCATCAGTACCATGGCATCCGAAAAAGGAATCGGTGATGCCCCCACTCCGGCCGCTGCTACGGTATATTTGGGAATCACACGCTGGGTGACATGATCGCGTTTCTTCTCAATGCACCCCTTTAAAGCAATAATCAGACCCTCCTTGAGATATTCCGGTAATACCGCAATCGCCCAATCGATCAGCGCCGCCTTCTGGATATAGGGTTTGAGCAAGGCCTGAACCTGCTCATCCGCCGTGACCGCATAGGTAAAGAGGGCAATGGCTGGTAGTTCTTCCCGGGCGGTTCGCTGCAGCGCTTCAAGTTCACCTGCTTCAACCCCGTCCACCTGGGTAAATACCAGGGCCACCGGCACCTTTTTGGCCTGAATCTCCCGGATCAGCATAAAATCCGTATCGGTGATCCGCTTGTTGGCTGCACTGATGCAGTACCAGACCTCATGGATCTGGTCTTCCACCGCCTCCGGGTCTTCCCGGCGTTGGCGGTCAATCCAGCCGATGATTTCTTCCCGGTAATGGGTCTGGCGATCACTGCCGATCTCATAGCCTTCACTGTCATAAATGGTGATGGTTTCGCCCTCATACCGATGGGTACCCCGGGTCACTGGCTCACCGACCCCCACGGCGGCCAGGTTTTCATCAAAGATATCATTAACCAGCGAGCTTTTCCCCACTCCGGTGGCACCGCACAAAAGAATATTGGGCTTGACCACCTGATTCTTGATTTTTTCATACTCCGCTTCATAGTCAAAGGCATCCGCCTTAAATTCGACTCCCATTTCATTTCCTCCCTTGCTGTTTGCATTTTTTTATAATCATCACCAACCGCCTTATTTTTCGGCTTCCTGATTGGCCGCTTCGTCTTCTTCTGAGGCCGTTTCATCGTCACTGTTGCCGCCGAAAAGCAAAGCTGCGACCAGTGCAACGGCACCAATGATCAGTAGCGGAATACCCAAGTAGACAAACACAGTGGCCCAGAACACCACACAGAAAAAGAAAATCATTGCCCAGAACGACAGGATCTTCAGGCCCAGATCCAGGGTGTTTTCACCCCAGATCACCACCTTCAACAAGCCGCAGATCTTAAAGGATGAAACCAGACTGATGATTAGAATAATGATAGAAATAATTGTTTGCATGTGACACCTCCAGATAATTTATTCTTGGCCAGCCCTACCGGCTTGCGCATGCAGCACCCGGATAGGTTTGCAAGGCGGCTTGACCGCCACTGCTGGCTTGGGCTTATTATATGATAGGTGGGGGGACAGAAATTGGATGGATGATAGGGATTTGAAATGATTTTGAGGATTTTGGGAAATAAAAAACCGCCGAAGCGGTTTTTATTAACTCTAAAAACTGATATAATTCGAATCACTCGTAAGCGATAAATAGCGACAAGGCACCGTTTGAAGACAACCACTATTTTGCTTATTGTTCAATCTTTGTACTTCTGTTTTAATCGGTCAATGTAAAGATGTATTCTTTCGCATAAACGTTCAACTTAAAATACAAACATTTTTTTCATCTTTATAGATAATCATCCTGTGTCAATACTTTTTCCTCTGGTATTAAGCATACAACGATCCCATTATCTTCATCTTGATGATCATCAAAAAGAATACAATAGCTGCCATCCCGTTCAAACAATAACGTCTTAGGCTCGAAACGACTCATAGCAATATCACCTGCATAATCAGAAAGAAGTAGTTCAGTATTTTTTAACCGCTGCGCCTTGTTATTATTAAAATCAGAAAACGCAGCTTCTTGTTCAGAAGTAACACCATCTTTTTCAAAATAAGCTTTAGCCTTCACTGTGATTTTTGTTATTTTATCGAACAATTTTATGTCTATCAAAGACTTCCATCCTGTGTTGAAAATCATTTCTCCAAAATAGATATTTTTCATATATTATCACCATTTCCTTTTTTTACTTCAGAAATACCACCGCTGTGTGAAATGTTGTTGTGAACTTCACTCGGTACTTTTTGCATTGTCGACATATCTTTACATTCATGCCAAGTGTATCCATTTTCTTTACGCCATTTTTCCACTTCTTCTGGTGTACACCCCTTTTGTTTTGCCAGCTCAATATCTGCCTTATCAAAATTATCAGAACGACTATCCGAAAACGGTTCTATCTCTGCTTTTCCTTTACTAATTTCGCTAAAATCAGGTTCCCCATCCTTAAAAGTTATCTGCTCAATTCCATGCTTTTCTTGTATTTCTTTCCATGTTTTACCTTCAGGATTTGCTTTCCCTGGTGAGAAATCTTGCTCTGGAATCCAATTAGAATTTCCTCTTTTACCATCCCATTTTCCGTTATTTCCATCAATTGGACAATTTTTCGCATTGTCACCATTTTCCTCGCCTGTCTGCTGAGATTTTTCAACTTCATCTGACCATCCTGTTTCGTCCTTGATCTGATTTTTCTCGTCATCAGTCAATCCTTTTTTTTCCTGGTTCAGATTTTCAACTGCTGTCTCATTCAAATTGCTATTACTAATTTCAGCAGCATCAAATTGCAGTGGTTTATCAAGTTCTTTTAAATCCGACTTCGCTGCAGGCATTTCTTTAGCCATTTCACCAAGTTTGCTCTCAGCCATGCTTTTTCCCGTTTCACCAGCTAATTCCATCATAGTCGCATCCCTCCATTCTCCACTTGTTCCCGCCATTTTGCATAAATGCCCAAATCAGTTTCATGATTTCGAATTATATTTCTTAACATACATTGACAGGTTCCCAAAAGGATCTGCTCATTATCCACATCAATTCTATGTTTTATCAGTTCAATCATTGACCGTGTCAATTCCTGATAATCACTTGATTCCATAACACTTTTTCTGACGTGTAAATCACTCTCCAGAATTTCAGAGACATAATGCGATAAATCAGTAAATTTATCCGTTGTCCAAATCTCCAGTGTACCGGTATTTTTAAACTCACCCGTCAATTGTTTTATTAATCGCTTGTGACTAGCCGCCAGGTTTGAATTAATTAAATACTGATCGATATAGTCAAGATCCGGTTCAATTTTCTCGATAATACGGCCATGTACCAAAAATTTAATAATCTCTGTTTTTAGTTTTCTTTCATTTAATCCATCCCGTTGAAGTTGTTCTTCAAACACATACTGCTTATTACTCAATGTCTGGTGTTTATTGACTTTGCATAAAACCGGTTCCAACCAGTCATTCTGATAAACGGCGGCAACTCCAGTTGGCAGTTTTGCCAGTTCTTTGATCTGATCATCATTTAATGAAGCCGCTTTTCCTACTAAATCCCGATCTGAAAAATCTGGCAAACGTAAAATTATTTTCGTATTAGTATTACGAATCACTGACATATCCATTAATCCAGGTGATTGATCGGCAATAATAAAACCTTCACCATAGGTTCGCATTTCAGCAATGCTGTTCGCCAGCATTTCCACTGATTTACCCAAAAGATTTGAACCTTCACTGCTCTGCTCGGTTGAGGTTCGTTTCAATAAATGGTGGGCTTCTTCCAGAACTGTCACATGTTTGAGATCAGCATTCATACCACCCTGTGCCATCCGGTGTTCCTGCAAGCGCATAACCAAAATTCCCATAACAAGAGCTTTGGTTTCCATCGAACCGACCCGGCTCAAATCGACAATCGTATTGCTATCAAACAATAGTTGATTGTCAATCTCATCACAGCCAAAAATCCGCCCATTAATGCCATTGGTTAATGACTTGATTCGTGTCGCCAATGACCCGATATAATTTCCTTTCAGTTCTTCCGAATAAGCAGACTCACCTATAACCTGATTAAGTTCCAGCAACACATCTGCAAAAGTGGGAAATAACACCTCCGCCGTATCGTTTTCCGAAAGATCGAGATCCCATCCTGCCGCAACATAAGCCCGTTCGACCGATTCTTTCAAAACGGCGGGCATTGCTGCATACATTGGCCAGCAGACATTAAAGATTTCGATTAGCTTATCGATATGCTCCAGGACATGAATCTCTTTAGGAAATTTGAAAGGATTTATTTTCAATAAAGGCATAAGCTTGGGATTGGTACCGTAAACATTAACATCCTCTTTATTACCAAAAACATGCTTATACTCACCCTTTGCCGGTTCGATGACTAAAAAATGAATATCATTTTTTTGCAATTTATTTAATAGCCCGTAGATTGTGTTTGATTTACCTGCACCCGTTGAACCGGTAATAAAGGTGTGCATCCCCAAACTGTTAAGATCCAATTGGATTGGTGTATCATCCGAGGTTTTTCCCATATGATAAACCTTACCCAATTTGATGGACTGCTCCGGTTCTTGCGATTCAGATAACCGCTGAATATTTCTGCCGAAGGGAACACATTCAATAACTGGAAGCCCGGTAATTGACTTTTTGGGCAATCCGATACACAATGCCAGTTCTTCTGCACTGATCAGCGAAGCAGGTGAGACATAGGTCTCAGTTAAATAGCTCTTTGCGAAATTGGGGTGGGTAAAGCGTTTCAAGTAATTTAGAACAGCCCCGCTCTTATTCTTATTCCAGGTATTAATATGGGCGGTTTGCAGATACGATGTATCCCCTTTCAGTAAGGCATTATAGGCACTGGCAACCCGTTTATTGTCACCCAGTTCTTTAGTTATCACGTAAGTTGCATAATTAAACGCACCATAACTTTGGCAAAGATTCAATCGCTCGATTTGCTGATCGATGTTTTTCAGCATGTTATCAGCCTTTTTATTGATCATTGAAATCTGCAGTGAACGCCCCTTTGTCTCGGTTGTTCCCGAAGAAAAACCGGTAATATCGGCAATCACGTCGCTGACACCGCTATTATAGGTCACTCCAAAACTGTCACTCGTATTTCCTGTTTCTGATAAAGTGTCGGAAGAGTTTTTGCCTTTACTTACTGAAGCATTAGCACCAACACCTATACCTCCACCTACACCAACACCTACACCAACACCTCCACCTACACCTAAACCCGCTGTTCCCGTGAGTGACTCGCCTTCAGTGTGAGCTTTGCTCCAGCCTTTTGAAATCGTACTATTTTGGGTGTCGCTAACACTGGTATTAATCGCCTTTGAAACACTGTTTGAAGTCGAATCGGTGAGACTTAAACCCTCACTCTCATTGAAATTCAATTCTGATTTTAAAAACGGGAATATTTGAGAATAAAGATTTTCCAGAGCATTTTCACACTGATTAAGTTGATTGGGTTCAACTGAATCAGCAATCGTTAAGAGTGTGTACTTGATCCCGGCCAGAGAATCCACCATGTTTTCAATTCCCTGAATATAAGTTGCATTATTCTGCTCCTCTTCATTACGAATCGAAGGTATTCCCGACACCGCCGATACTACCGAACGATCAACAAAAATATTTTCTAAAAGTACTGCCATCTCATCAGCACCGATATTTTCCATTTCAGATCCCGGTAGGTTACCACAGAAAGATCCATTTAAAAATTTCCCCATGTTCGACGTATCCTGTTGTTCTGTCTTATTAACGGTTCCCAGATATAGGTCGACATTGCAACCATCACTGGTAATGATTGTGATAACGGCGCTGTTGATTGTATAAAGGCCATTGAGAATCGTCGAAAGTTTATCTAAAAAACGCTCGTCTTTGTTATAGACCAGTTTTGAAACCTTGTACAAACGGGTAAACTTACACACCTCACCAATAATACCCAGTTCATTTGGCAACTCTGCAATCTCATAGCTTTCCAATTTCGCCAAATAATTCTTAGTAATGATTTCATTTGCCGAAATAAATGATCGGGAAAGATCATGATAATTTCTGGTATCCAATTCATTTTTCATTTACACACCCACTTACTATATTATTATATACAGCTTTGTTTTTATTGCCAAAATCCTCAAGCACTTTGATATTCTTCTCCAAGTTACTGATTATCTCTTTGCATTTTTCGATTCTCTGCAACTTTTTTACATCAATAAAATCATCCTGTTCAAATTTTTCAATAGTTTTTATC
>JAHIQT010000097.1 GCA_018903255.1 Bacillota bacterium | reverse complement strand
GTTACGACTGGTGCAGGTTCTGTAATGGTTACTGGTTTTTTCGCTTTTGCTGTGCCTGATTTTCCTGGTGCTGCATATACTGGCATTGAACTTAGTAATAACATCAATGTAACTAATAAAACGGATATCTTTTTCATGGTGGTGCTCCTTTCGGTAGCCGGCTACCTTTCTTTGCAGTTAAGGCCCTTAGCTTTGCGTCCCAACTTTTCAGTTGGTTTGCCCTTATCGATGGATCGATACAATCATTAAATAAAAAACGCTTCTTTCGGTAACTGGCTGCCATTTTAGAGGCCCTCTAGCTTTGCGTCCCTATCTTTCGATAGGTTTGCCTTTATCGTTGAAGAGTTGCTTCAACAGTTTTAATTTTTACCATTTATGTACTTGCTTGTCGACTCCCTCCTTTTTGACTGAGCGTCTTCCTAACAACTCTTTAAATTTCTACTATATCTTGACCGAAAAAATCTATTCGACTTTCATTTAAATAATTTCTGACTACAAAAAACTTCCCCTTCGGTAACTGGCTGCCATTTTACAGGCCCTTTAGTTTTGCGTCCCGGTTTTTCAACCGGTTTGCCTTTATCGTCGGAAAGTAATTCCACGATTTATTTAGTTGATTATAGCTTTGCTACCCTTTTAATGTCATTTTGTTTAGAACGATATGCAATATTGGAATATTAGCATATTGCGTTGCTGTGGTTAGGCTCAATATATCACACTTTAATGATCCAGTCAATACAATTATGACTAATTCTAATTTATACAGTCAAATTTAAGTAAATTGACTGTTTCGTAATTGAGCCAGTAATGTTAGTGCATTCCATCTGCTTGGCTTAGTTATTGCTCAGTACTTCTTACCTTTAAGATCGACTGAAGCAGCAAAATATTTAGCAGGATTTTTAAAAATTCGCATCATAAAATTTTCTAAGCACGTTTTTATATCATTCTTAATAGAGCATCATCACAAATTGCCACATTCAATTTTTTATTTAAAGATTTTAATTGCTCTGTCGATTAATTGACTTTTCGCTACCTGTATTATATAAGAGAAATCATTATTTTTTCTAAAGATCAAAAAGAATAACAGATTGGGAACGACGCCGCAGATCAAGACTCTAATCATAAAACTGATAATTCCGGTGTCGACAACATATTGACAGATAAACCAGGTGATCATCCCTGCTCCGATTGTTATGACTGCATACTTCAGGTATTGTTTAAAATACTCAGCCGAACTGGATTCAAACCCATACTTGTACAAAACAAATGGCTCCACCCAAAAGCTGGTAGTGATGGTGCTGACCATTGTTCCCAAAAAAATCCCCGCCACGCCAACATAATTTGCAAGTATCACCGATGCCACAATGTTAATAATCGATTCGGCCAGCGGTTTATAGCGATCATACCAATATAAGCCATGGGCATCTTTAAAGACTCTGACGCTTGTTCTCATCCCCATCATGTAGAAATTGACAATCAAAATTGCCACGATTTCCATATCAAACAGGTATTCTCCCCCCAACCAGAGGTAAATAAATGGATTCACCAGATTCCAAAGTGCAATCGCTGAAAATCCGTAGATCCAGAAAGCGGCAAAATTTGTGCTGGAAAAGACACTGCGATTCTTTTCTGCCGATTGGGTTATCCCAAGATTACCGATGCTGGCCGTTAATGATTCAAATATTAATCCATAGATCATTGTCAGTGATGCAATAATCAGTAAATAGTTTGAGTAAATCCCGACTGCCACAATCCCAATTAGCATCGAGATCAGGATATTATCGGTACCCAAAACGACAACACCACCAATTCGATGGTAGATCAACGCCTGGACATTTTTTTTGATCTCAATCTTTTCTTTAGCTTCCAATGGCAGAATATTTTTTTCCTTCAAATAAGGAAACATCTTATCGGCTCTGAGCGAAACCAGAATGTTTTCAGATAGGGTCGCCACCAATTCGACAGATAAGAATAAAATGTAGTTTTGGGTTGTATATAAAATGATTATCTGAAAAATACTCATCGCGATAAAAATTGCATAGCGGTAGAGCGAAGCAATGTATTTTTTTTCATTGGCGATAATCAAAAAACGCTTATATGAAAAAAAATAGGATATCGCCGAATTAACGACAAAGATTATAAAAATAAGGTTGATGTAATCTACTTCTGGAATATCTTTGATAAAAAAATGCAAGAACGGGACGAGCATTATTCCCAATGCGATAATAATCAGGCCGATAAGTGTATAAGTTTTTTTAAATAATTTCATTAACGATTTTATTTTTTCAACATTGTTTTCGGCTATCGGTTTGTACATGCTGTAGACAATCGCTGTACCAATTCCCAATTCAGCCAATGATAAGATTGACAAAATATTGGTGAACAGGCCATTGATTCCTAAGTATTCCGCGCTTAATACTGTAACAAAGACGATTCGCGAAACAAATGTAACCAACAATGCCAACATTTGACCGATCAGTGCATATTTTATATTCTTGATTGAATTCGCTGTTCTTGACATAAGTCCACCATTTTCTGTGATTGTATACTAATTGGATTGATTCGCAATTTAGCTGCTAGCCTTATTGATTGCATCTAGTGCATTAGAATTATCGCTACTTTTCAACGGAACATTTTACCTAAATAACCATTTGCAAGAAATAACCAAAACAAAATTATAAAACTCTTTTTCTTAAGTAAATGAACAACGATTATTAGCCTTTTTCCCGAGACAGCAGCATTTTTTAATGCAGTTTGAAATTCATTTAATGTAATAATCTCTTTCATCTTGACGTATTTTTCTTTTAAACGATCATTACTGGTAAAACGTTTTTCGATCGCGATGATATAATATCTCAAAATCATGCCATTGATTTTTTCGAGTTCATTACCCTTGTCCATTCCAAATTTTTGCGAGAATTCTCTGAGCCGTTTGTCTAATATCTGAAAATTTCGGATATAATCAATAGCTGGCCGCCGTTTAAGTTGCGAAGCATTCAAATCATGATAATAATGATACCACGCTCCATCCAGAACACAGACTTTTTTAGATTTTTCCAGAATGTCTAAGACAAATTTAAAATCCTCCAATATCGACATTTCCTTTTCAAAGACAATCTGATTATCGTTGATGATGGTGGATTTGATGACCTTGTTACAGGATGATAAAAAGTAGTTTTGATCAGACAAATAAGAAAAATGTGCGTTTATATTTTTAACATTAAAACAGTAGTTCTTTTCAATGCTTTTAATATGTCTTTTCTGTAGCTTCTGATTTTTGTAATAGTCGAACTGCATTCCATAGATCACCATATCAATTGAGCGATCGGTAAATTGTTTCATCACCACAGCGTAAGTTTCTGGATCAATAGTATCATCTGCGTCGATAAAAGACAGATACTCCCCGGTCGCTAGTTGAATCCCGCGATTCCGGGCTGCACTCACCCGGGCATTTTCTTGATGAACGACCATTACTCTTTTATCTGCTCTGGCGTATTGATCACAAATCATCGCTGATGAATCCGTTGAACCGTCATCAATCAGAATTAATTCAAGCTGCTGATAGGTTTGATTTAAAACACTGTTAATCGACATTTCCAACCGTTTTTCAGCATTGTAGACTGGCATAATCACACTTATTAATGCTTCTCTC
>JAHIQT010000096.1 GCA_018903255.1 Bacillota bacterium | reverse complement strand
TCGTTTTTCTAGATTAGTCTTCATGATCCGCTTCGAGCATCATCACAAATTCCGGAACCTTGGTTAATATCTCGATGATTTCAATTGCTTTAAGCTTCCCTTGATGGCTTCAGTATATCCAAATTTCAAGGTGGATGAGGCCGGATTTATGAATACGACCTGGCATGCCTTGCTCAAGGAACTTGATTATAAATATGCCAGTGAAGCATTGTTTAAGCTGCTGAAAGTGATGAAGTTTCCACCAACACCAGCGGATATCATTGAAAAAGCGAAGATTGAAAAGTTATTGAATTTTGAAAGACAGGAGAAAAAAAAGATTGGATTATGCAGAAACGGACAGATTCTTGACGGAAATGCAGGGATGCTACCCACGAATTAGCATCAGAGATACAACAATCGCAACATGGCAGGAAGTCCTTGAAAAAGTACCTTACGACACTTGCCACAGAGCGTATATTAACTATTTAAAATCTGGGGAAAGCCGTGAGCCTAAGCCTGGTGATATTTTATCTTTGGCACGGATCGTATATCAGGAAGTTCAAATTAATGAGGTTGACTGTGAAAGATGTCATGGTTGTGGAAGGTTGATACTCGTTGATTTAAATGGACATGAAAGTGTGGGCCGGTGTTCCTGTGAAAATGGCAAGAAATACCCAGGGCTGCCGATTGTAAAACTTAAATTTTATAAATATGACCAGATGGGCAGGATTGAAACAAGGGGTGGAGCATAGCCCAAAAGAACCATCCCCTTGTGCTCAAAACAAGGTCTATGATAGAATTAGAAATACAAAAGCTAGATCTCATTTTATCGAAATAGGAATAAAAATAAATGGCAATCGAAAAAGTAAAAGATTCTGGTCAATTTTCAGAAGAGCTTCGGTTTCTTTTGTTTTTTGGCGCACTTTAATAAACCATGGGTTTATTGATGCGATTCAGGCTGTTGTTTTAAGAGGATGCAGATGGTGACCGCATCGTTGCGTTTCTCCTTTTTCGACACCGGTAACGGATGGCGTACCATCTATCGTGACACTCATCTGTGTTTCATAAGATTTCCATTCAAAATCTGACCAGCTAACGCCTTGAGTGGCAGCATTGCTTTTGCTTGTTTCTTGATTGCCTGTTATTTGAGTTTCAGTCTGTTTTTCTTGACTTTCAGCCATAGCCTTTGCAGCCATTGCCATCGCATAAAGCTGTGGACTTGTCTCCATCAATTTTTTCAGGTCAGAACTGGATACTTTTACGCCCGCGGAAATTTTGGCGGCTATTTCAATCGCTTCCGCTAAATCTTTGTAGGCACTTGCCCATGCTTCACTTTGTTGTTTGGTGACCGCCAGATCATGCGCCATAGTAGATTGATAAAACGCGGCTTCACGGTCAGCTTGTGCCTGTTTATCTATTTCAGTTAATTGCTTTTTCAAATCATCAGAAAGCGGGATATCGACACCGTTAACGGTAAGATAGCCCCTCGAAATAGTTCTGCTTACCATCGCTGAATCAGAAAAATGGATCACATAACTGTTTGCTTTCTCGCCCTTTGTAATTCTAAGCGAGTCTTTTCCTGATGTGGCACTCATCGTCTCGTCACTTACCGGCGTTTTATAGGCTTCTTTTGAAATATCAAGCGTATCCGTTTTTTTTGAAACGGCCTGGCTGGATGGTTGGCTTTTGTCCATCGATTTTTGCTTTTCGGTCATTTGACTGTAGCTGTTATAGAAATTATTAACAACAGAATTTATTTTCATCGAAACATGGCCCCCTTTTGTAAATAAGTGTGTCTTTTATGTTCAATATCTGTTTCTATTATCGGCAATAATTCTAATTTCTTTAATATGGGGGTGTCTCAAAATACACAGGGTGAAAATGACATCACTTCATTATGAAACACTTTTATAATAGGTGCGATATAGTTATATTTAAGGACAACGTCAATAAAAGGGAGTGTAATATGTACAGATAAAGAAAAGGAGGCAACTAATAAGGTCTGGACAGTCGAGGCCTGGGATGTGCCGGCATTGGCAAAAAAAAGCATAAAAAGACATTAAAGTGAATCAATGGTCTTTTTCAGGATGTTGATTGAAATGGGGGATCCTAAAAAAGAAGAAATTGCGTTTGCTCAAATGATGTCAACGTGTATATTTAATATATTCGCCGGAAATTGTTGAAATGGGGCAAATGGTGCACCAGGTGCGCGGTTTGTAAACCAGTGACAGAATCACTCCGATAAATGTGGTGGTCATCATCATGGAATAAAAACGGTAGGACAGATGCGTCAACCAGGCTGGCAGTCCTTCAAATATGATCAATTGAGGCATTTCAAATGGCAGAGGAATCACAATCAGAAAACGGAGGTATTTCAAAATATCAAACCAATCTCAGATCTAAGAAACTATACGGAAGTATTGCGGGATGTTGCGGTGGGCGAACCAGTCTTTTTAACAAAAAATGGTCGAGGCAAGTTTGCCATTATTGATATCAATGAATATGAATCATCGAAGGCTTCTCTGAAGCTGATGTCACAGCTATCTAAAGGCGAACAGGCAGGTCGTGAAAAGGGTTGGCTGACCATCGATGCGGTGGAATCGGAGTTGGGAATCTAACCGGGTTTAAAAAACTGGGTTTCAGACAAAAGAAAAAGGTTAGGAAATCCCGGCCTTTTTTATTTTTTGAATTCAGTAAAATAACAAAGACTTTTTCACAGATCACAAAACGTTTCCTTGTCATATATATTGACATCGTAACTATATTTAAGGACAATGTCAATAAGATAGGTTATAATGTCTTTAGATATAAGAAAAGGGGTGACACATTATGGCACAAACAAATATCAACATTCGGATGGATGAAGAATTGAAAAAAAACTTTGATATGATTTGTACAGAACTGGGCTTAAATATGACAGCAGCGATCAATGTATTTGCAAGAGCGGTGGTTCGTAAGCATGGGATTCCCTTTGATTTGACAATTAATGATGATTTTTTCTATAGTGAAGCAAATCTGGAAAGATTAAGAAAATCCATCGCAAGTCTTGAGGCTGGCAAGGGAACCGTTCATGAGCTAATTGAGGCTGACGATGAATAAGGTCTGGACGGATGAGGCTTGGGAAGATTACCTGTATTGGCAAAGACAGGATAAAAAGACATTGAAGCGAATCAATGTACTGTTACAGGATATTGATCGGAATGGTTATGAAGGAATTGGCAAACCGGAACCATTAAGGTATGAATTTCAGGGCTTTTGGAGTCGCCGAATTGATGACACCAATCGTATTGTATACCGAATAAAAGACGGTCAAATTGAAGTTGTGCAATGTCGTTTTCACTATAAATAAACGGATAAAGCAAAATGATAACCAACAAATGGGGCCTAAATAAAAAAGGCCCCGTTTGTTGGAAATGAAAAATCGCAGATAAGATCGAGTGGTCGAACGAATCCATGGCCGATGTATTCAGGATATAATAGTCGGGGCGTGATTCGTGTCATTCTCATGTCATAAAAAAATATTTATGATAGAATTAGAAGGACAATAAATGAATCCCATTTTATCAGAACAGGAGTAAATTAAATGGCAATCGAAAAAGTAAAAGATTATTTCAAACAATGGCATATTGAAACCCGAATCCTGGAATTCCAGACCTCATCGGCAACGGTGGAACTGGCGGCGCAAGCGGTCGGTTGTGCCCCGGAACGAATCGCCAAAACCTTGTCCTTTAAACTGGCAGAAAAATGTGTGCTCGTCGTGGTGGCCGGTGATGCCAGAATCGACAATTCAAAATTTAAAGCGCATTTTAAAAGCAAGGCAAAAATGCTTTCACCGGATGAGGTCGAGCACCTTGTTGGTCATGGTATTGGCGGCGTCTGTCCCTTTGCCGTCAACGGCAATGTGGATGTCTATCTCGATGATTCACTGAAACGATTTGATACCGTCTTTCCGGCCTGCGGTAGCAGTAATAGTGCCATTGAACTGACAATCGTGGAACTGGAAAAATATTCCAACAGTGTCGGCTGGTTTGATCTGTGTAAGGACTGGCAGCCGGTCTGAATGCTTTTACCTTGTCACCCAGGAAATGGATCGAAGCTGTCGGTGCAATTGGGATCGTGTCAAAATCAGGGCGATATGGAGGGACTTATGCTCATTCGGATATCGCCTTTGAATTTGCTTCATGGATATCCGCGGAGTTTAAATTGTATATCATCAAGGATTACAAAAGGCTGAAATCAGATGAGAACAGCCGCCTGTCTTTGAATTGGAATTTAAACCGGGAGATTTCAAAATTAAACTATCGAATCCATACAGATGCCATTAAAGAGAAATTGATTCTGCCAGAACTTACCCCAGGTCAGATCAGCTATACCTATGCCAGCGAAGCCGATCTACTGAATGTGGCTTTGTTTGGGATGACAGCCAAAGAATGGCGACAGACTAAGGCAGAGATAAAAGGTAACATTCGCGACGAGGCAAACTTAAAGCAGCTACTGGTTTTAGCAAATATGGA
Organism: Bacillota bacterium; assembly: GCA_018903255.1. Lineage (GTDB taxonomy): Bacteria > Bacillota > Clostridia > Eubacteriales > Eubacteriaceae > Acetobacterium. Next base: position 15,039 of record JAHIQT010000096.1, on the reverse strand, counting down.
GAGTTACAATGCGATTTTAATTGCGCAGGGAGTGAGCCTAGTCGGATCGGTTAATTGAATTACGGAAACTTGTATCGAGACAACTGCGGTCGCTTGAAGAATTGGGAACACCTTTTATCAATGCATTAGAATAAGTGACGGTTCACGTTTCGATTTGACTATGCATCAACCCACGCCCCCGGCAAATTTAGAAATCAAAGAATTGCCCGGGGCTTTATAATTAAGGGACGGTTCTTTTGAGAAAAACAGAATAAAAAAATCGACCCCACTGGGTCTAATGCCATCTTCATTGGGGTTGATGATGAATAAGGGCGGACGGATGAGACTATTCCGAAAGCAAGGGAGCATTCTTATGAATAAGTATACCAACGAAGAATTAAATCAAGCGCTTCGGGAAGTATCTTCAACGATTAGCAAATGTGAAAAAATGCAAGGTAAATTTGCCGAAGGGACCTCCCAATGCTCACTGCTCAGAAATAGAATTAAAGCGATGGTTATTTCAAAGCTTTTGATAGAAAGTGAACGATCCCAAAAGAAACAAATGTCTAGTGTTCTGGGGCAGCATACAAAAAAAGGATTAACAGAATCGCTCAGACCAGTGGTTTCAGTTATCAGCAAGTGTGAAAAAGCACAGGTGAAATTCGATGAAGGAAGCTTTCATCATCGGCGACTTGAGAATTTAATCAAGGCAATGGTTATATCTAAAGTTTTGATAGAGGATCAGCTTGATCTGATGGAATAAGCGTCGGTTTGTGATAAACCAAAATGGATGAAACGAAAAACGAACCTTTTGTGTAGTATGAATATGACAAAACGCCCCAATGTTTTTATAATGTCTTCTATGTAGCACGGATATGACTCTTTTATCTTCTTACGGCTCTATTTTAATTGTCAATTCAATATTGATGTCGTATAATTAAAATAATGAACGTTTATTGATGGGCGATTCGCATAGAAGACCGGTCACACTAATGGGATACTGTCAATTAAACATAAACGCAAATTGGTAATATGCAAAAAAACCTTTAGATAGCAGGAATATGCCGAATGAAACGGTTTCTCATCTTAGTAATGCGCTTGTTTATACTACACTTGACATAAAAAAATGATTGTAGGCGGATAAAATAATTAATGATACGACTGAAAAAAGAATATAAAAAAGCTCTAGCTGGATACAAATTTGTGGATTTGTTTTGTGGAATTGGTGGATTTCACGCAGCACTAAAAGATTTTGGTGCAGAATGTGTATTTGCTTCTGATATTAATCTGGAAGCGCAAAAGATCTATAGAGCAAACTTTAGAATTGAACCTAAAGGAGATATTAGAGATATGAAGGAGGTGAATATTCCAAAACATGATATTTTATGTGCAGGGTTTCCCTGCCAGGCATTTAGCATTTCCGGTTCACAACAAGGCTTTAATAATGTAAAATCCGGAAGGCTGTTCTATGAAATAATCCGAATAGCGGAATATCATAAATCGAAACTGATACTGTTGGAAAATGTTGCAAATATTGAATTTCATGATAATGGGAAAACAATTGATATAATTATTAGTGAATTACATAAAATAGGATATCGTGCTTATAAACAATCATTAAATGCTGCTGATTACAATGTTCCACAATCTAGAAAAAGGCTATATATTGTAGCTTTTAGAGAAAATATGAAAATTCGCGAATTTAGATTTCCAGAGCATATAAAATTAAAACGTAATGTTGAAGCGATATTAGAAGCTGGAAACTCGGAGTCTGCTCGTAAAAGCATTATTAACAGAGAGTATCATATTCGAGATAGTTTTGAGGTAATAGAAAAAGAGTGCAAAAAGCCATGTATACGAATTGGTGAGATTGGACTCGGGCGCCAAGGCGAGCGAATTTATAGCATCAAAGGTTGTGCCACTACACTTTCTGCATCAGGTGGGGGGGTAGGTGGAAGAACGGGTATTTATTTAATTAACAACCAAATCAGGAAACTAACCCCTCGAGAATGTGCTAGATTAATGGGGTTCCCCGATAAATTTGTGATTGCAGAAACACCAAATCAAGCGTATCAGCAGTTTGGAAATAGCGTAGTTGTTGATGTTTTGCAACACATTATCATAGAAGTCATAAAAACGTTATTAAAGGAGTCGTGTTATGAAAAATAGCATACCATTTTCGTTAAACTATAACGCATTGAAGATGTTTGGGAGGCAACTCTATTCTAATGCCTGGGCGGCGATTTCCGAGTTAGTTGCAAATGGTTTTGACGCTGAAGCGACCAAAGTATTTCTATATATTAATATGATTGATAAAAAGCACTCGACTATCGAACTTTTAGATAATGGCTCGGGCATGGATGAACGAGAGTTACGTAACAAGTATGTAATTATTGGTAGAAATCGTAGGTTAAGTAATCCAAAGGATATGGCTGCCGGGCGTAAAGGCATTGGGAAATTGGCTGCGTTATATTTGTCAGACAATTATAATATTATTACAAAAAAAAGTAGTGATATTACAGCTTGGTCGGTTGATGTTACTAACATGGATGATCTTAGTACTCCTAGTTTGGAGGAAGTTGATATTTCATCGATTAAGATGACGTGCGCGGATATATGGAACGGAACAGAGTTTAAAAATGGAACTCTGATCCAACTACGAGATGTAAACTTACGTAGACTTGGAGATGCGGCAATAGACGCTCTAGAGCATAAATTGTCTAATTATTTTCTCTTTGATTCGATGGAAAAAAAACTAAAAGTTTGCATTATTAAAAACGCTATAGATGAATTGGTTTTTAAAGATGTTTATAAAAGTATCGCATTTGATAATATGTCACATATTTACCGTTCAGAAGATACTTACATTGATTCTACCAAAGATAGTTTCGAGGTGAACTATAATAATAAATTAAGTACAAATAAAACTCAATTATTTAAAAGAAAGAAACAAAACTTTCCAGTAGAAGTTACTAATCGCGTTCTAAAAGAAAAAGTTTCTATTAAGGGGATTAAAGAATTTTACGGAAAAGAAAAAGAGTATATACTTACAGGGTGGATAGGGATTCATTCATCAATTGATAATGAAACTTCAAGAAAAAATGATGAGCGCTATATCAAAAATCAGTTTTATAATCCCAATCAAATTAGAGTGTATGTTAGAAATAAACTGGCTAATGAAAATATTTTAGGAAAACTTGATTTAGTTGGAACGTATGCTAACTATTTAGAAGGTGAAGTTTCATTTGAAATTTTAGATGATAATGATTTTGATGATATTGCAACATCTAACAGGCAAGAATTTTCAATAATTGATGAACGAGTAACGTTGTTGATTAGTTTATTAAGAGGTATTGCTACTCAATTAATAGCACGTAGGCAAGAACTAGCAAATGAAGTCAATGAAATAAAAAAAGCGGAAGATGAGCAGATAAGAGCAAAAGAAAAATCAACTTTTGAACAAGAACTACACAACGATTTAATATCGGCAAGTGTCCCGGTTGATATCGCCAATGATGTTTCTCCTATAATAGCTAACAAATTGAAAGGGCAATATGAACTAAAAACCTCTTATAAATTATTTATTTCCCATGCAAAAAAAGACAGAATGTTTACTGATTTTATTTCTCACTATTTACAGCACAGAGGTTTTAAATGGACTAATGATTATACTACAACTGATATTTTTTATTCGTCTGATGGTTTGGATATTACTGGATTAACTCCTCTATCTGGCATGATCAGGGAAATGATACTCAATCATAATACCGATATTCTTTTTTTTACTTCACGAAACTTTTTAGAAAGTCAGTTTTGCTTATTTGAAGGCGGTGCAGCATGGGCTACGCGCTCCATCGTTGATTACAGTATAATTTCTGTTGATTATGGGTGTATTCCTGTTTTCCTCACAAATGGAAAGCCAGAATTTGCATTTGATATTAAAGACAGGTCTTCTTTTGAATTAAATGAACAAAACTATAATAACATTTTAAAAATCCTGAACCGTCTTATCAAACATCTGAATAACAATAGGCGGTTGAATGGAGAACAAGAAGTGGAGGAAATTGCTGAAGGATCTTTTAAGGATAAAGTACAGATGAAAAAAGAGGGGAAAAATTTGAAAGATTATATGGATATTGATGTGTATGAATATTGGAATACTTACATTATGGATATGATAGATAACTATATTATAGAACAACAGTTTTAGTAGACTGAACAAGAAAAACTAATGAAATCTAACCAACACACGTTGTTTTTTTCTGACTTTTAACCAGGTATGAGTGACTGGGATAAAAACAACCCAGGTTTTTAAACCTAGGTTGTAATAATGAATTGTGTCATCGAACTAAAACCAATCTCAGTCGAACTCGCTTAAAATCGCATGATACCGTAATAAATGGGTCTACCCTACTTACTTACTTACTTACTTACTTACTTACTTACTTACTTACTTACTTACTTACTTGCTTGCTTGCTTCCTCAATCGCCACCGCAACCGAAACCGTCGCGCCAACCATGGGGTTGTTACCCATTCCGATTAGTCCCATCATTTCAACATGGGCGGGAACAGATGAAGAACCAGCAAACTGAGCATCAGAGTGCATCCGTCCCATGGTGTCGGTCATCCCGTAGGAAGCAGGACCGGCGGCCATGTTGTCAGGATGGAGGGTGCGGCCAGTACCGCCGCCGGAGGCAACGGAGAAATATTTTTTGCCTTGTTCCAGGGCTTCCTTTTTATAGGTGCCGGCAACCGGGTGTTGGAAACGGGTGGGGTTGGTGGAGTTTCCGGTGATGGAAACATGGACGCCTTCAAAATGCATGATGGCAACGCCTTCTTGGACATCGTTGGAGCCGTAGCAGTTAACCGCAGCCCGTTCGCCGTCTGAATAAGGTGTTCGTGAAACGATGTTAAGCTCGCCGGTGGCAAAATCATAATCGGTTTTGACATAGGTAAAGCCATTGACACGTGAAATAATCAGGGCAGCGTCTTTTCCTAAACCGTTTAAGATAACCCGCAGTGGTTTGACCCGAACCTTATTGGCTGAGCGGGCGATGCCGATGGCACCTTCAGCAGCAGCAAAGGATTCATGGCCGGCCAGGAAGGCAAAACATTCAGTTTCTTCGCGCAGCAGCATCGCGCCTAAGTTACCGTGACCTAAACCAACCTTACGTTGTTCGGCAACCGAACCGGGGATACAGAAAGCCTGTAAGCCTTCACCGATCACTTCGGATGCATCGGCAGCATTGGTAATACCGCGTTTAATGGCCAGCGCAGCACCTAAGGTGTAAGCCCAGCAGGCGTTGTCAAAACAGATGGGTTGAATGCTTCTAACAATTTCAGCCACATCAATGCCTTTTTCATCACAAATAGCCTTTGCTTCTTCTAAAGAGGCAATGCCGTTGGCAGCTAAAGTTTCTTCAATTTTAGCGATTCTTCTTTCATAACTTTCAAATAATGCCATGTGATTTCCTCCTATTCTTTTCTTGGATCGATGTATTTGACAGCATCGTCGAATTGTCCGTATTTACCAGAGGCTTTTTCCAAAGCGGCTGCTGGCTCAACGCCGTTATTGATACTTTCCATCATTTTTCCAAGGTGGACGAAGGAGTAACCAACAATCTCATCGTTTTTGTTTAAGGCCAATTTCTGAATATAACCTTCGGCAATTTCAAGGTAGCGCGGTCCTTTGGCAAGGGTGCCGTAGGTGGTCCCAACCTGGCTTCTTAAACCTTTGCCCAAATCTTCAAGTCCGGCGCCAATCGGCAGTCCGCCTTCGGAGAATGCCGTTTGGGTACGGCCATATACGATCTGTAAAAACAATTCCCGCATTGCGGTGTTAATTGCATCACAAACTAAATCGGTGTTAAGTGCTTCTAAAATCGTTTTGCCGGGCATGATTTCAGATGCCATTGAAGCGGAATGCGTCATTCCTGAACATCCAATCGTTTCAATCAGACATTCCTCGATGATGCCATCCTTTACATTAAGCGTCAGTTTACAGGCGCCTTGTTGTGGGGCACACCAGCCAATACCATGGGTTAATCCGGAGATGTCGGTGACGTCTTTTGCCTGAACCCATTTGCCCTCCTCGGGGATTGGTGCACAGCCATGATTTGCGTTGTTTCCAACGGTACACATATTTTTAATTTCGTGTGAATATTCCATTCATTAAGCTCCCTTCAAAATATTACTCCTTTAATTATAAACTTTAAAATTCAAAAAAAACAGGTAATATTTTGTTATTTTCGAAATGCGGAGAAAAATACCCGAATTGGACAAAAAGTTTAATTGAAGAAATGGCGAAATCGATGTAGAATAGGGCATGAACCTAAAATAGGTGAATTTTATCTTTGGTTCGGTAACTTATCTTAATAATAAATTAAATATAATGATACAGAATTGGTTGATTGATCACACGATTGATTGAGAAGGGATGTAAACGAATGGAATTAAAAAACAAACTTAGCCTGGGAGCAAAACGAGTGGAGTACTTAATGGAAGAGTATTTCGATCGCGAAAAAACACTGGGTTATTGTAAGGCTTGTCCCAATTTTTCCAAGTACTGGTCCTGTCCCACCTACGCATTTGATGAAGCAATCTTTTTAAAGCAGTTTAAATATATCCATATTATTGGCAGACAGTTCGAGGTACCCCGGGAAGATTTAAGAAATGTGCGTGATCCGGAAGCGGTTAAAAAATATAGCACCGATAAACTCCAGGAGATTAAGGTGATGACCTGGAAAACGCTGTTAGAAATTGAAAACGAGGTTGATGGTGCCATCGGTCTTATTCCCGGTAATTGCCCGATCTGTGAAACCCAGGGGATGGCGTGCGCCAGAAAAACAAATGAACCCTGCCGGCATCCGGATATGATGCGTTTTTCGTTGGAGTCGTTAGGCTTTAATGTCGTCGATCTGCTAAAATATGAGGTCGGCATGACCATGAAATGGGGCGATACCTACCGCTTGCCGGAGGTACTTACTTCGGTATCGGCGATCCTTTGCAATGAAGAAATTCCCAAAGCAGTCCTTAAAAAATATTTTCCCGATAAAAAGAAAAGCTGGGAGCGGGATGTTCGCAGAACGCCAGAGAATGAATTTCATGTTTCAAAAGTTATTAAACCAGAAGAAACCGTCCACGGTGGAAGTGCTGCAGTTTTGGCCAAGTCAAAGATCATCGATGATGAGATTCCCGCTTATCGACCACAGAAAAGCTGGGTCGGTTATAAGGCTGATAAAAATCCCGAGGAAGCGGCCATAAAAATGGGTTACACGGTTACCATGCAAGGTCAGGAAGAATCGATTCCGGAAAGGGCAGAAGTGGAAACTCAAAAAATCGCTGAGCCAGAAGCTGCCCCGGAAGTTAAAGCGGAAGAAGCAGAAGCCGTCACTGTAAAGGAAAGTCCTGAGCCAGAAGCAGTGGAAATCGCTGCGGAAGAGGATGATAGCAAATATCAATGGTTGGGCTATAAGGCGTCTCTTGACGACGACGAAATAGTCAAACGGCCGATTCCGAAAATGACCGAACTGATTCTAGATGGTGAAGAAGTTCCGGCGATTGAAGAAGAACAGCAAGTAGCCGAAAGTGTCGAGGTTGCGCCAGAAGAAGATTGCACCCCCTATTATGATCAAACCGAAGCGGAACTGGCAGACAATAATGAGGCGGCTGTTGAAGCGGCCGAAAGTTTGGCGGCCCTTGAAGAAAAAGTTGAAGAAGTCGAACAAGCACCGGTCGAAGAAAAGCCAGTCGAAGCAGAGCCAGTCGAAGCAGATGACGACTCCAAATATCAATGGTTAGGTTATAAAGCGTCGCTGGATGAGGATGAACCAATCGTTAAAAAGTCCACCCTGTCGACCATCAAGATTCCCGAATAAAGTGCATTAATTAAACAATACTGACGATCTAGATTGTGTTTGGGATGGGATTTTGCCGTTTCGGGCACAATCTAATTTGCGCTAAGGCAGTTATCGTATCGATCAACAGATAATAAAGCTGACGCGGGTCATGTAGAGATACTTAATAAAACAATTAGAAGGAGAAAAATCATGTATTATTCAGCAGATATTGGCGTTATTGGCGGTTCAGGTCTCTATGAATTAAGTACCGACGTGAAGAGAATTGAAGTGGATACCCCTTACGGCAAGCCATCCGATGATATCAGCCTGGTCAAGGTGGGCGAAAAAACGGTGGCATTTTTGCCGCGCCACGGAAAAGAACATACCCTCAACCCTTCAGAAATTAATTACCGGGCCAATATTTTTGCCTTGAAAAGCCTGGGTGTAAAAGCGATTATCTCGCCCTGCTGTGTCGGCAGCCTTAAGTTTGAGATGAAACCCGGCGACTTTGTGGTAACCGATCAGTTTATCAATATGACCTCTGGCCGTAAGGATACTTTCTTTGAAAAACCAAAGGTCAATCACATCAGTTCTGCCCATCCCTATGACCAGAAGCTAAGAGTAATGGCCATGGAAGCAGCCAAAGAATGTGGGATTACCGCCCACTTTGGCGGGACTGTGGTGGTTATCAACGGCCCCCGTTTCTCAACCGTGGCCGAAAGCCGGATGTTTGCGATGATGGGTGCCGATGTCGTTAACATGACCCAGTATCCCGAAGGCTATCTCTGTCTGGAACAGGAAATCCCGGTGGTCAACATTGCCCTGATCACCGATTATGATGCCGGTCTCGAAGATCATCCGGATATTAAACCGGTAACCAACGCGGATGTCATCCGGGTTTTAAATGAAAATACCGAAAAAGTAAAAGCGCTGATCTTTAAGCTGATCGACAAATTAGAGGTGTAGGCTTGAAACCTCTTTATTTTGAAGATGGGGAGCTTAAGCTGATTGACCAGACCAAGCTGCCCACCCAGTTTATTATTCATGCTTATAGTGATTATCGGGAAATTGCCAAAGCGATTGTTGATATGATTGTTCGAGGAGCACCGGCCATCGGGGTAACCGCTGGCTACGGTGTTTATTTTGGTGCCGTGGAATATCAAAATGAGCCAAAAGACGTTTTTTATGATAAAATGAAAGCAGTGTGTGCCTTACTGGCATCCACCCGTCCCACCGCCGTCAACCTATTCTGGGCGATTAAGCGGATGGAAGATGTGATGGCGGCCAATGCCGATAAAGAACCGGCGCAATTGGTTGAGATATTAAAGGATGAAGCCCAGGCCATCTGTGCCGAAGACATTCAGATGTGTCGGGACATGGGCAAGCATGGCGCTGAGCTGATCCATCAAAACGATACCCTTTTGACCCACTGTAACGCCGGAGCCTTGGCGACGGCCGATTACGGCACCGCCCTGGGGGTGATTCGGGCGGCTCATGAAGCCGGCAAAAATATTTCTGTCTATGCCGATGAAACCCGGCCTTTTTTACAGGGTGCCCGACTGACCGCTTACGAACTTCATGCCGACGGCATTCCGGTAACGTTAATTACTGATAACATGGCTGGCTGGATGATGAAACTGGGCAAGATTGACGGCGTTATTGTGGGCGCCGATCGGATTGCTGCTAATGGTGATGTGGCCAATAAAATCGGTACCTATTCGGTGTCGGTACTGGCCAAAGCCCATGGCATTCCGATGTATGTGGCGGCACCGACCTCGACCATTGATTTTGCCATGCAATCCGGGGATGAGATTGTCATTGAACAACGGGACTGCCGCGAGATCAGCCATATCGGTGGCATTCAGGTGGCCCCGGACGGGGTCGCCATGGAAAACCCGGCCTTTGATGTCACCCCCCACCAGAATGTCACCGCCATCATCACTGAAAAAGGTGTCGTTTATCCCCCCTATGATATTAATATTCCCAAGCTAAAAGAATAGCAAGATAATAGCAAAAGAATAGCAAAAGAATAGCAAAAGAATAGCAAAAATAAAGCTAAAGGATAAAGCATGAAAGTAAATATATTGTTTCCCGTTCTCGATGAAGAGCGGCGACTGGAAAAAGGGATTTTAAAAACCCTGCTTTTCCTCAAAAAAAACAAGCTCTTTGATTATCAACTGACCATCATTGATAATGGGTCTACCGACGCCACCGCGGCGATCAGCCGACGGCTGTGCGAAAAGCATCCCGAGGTTCATTATCTAAAAACCCCCGAGCGGGGCGTCGGGGTCGCCCTGCGAACTGGCGCGGCGGACAATCGCTGTGAAGTGATTGGCTATATGGATATTGACCTTTCCACCAATATTGAGCATCTCAGACAGGTCAAGGATATTTTTGAAAACCAGCCCGATGCAAAAATTATCAAGGGTTCGCGGCTGATGAAAAATTCGACGGTGATGGGACGCAAGCCGGCTAGAGAATTTACCTCCCGGGGACTCAATCGGCTCTTGCATGTGGTCTTTAAAAATCAGTTCACCGATGCTCTCTGCGGCTTTGATTTTTATCGCAAAGAGACCTTTGACGACTTGATTGCTGCTTCCAGCCAGGACAATGGCTGGTTTTATTGCGTTGAGCTGCTGCTGCGCGCCGAGCGCCAGGGCATCGCAGTCCATGATATTCCGGTGATCTGGGAAGATGATTATGATACTAAGGTAAAGGTTATTAAAACTGTGGTATCCTATCTCAAGCAGATCAAATTTTTAAAGTCAGAATTTATTAAAGAAGATCGTCAAAAAAATAAATTGAAAAATTTGAATTAAGATCACCAGACAAATCCTGACAGCAAGGAGACAAGATGAAGGTACCAGCAAATAATTTACTACGGCATTTTGAAGAGCACCAGCAAGAATACGAAGATAAAGCATTGGAAATTCTAAGAAGCGGCAGCTATATTCTCGGGAATGAAGTAGACCGCTTTGAAAAAGATTTTGCCAGCTATATCGGCACCAATTACTGCGTCGGCCTGGGCAACTGTTTAGATGCCCTGTGGCTTTCTTTTCGTGTTTTGGGGATTGGCGCCGGCGACGAGGTGATCGTTCAGGCCAACACCTATATTGCCAGCGTGATGGGGATTACCATCAATGATGCCACCCCAGTCTTTGTTGAGCCGGACGCTTTTCATGGTATCGATGCCGATAAAATCGAAGCGAAGATTACCAAAAAGACCAAGGCCATTCTGGTAGTCCACCTTTACGGCACCAGCTGCCAAATGGATAAGATCGTGGCGATTGCCAGAAAACACAATCTCCGGCTGGTCGAGGATTGCGCCCAAAGTCATGGCGCCACTTATCAGGGTCAGGTGACCGGTTCCTTTGGCGATATCGGCTGTTTCAGCTTTTATCCGTCCAAAAATCTCGGCGCATTTGGTGATGGCGGTGCCATTACTACCAACAGCCCAGAACTGGATCGGGCCTTTCGGATGTATCGCTTTTACGGTAGTGAAAAGCGCTATTACAATAAGGTCGTCGGCACCAATTCCCGCTTGGATGAGCTTCAGGCGGGGCTGCTTAACGTCAAGCTTGCTTATCTGGATGAGCTCAATGCTGACCGCAACCGGGTTTGCACCGCCTATCTTGACAAGATCAGCAATCCGGTGATCGAGTTGCCCAAACTACGGGATCAGGCAACCACGGTCTGGCATCAGTTTGTCATCACCACCCCCTATCGGGACCAGCTGAAGGATTATCTGGAAGCTGCAGGCATCGGCAGCATCATCCATTATCCGATTCCCCCGCATTTGTCAGAAGCCTATGCCTATCTGAAGATTGGCCGGGGTAGTCTGCCGATTACTGAAAAACTGGCGGACCAGGTTTTATCACTGCCCTTGTTTTATGGGATGACCGATACCGAAATTGACACCGTTGTTGGGGCAATCAATACCTTTGTGCCACCGGCGCCGGAGCAATAAGATGACCGTAAACAAAACCCGTTGGGACAAAATCATTATCGGTGCCGGACTTTACGGACTCTATGCCGCCAAAAGCTGTGGTGATCAGGGTCAGCGGGTATTGGTGCTGGAATGGGAAGCGTCGCCTTTTCAGCGGGCTACCTATATCAATCAGGCGCGCGTCCATATGGGTTATCATTACCCGCGGTCCTATGCCACAGCGATTAAGTCGGCCCATTATTTTAACCGCTTCGTGAAGGACTATCAGTTTTGTATTCACAGTGAATTTGAGCAGGTTTACGCTACCAGCGACAGCTTCAGTTGGACCAACCGCGAACAGTTTACCCAGTTTTGTCAGGCGGCAGATATTCCCTGCGAAGAGGTTATCCCGCATAAGTATTTTAAAAAGGGGCTTTGTGATGGTGCCTATCTGACCCGCGAATATACCTATGATGCTGGCATTCTGGGACATTATTTTGTCGATCAGCTAGAAAAGCGGAAAAATGTTGAAATTCGCTATGGGGTGCGGATTCAGCGGATTGAAAAAGGGGAAACGAGCTATGCCATTACCTTGGAAAATGGGAAGGTCGAAGAAACCGGCTTTCTCCTCAACGCCACCTACGGGTCAACCAATCAGATCCTTGATCTGGCTGGTTATGAGCCCTTTAAAATCAAGTATGAGCTTTGCGAAATCATTCTCTGCCAGCCGGAAAAAAAGCTGCTTGAGGTGGGAATCACGGTGATGGACGGGCCTTTTTTTTCGCTGATGCCCTTTGGTAAAAGCGGCTACCATTCGCTGACATCGGTGACCTTTACTCCCCATCGGTCGTCTTTTGACAGCCTGCCCCAGTTTAACTGCCAAAAAAGAAGCGATGGTTATTGCAGTCCCAAACAACTGGGAAACTGCAATGATTGTCTCGCCAAACCGGCATCGGCCTGGCCCTATATGTCTAATATGGCCGAGAAATATCTAAAGGAAGATTACGGCTTTTCTTATGCCGGCTCGCTTTTTTCGATGAAGCCGATTTTAAAGGCTTCCGAGGTCGATGACTCCCGGCCGACGGTGGTCCGTAAGGCCAGTGAAAAACCGACCTTTGTTTCGGTGTTGTCGGGAAAAATAAATACCGTTTATGATTTGGATGAGGTGCTCAAAGATGACTAAAAAACAGGTCAATAAAGTGGACGTAGGGGATAAAGAAAAAAACTTTGTTTCAGCGGTGATCTATATCTATAATGATGAAGAGCGGATCAGGGATTTTCTGGGGAAGATTAATGCGGTTTTAAGTGCCAATTTTGACAACTATCAGATTATCTGCGTCAATGACGCTTCGGACGATAACAGTCTGGCGGTTATTCGCGAGATCGGCAAAAGCATTGCCGGGACGGTCATCAACGTCGTTAATATGAGTTTTTACCAGGGCGTTGAGCTGGCCATGAATGCCGGCATTGATCTGTCGATCGGCGATTTTGTTTTTGAATTTGACAATATGGTGATGGATTATGATGCTGAATTGATGATGGCGGTATATAATCACAGCCTGACTGGTTTTGATATCGTCAATGCCGCCCCGAAAAAATGTGGCCGCAAGACATCACGGCTTTTTTACACAGTCTTTAACCGTTATTCACACAGTCCCCATCAGCTGCGAACAGAAAACTTCCGGGTGTTGTCAAGACGGGCGATTAACCGGGTCCATTCGATGAGCAAGACGATCCCCTACCGCAAGGCGGTTTACGCCAACTGTGGATTAAAAATTGACACCATTGAGTACGACAATGATCTGTCCTGCACCAAGGCCTACGATGCCGAAACAAAAAATCAGCGAAAAGAAATGGCCGCTGATTCGCTGATTTTATTTACCAACGTGGCCTATAAGATGACCCTGTTGGCGGCAGTCTTTATGATGGTGGCGACCTTTGGCATCGGTATCTATACCCTGGTCAGCTATGTCTATGAAGATGTTGTTTCCGGCTATACCTCGATGATGCTGGTGATCGTCTTTGGCTTCTTCGGCGTCTTTGTGATTCTGGCGGTAATCATCAAATACTTATCAATGCTGATCGAACTGGTCTTCAGCAAACAAAAGTACACCATCGAGTCGGTCGAAACCATTAGCGAGTAGGAACTACCGTACCGACCAATTGTTAATCTGTTGTTTGCTGCGGGATCGGACAGGCTACCGCCTGTTCGCCCCGATGCAAACAACATGATGTAACAATTGTCGGTACTAGGTTATCGCGGATAAAAAACAAAGGCTGCCTAGCAGATTTTACTTAATCTCGACTTCGGCGTCGGGATCGAAGGGGTTGGTGCGCAGCGAAAAGGAGTATAGAAAAGGGTAGGACTTTCGCAGATGGTTCATATAGATCAGCCATTCTAAGAGCAGCAGCTTCTGAACCCGCTCAATATCGACCATCAGGTGGGCGTGGTCTTTTTCAGGGAGCTGGTTAAGATCCTTGCGATTGGCCAATTCCTGCTCAGCATGAGCTAACGACATAATCAGATCGGAAAAGGTTTCGTGTTCAATCAGGATCGGGTTTTCTAACAGGGTCAGAAAGAGTTCCCGTTTAGCGGTGAGAAAGCTGCTGAGATTTAACAAACAGGGACCCTGAAAGTTTAAAGAGGAGTCGATTTTCTTAATTTGTCTAATGGCATTTTTGTAATCCCGGCTATCCCATTGGGGATCGATTAATAAAACGGCTTGCAGGTCTTTTAAATGGGCATCTTCTTTACAGAAAAAGCCCATCAATTCGACCCCGGCCTCAGAAAAGAAGACACTGACGACCATGTTCACCTTCTTGAGCCGTTCAGCCTTATCTTTGTCACTAATGATCTTGTGAAAAATAATTGAAACCAGTAACACATCCACCGGTAAAAAAGCGATATCACCAAGCAGATAAATAAAGATATGGTGAGCGTCTTTGAATATCAAAAAGTGGATAAAGTAAAGGATCACCGACAGGGCGATAAAGCTCGATGCCATAAGCAGAGCCTTGTAGTTTTTTTTCATAAATTGTCTCTAGTGTTCAAATTTGATAGGATTTTTGTTTAATTATAACCCAATTTTTTCAAGAAGACTAGCGAATAGTCCGATTAGCAGAGTAAAATTGCTTGATCGATTATGAAGGTGTTTTCTGGCCAATATTTTAAATGATCTAAGAGAAGGTAGGACACCGATGAAATTTAGTATGTTTTCCTGGTTTGGTTACTTTATGCCTTTTGAAGAGCGGATAAAGATTATTGCCGATGCCGGTTTTGATGAGGCAATGATTTC
>JAHIQT010000095.1 GCA_018903255.1 Bacillota bacterium | reverse complement strand
CGAATCAGGTCATAATAATCAGAAAAAATATGCTGTAAAATACTCATGCTTTAATTTTACAACAAATCAAAGATAAAGAAAACCAAAAAACCCCTCAAGATTGAGGGGCAGGGGTGTTGACGTGCCGTAGGCACTTTTTTACTCAGATGATTTTTAATTCAGCAATTTATCATTCAGATGATTTTCTTCCAAGGCTAGTTTGGCGGCCGGGAAGGGCTCCAGAGCCCGGCTTAAGATGCCCTGGACATAGGCAATCAGCATCCCATAATTGGTGATGTGAACCCCTTTATGTCGGGCGGTGTGAACCCGGTACTGCATCTCCCGGCGGTTGAGCATACAGCCGCCACAGTGGACAATGACGGCGTATTCCCCGATATCCTTGGGATAATGAGCACCCGAAGCCCAGTGAAACTCAATATCACAACCGGCAATCTGGCGGATCCAGCGGGGGATCTTGACCTTGCCGATATCATCGGCCTGGCGATGATGGGTACATCCCTCAACAATTAGCACCTTATCGCCAGGAGCCAGCTGTTCAATCCGTTTAATCCCTTTGACCATTTCAGCCAGATCGGTTTTCTGACGGGCAAACAGAATCGAGAAGGAGGTCAGCGGAATATCAGCCGGGGTATCGGCCGAGACCTTCAGGAAGGCCTGGGAATCGGTGATAACAAGAGCCGGCGGCTTAGCCAGATTTTCGAGGGTGTGCTTGAGTTCATGTTCCTTGGTGATCATCGCGACTGCATCTTTTTCAAGGATATCGCGGATGGTTTGCTGCTGGGGCAAAATCAGTCGCCCCTTGGGGGCAGATTTATCGATCGGGGTAACCAGCACCACCATATCGCCGGATTCGATCAGATCGCCTACTAGCGCCGGTTCGACATCCTCATAATTGGCATTGTCAATGATCATTTGCTTAACCGCCTTGATCCCGGTACCGTTGTAAACACTGGTAAAGGACAAGGGGATTTTGAGGGATTTTTTTAAAGCTTCAATTTCTTCAGGAGTGGGACAACCCTTATCAGCCTTATTCAGCACAAAAACGCTGGGGATTTTTCGATGGATCAGCTGATCGATAAATTCCTCTTCAAAATCAGTAATGCCGGTTTCAATATCGGCGACGACAATCGCAAAATGACATTTCCTGAGCACCTCGTAGGTTTTTTCAATACGCAACATCCCCAGTTCGCCGGTGTCGTCCAGACCAGCAGTGTCGATAAAGACCACCGGACCGATTGGCAAAAGCTCCATCGTTTTATAAACCGGGTCAGTGGTGGTTCCGGCCACGTCAGAAATTACCGCCACAGACTGGTCAGTCAGGGCATTGATCAGCGACGATTTTCCGGCATTTCGTTTGCCAAAAAGGCCTATCGCCATGCGGCTGGACATCGGGGTTTCATTCATACTATTGAGATTCATAATTTTTATTTCCTTTCGATCGGTACTTTTGACCAGAGATTTTGATACATAGATTTGATGCATAGATTTGATGCATAGATTTGATGCATGGATATGACTCAATGCTTTTTATCCATGCTTGGTGAGGTCAGCCGTTCCGGTTTTAAAACTTCTTCCAGCTGAGCCGCGGTCATCCAGTTTTTTTCTAGAATAATATCATGGATCGATTTACCGGTTTCTTTTAGGATCAGGGCAGCTTCGGTGCCCTTGTCGTAACCAATGATATGGGTCAGAGCGGTCAGCGTCACGGTACTGTTTTCGAGGTTTTCCCGACAGGTCTGCTCATTAGCGGCAATCCCATCGATGCAGCGGGTAATAAAAATCGGCAGGGTGTGATCAAGCAGATCCAATTCTTCAAATAAGTTTTTAGCAATCACCGGCAGGAAGGCATTGAGCTCTAACTGACCCGACATCGCGGCCAGGGTAATCGCGGTATCATTGGCGATAATCTGAAAGGCCACCTGATTGACGGCTTCAGGAATCACCGGATTGACCTTTCCGGGCATAATCGAAGATCCGGCCTGAACCCCGGGCAGGGTGAGTTCACCAATGCCGGTGTAGGGACCCGAGGAAAGCAGCCGCAGATCATTGGCGATTTTGGAGAGGTTGACGGCAGCGGTTTTTAACAGGCCAGAAACTTCGACAAAGACATCACAGTTCTGGGTCGGGTCCATCATGTAATCGGTCCGAGCCAGGCTGATGCCAGTCAGATCGCGGAGTTTTTCAATCATCGTAAAAATATAGGAACGCGGCGCATTTAAGCCGGTGCCCACGGCAGTACCACCGATGTTTACCTGCCTGAGTCGTTCCTCAGCCTTGTAAAGCCGCCAGCGGTCGCGGGAAATAGCCTGAGCCCAGGCGCCAAACTCCTGACCAAGGGTTACCGGCACGGCGTCCTGGAGCTGGGTTCGTCCGGCTTTAATGATCCGCGAAAATTCTTCTTCCTTTTCCTGAAGTGCCGATTGCAGGTTGGCAAAGGACTCAGTCACCGGTTTTAATAAACGTATGGCGGCAATCCGCACCGCGGTCGGAAAGACATCATTGGTAGATTGGTGGAGATTGACATGGTCCAGGGGATGGATTAGATGATAATCACCTTTTTGTCCGCCCAGGTGCTCAATCGCGCGGTTGGCAATCACTTCATTGACATTCATATTGGCCGAGGTGCCAGCGCCCCCCTGCATACAATCCACCACAAACTGGCTGCGCAGTGCCCCGGCCAGGATCTCGTCACAGGCGGCTGTGATGGCTTCGCCCTTTTCCGGATCCAGAGCGCCAATGCTGGTATTGGTAAGAGCCGCCGCTTTCTTAATCACCACCAGGGCTTCGACCAATTCTTTATGAATCGGTATACCGGTGATATAAAAATTTTCCAGAGCCCGCACCGTATGGATGCCATAATAAGCAGCAACCGGAACCTCCAGCTGACCTAATAAATCGTATTCTGTTCGCATCGTTTCCCTCATTTCGAATAGAAATAGTAATAAAAATAAAAATAAAAATCAAGTAAAAATCAAAGACAAAAAAACTCTCTCTCCGAAAAATGAACGGAAAGAGAGCGTAATAGCATCAGGACGTTTATAAAAATAAAACATAAAAAATATTAAACTAAAATATTTGAAATATTAAATTAAAATAAACTTGCCAATTTCGCACCTTTCCGGTCAGAAAAATCTTTTCGGTCAGGATAATAGCAATAATATAACGTTTTCAGGGTATTAAGGCAATCTTAGCATTGTTTGAAGAATTTGTCAAAGGCGGGTTAGGGTATTATTTTGCAAATTGGAGCGGTAGAAAACCGTTATGATGTGATTATCCAAATAAAACGGGTAAATACTCCATATAACAGAGAGGAGGATTTATAGATGAACTATCAAATCATTAAAGAATTTCCCCATCCGATGATGGAAAAAGGAAAGAGGCCGGTTATCTCCATCTATGTTGAAACCAACATCAAGAAACCGGATCGTCTGGAAAATCCCATCCGTTTTAAGAATCTCGTCAAAGAAGTACAGGCTTCTTTAAAGGACAAGGAATTCAAAAGATTCAAAGATCTGTTCCTGCTTTTTAAAGAAATGGAGGAGGATGCTTTGTTCTGGGAAGGTGCCACTGAAAGTCTGGCGATTCTGGGGGACGAAGAAGAGTGCATTGTCTATAAGCTGCCGGTGAGTGTAAAGAGCCTGGCGATTGTATCGGATAGCTATTATATAAAACCAATATTAAGGAGCTTTCAGTCCTACGGCCATTATCACGTATTGGGACTCAATCGCGATAATTTTATCCTTTATGAAGCGAGTTGCGATGGCATCCATAAAATACCGGTTGATCAACAAGATTCCACCATGGAAGGGGTTCTCGGAACCGAAAAAACCGCGCCTCATCTTTCGGTCGCCAGTATTGGCGGGGATCAGACCATGTATCATGGCCATGGGGGTGCTAAAGACGAGCGGAAGGTTGACCAGGAAAAGTTTTTCCGTCATGTCGATGCCTTTATTTTAGAACAGTATTCTCATCCATACAAGATACCGCTGATCCTGATGGGCTTAGATGAACATCAGGGTGAATTCAGAAAGCTATCAAAAAACAATTACCTGATTGATGAAGGCATAAAAATTGATGGCGAGTCTCTCGATAAAAAAAGTTTTTATGAAAAAATACAGGGCGTGATGAAGGAGCTATTTAAAAAAGAACTAAAAGTGCGGATAGACTTTTTTGCTGAAGCTCATGCCAAAGACCTGGGTTCCGATGATCTGGTTCAAATCGGCAGAGCCATTGCCGAGGGCAGAGTCGCCACCTTGTATCTGGAAGAAAACACGGTGCATCCGGGACTTTTTGATCCCAATCAGGGGACCATCATCCAGGGCGAAATTGAGAACCCCAGAGTCGGGGATGTCTATGATGACATGGCCGAGGTGGTTCTGAGCCGCGGTGGAGAGGTGCTGATTTTAGAAAAAGAAGATATGCCAACCCAAAGCGATCTTGCGGCCTTGTACCGCTACTGAGTAACCAGTTGGTTTAAAGAATAAAACGAAGGATTAACCCCTAGCATTTAAAGGGGTTAATCCTTGTTATTTTTAAGGATTCATATCGATTTTGTAGTATAATAAAATTAAATCGATAAAAAATTAAATCTTGTTAGACGTTGGATTTCTAGGATTCAGAGGATTCGGCAGGACAAATACAAAAATAAGTACAAGTGGAAGGGAACATCATGAGCAACGAATATAAAACAAAAATAGGCACACTGGTCGACAGCATTTCAGAGAGTTACAAAAAGGAGTGTTATATTGCACCCCATGATTTGGGATTCTTGCCCAATCGTAGTGTCATTATTGATACAACTAAAGCACTACGACAGCTTATTTTCCCCAGTTATTTTGGCAGAACGAATTTTCGCAGAGAAATTCAGGATTACCATATTGGGGATCTGTTAGTCTGTATCATCGAAAGTCTGACCACGCAGTTTACCCTGGCGCTAAAACATCAGGCCAGCAAATCCGAAGATTTGAGTGAAGAACATTATCGCCTGGAAGCGGAGCGAATCTGCTACGAATTTATGAGCAAAATTCCCCAGATCCGCGAGTTTCTGGCAACCGATGTGATTGCCGCCTTTGACGGAGACCCCGCTGCCAAAAGCAAAGATGAGATTATCTTTTGCTATCCGGGGGTTTTTGCGATCAGCATTCACCGCCTGGCGCATGAACTTTACAAACTCTCGGTGCCGTTGATCCCGCGAATCATGAGTGAATATGCCCATAACATTACTGGCATCGACATTCATCCCGGTGCGACCATTGGTAAGTATTTTTTCATCGATCATGGTACTGGCGTCGTAATTGGTGAAACCGCTATTATTGGCGAGCATGTAAAAATCTATCAGGGCGTTACTTTGGGGGCTCTGTCTACCCGGGGTGGCCAGAAACTCAGAGGGGTACGACGACATCCGAGTTTACAAGACGAGGTAACCGTTTACTCAGGAGCCTCTATCTTAGGGGGCGAGACGGTTGTTGGAAAAGGGGTTGTCATTGGCAGTAATGTGTTTATTACAAAATCGGTACCAGAAGGAACAAAAGTTAGCATCAAAACACCAGAGCTTCATTTTTCGGGTCATGAAATAAAAGAGATGACCATCGAAGCCTTTGATTGGGTTATCTGATTACAGTTGTTACAGTGAGCAAAGGGATGCCTTTTTAAGGGGGTTTTTATCCCCCGGTACCTTAACCGTGTTTAAATAAGCGTTTAAAAGTTTCAAAATCCAAGTTGGATTTTGAAACTTTTTTTGAATAGTCGTTTAAGGGTCAGGCAAAGGGGTAATCAAAACATATTAGTTTGAACTGAATTTAGAAAAAATGCAAAAAAACAAGTCTCGCTGTGAAAGTGCATTACAAATTGGTTTGCGAGGAATCATTTAAAAGCTTGGGGGGAACAATGAGCACAAAGATATTGATTGTGGATGATTCAACCACGGATCGGTTGATTATCAGCACGATGTTAGCGGATTATCATACGCTAACAGCCTGTGATGGACTAGAAGCCATGGCATTGCTTGAAAAAAACCCAGATATCGATCTGGTGATTCTTGATTTAAACATGCCCAGAATGAATGGCTTTGAGGTACTAGAAGCCATGCAGAAGGACCCCGAACTTAGAAAGATCCGCACCATTATACTAACTAATTATGACGAAATTGATAATGAGGTCAAAGGGCTGGAATTAGGAGCGGTTGATTATATTAGAAAACCACTCAACATTCAATCGCTCTTGATTCGGATTAATATTCATATCAAATTAAAACGGATTCAAAAAATGATCGAGCAAGATAATCAGCGCCTCGATGCGATGGTTTTAAAGAAGACCAGAGAAGTCGCAGCCACTCGGGATATTACTATCCAGGCGCTGGTTGGACTACTAGAAGTCCGCAATGTTGAATCTTCCAGACATACCATAAGAACCCGATTGATTATGAAAATTCTTTGTGACCATTTAAGAACGAAAGATAAATACAAAGAGATCCTCAGCGAAGCCTATGTTAAGGAACTCGTTACCACCACGCCGCTGCATGATATCGGCAAGGTGGGTATTCCCGACAATATTTTATTAAAACCGGGTAGACTGACCGAGGACGAATTTACGATCATGAAAAAACATGTGATTTATGGGGTTAATGCCCTGCAAAACGAAATATACAGCGAAGAGGATGTGCCCAACTTTATCAAAACAGCGATGGAAATTGTTGGTGGGCATCACGAAAAATATAATGGAACCGGTTATCCAAACGGGTTATCGGGGGAAGCTATTCCGCTGCCAGGGCGTCTGATGGCCATTATTGATGTCTACGATGCCCTGACCAGTAAACGCATCTATAAACCGGCCTACGATTTTGACTACAGCATTGATCTGATTATGAGCGAAAGTGGCAAGCATTTTGATCCGGATATCGTGGCGGGATTTTTGGAAATCAAAGAACAGGTAGCCGAGATTTCCCGTAAATTTATGCAGGAGACCCATGAAGCGGAGGCATTGTGATGAAAAGACTGGGCAGTTTAATCATTTTATTTATCGTGATTATTAGTGTCCCTTCTTTTTGTTATGCCCGCGATGATCGCATTGACTGGACAGCAGAAGAACTGGCCTTTATGGAGGCGCATCCGGTGATCCGCCTGGGGGTTGATCCGAAGTTTGTGCCCTTTGAATTTTTTGATGACAATGGCACTTACCAGGGTATTACCTCCGACTATCTGGAAATTATCAGCGAAAAAACGGGATTAGAGATGGAAGTGATAAAAGGCTTG
>JAHIQT010000094.1 GCA_018903255.1 Bacillota bacterium | reverse complement strand
CGCCCTGACAGCGTCCCATCCCGGCACGACATCGTTTCTTAACCGATTTAACGGTTCGGGCACCGGCACTGCGGTGAATAACATCGATGATTTCACCTTCGGTGATGGTTTCACAGCGACAGATAACCTTGCCGTATTTGGGATCTTCTTTGATAATCGCGACCTTTTCTTCCTCGGTCATTTCATCAAAACGCAGATGTTTACGAACTTTGGGATTATAGTCGTGATTATCTTCAATCGTGGGAAACATTGGCTTGACAATTTCTTCAACCACAAAGTGTGCAACAGCTGGGATTGAGGTAAGTCCCGGTGATTCATAACCAGACACATTGATAAATCCTTTAACGGGCGATTCTTCAATAATAAAATCACCATCAGTTGTTGTAAAGGTATCCTTTACAGGGGTATTTCGAAGTCCGGCATAAGAGCGGATAATCTTGTTAAATGGTAGCGAAGGACAATTTTTAAGGGCATTTTCTTTGATATAGTCGAGGCGTTCAGTCGTGGTAGAGGTATCGCCCTTGTAGACCGGTTCAGCATCCGGCCCGATCAGCAGATTGCCGTGAGCGGTAGGTGCAACTAAGATACCCTTACCCTTTTTTGAAGGACATGGGAAAATAACACGATTAACCAGATAACCGGCCTCTTTATCAAAGATAAAGTAATTCCCTTTTCGAGCCAGCAGTTTGAAGTAGGGATCGCCAACCATGGCATAGATATCATCGGCGAACAAACCGGCAGCATTAATGACATACTTCGCTTTGACATTTCCGGCGGCGCTAACAATTTCAAAGTGGTCGTTGTGGTTTAAGATATCAGTGACCAGGTAATTCAGCTTAAGGGTAACACCATTGTCGACAGCGTTTTCAGCGGCGTGAATACACAGTTCAAAAGGTGATACAATCCCTGCTGTCGGGGCATGAAGGGCACCGCAAATATCTTCATGGATATGCGGTTCCATGGCATGAACTTCATCTTTAAATAAGATTTTCATTCCTGGGACACCATTTTTTAAGCCATTCTGATAAAGCTCGTGCAGGGTTGCCATTTCGTATTCGTTATGGGCGACAACCAGTGAACCACATCGTTTAAAGGGAACATCCAGATCCTCACAAACCTTGTCAAACATGAGATTTCCAGCGGTATTGAATTTTCCTTTTAATTTATGGGCCGGGGCATCAAAGCCGGCATGAACAATGGCAGAATTGGCCATTGTAATCTGATTTCCAACATCATTTTCTCCATCTAATAAAACAATGTCCAGTTTGTATCGGGTTAATTCCCGAGCAATGTAGGAACCGGCTATACCAGCTCCAATAATGGCGATATCATACATAATATATTCCTCCTAAGAATAATAAAAAATTAAAAGCCATACAATTTTCTTAAATAAGGATTCATTTAAGAAAACAGTATGGCTCTCCGTTGCCTTGTATTTTATTTTAGCTTATTCTTTATGTAACAATCGTTGTTCATTTCGAATAAGTTCTATTTTTTCCCACAACGGCTTGTGAGATGTACTGGCTGATAATGCGCCAGCAGCAAGACACGAACGAACTTCTTCCTCTGTCTCTATGAATCCCCCGGTAACAATTGGAATATCGAGTTCCTTTTTAACAGCTGCGATTAGCTTTGGAACCAAACCAGGTAAAATTTCGATGGCATCGGGCTTGATTTTTTTTGCCGAAGTAATTGAAATATCCATGGCAGAAGAATCCAATAAAAATAAACGTTGGACAGTCATCAGACCTTCCTGTTTTGCCCGAGTGATAATATTGTTTTTGGTGGTAATAATTCCCGTCGGTTTGATCTCATCTTTTAGATACTTAATAAAATAATTATCCTGGGAATAACCTTTAATGAGATCCAAATGGGTAAACACGTGTTTGTCAGCTTTGGTACAAAGCTCAACCATTTTTTTTAGATTATAGACATTGCCGGTCAGCAAAAAGATGATCTGCGATTTTGAATGAATAGCATCGTAAATATCTTTAGGATTACGAACAGCGACAATAATCGGGTTGTCCTGAAACATGAGAAGACATTTTCTCGTTGACATAAAACTCCTCCCGGTTGGATCGTATTTGTAAATTCATTATATCACAATCACAAAAATAGGAAAGAGTAAAATCAAAATTGCCGGGGTGTTTTAAACACCCCAACAATAGAATGATCAAACAATGCTTAGATTATACAGATTACTCTGCGTCTTCCCAGCCTTTAGCGGATTCAACAGCTTTTAACCAGCCAGCATATAATTTAGCGCGAACATCAGCATCCATAGCAGGATTGAATGAACGGTCAAGTTTCCATGCAGCAGTTACATCGGCTTTGCCATCCCAGAATTTAACAGCCAAACCAGCAAGATAAGCAGCACCCATAGCGGTTGTTTCAACGATTGAAGGACGATCAACGGGAACGCCTAAAATATCAGCCTGGAATTGCATTAAGAAATCGTTAGAACAAGCACCACCGTCAACTTTTAATGCCGCCAGTTTGATGTTAGAGTCTTTTTCCATCGCATCCAGAACGTCTTTTGTCTGATAAGCTAAGGATTCAACAGTGGCTCGGATTAAATGCGCTTTACTGGCGCCACGGGTTAAGCCCAAGATTGCGCCACGAGCATACATATCCCAATGTGGAGCACCTAGTCCAACAAAAGCAGGAACCATGTATACGCCATTGGTATCAGCAACTTTATTACAATAGTATTCGCTATCAGGGGAAGAGTCGACCAGTCTTATTTCGTCTCTTAACCATTGGATTGCAGCACCAGCAACGAAGATTGAACCTTCTAAGGCATAATCAACTTCGCCATCTAAGCCCCAGGCAATGGTTGTAACCAAACCGCTGTTAGATTTAACAGGTTTGTCGCCGGTGTTCATCAGCATGAAGCAACCGGTTCCATAAGTGTTTTTAGCCATACCAGGTTCGAAGCAAGCTTGTCCGAAGAGCGCAGCCTGTTGGTCACCAGCAGCACCGGCAATTGGAATTTCTGTTCCATAAAGAGCAGTCGTTCCGTAAACAGCTGAAGATGGTCTAACTTCTGGTAACATAGAAGCTGGGATATCCAGTTCTTTTAACATTTTTTCATCCCATTTAAGGGTTTTAATATTAAAGGCCAAGGTACGGGAAGCGTTAGAATAGTCAGTTACATGAACCTTACCATCAGTTAATTTCCAGATTAACCAGGTATCAATAGTTCCGAAAGCCAGTTCGCCTTTTTCAGCTCTTTCACGAGCACCAGGAACGTTATTTAAAATCCAGTTGATTTTTGTTCCAGAGAAGTAAGCATCGATTACAAGACCAGTGTTTTCACGAACATAATCTTCTAATCCACGAGCCTTTAATTCATCACAGAAAGATGCGGTACGACGGCATTGCCAAACAATGGCATTATAAATAGGTTCGCCAGTTTTTCTGTCCCAAACGACAGTTGTTTCACGTTGGTTTGTGATACCGATAGCAGCAATATCTTCAGCGGTAGCGCCAATTTTTGACATCGCTTCAGTTACAACACCACTTTGGGTAGCCCAAATTTCCATGGCATCATGTTCAACCCAACCGGCTTTTGGATAGATTTGGGTAAATTCTTTTTGTGCAACACTGACGATTTCGCTGTCATGGTTAAATAAAATCGCTCTTGAACTCGTAGTTCCTGCATCCAGTGATAAGATATACTTTTTCATAAGTATAACCCCCTATTTATTTTATTATTTATTTGATTATGTTAAAAAACATAATGAAACCAAAAGAAAACGAATAAAAATAAACAAAAAAAGCACATACTAACAAATTTACATATTCTCTTAATGTAAAAACGAAAGTACGGCCCTCCATAACTCCTGCCAATATATGAAATTAGTAAATCTTTTCGCAAACAATAGTAAAATTGATTACGAACATATATTAACATAACTCGGAAATAATGTAAAGGATTACCGGCAAAAAAACAATGTTAATAAAATAACAATATAATTGACGGTTGAAACAAATCATTTTAAATGAAAATTAATAATCTGTAAAAAATAGTATATAATGAAGAAGAAATAGTCGATATCAAATACCGGGATCAATATCATCCTCCCGGGACAAAATATCTATTTATTTTTAAGAATCTATGTTATAATAAAAACTAAAGAAATCGGAAATAATCAGAAAAGCATGAAAGCAAATTTAAACAGTAAAGTGGAAGAAAAGATGGAAAAACAATTTACACATCTTCATGTACATAGTGAATATAGTCTGTTGGATGGTTTTGGCCGAATTAAAGAGCTGGTCAAGGCCGTCGCAGCAAAGGGCATGGAGAGTATTGCGCTAACCGATCACGGGGTGCTCTTTGGTGCGATTGATTTTTATAAGGCCTGCCTTGACGAAAAAATTCACCCGGTGATCGGTTGTGAAGTCTATGTTGCACCGCGCGGGCTTGAAAAAAAAGATCCGGTTTATGACAAAGAACGGGCGCATCTGATTCTGCTAGCAGAAAATAACCTCGGCTATAAAAATCTCATGAAGATTGTTTCAAAGGGTTTTATTGATGGGTTTTATTACAAACCACGGGTTGATCATGCTTGTTTAAGGGAACACAGTGATGGCATTATCTGCTTGTCAGCCTGTATTGCTGGAGAAATCCCGCAAATGATTCTAAATAATGATCTAGCTGGAGCAGAAGAACGATGTCTTGTTTATCAGGATATTTTTGGTAAGGAGCATTTCTTTCTGGAAATTCAGGATCATCGTCTGCGGGAAGAAGCCTTGATTAATGAGCGGATGATTCAGCTGTCAAAAAAACTGAGCATTCCACTGGTGGCAACCAATGATGTCCATTATGTCAATAAGGAAGATAGTGAAAACCACGACATTCTTTTATGTATCCAGACTGCCGCCACCGTTTCGGAAGAGAAACGGATGCGCTTTCCCAATAATGAATTTTATTTAAAAAGTCAGGCGGAAATGAGCAAGCTGTTTGCTGATCTGCCGGAAGCGATTGAAAACTCCAACCGCATTGCCAGGCGCTGCCAGGTCAGCTTTGACCTGGAAAAAACCCATCTGCCGCAGTTTGAATTGCCACCCGGCGAAAAGGCCGAAGACTACCTGAAAAGCCTATGTCTGGCAGGATTAGCAAAAAAATACCAAACCCTGACCAAAGAATTGCAGGATCGTTTGGGATACGAATTGGAAACCATTCACAAAATGGGTTTTGACGATTATTTTCTGATTGTTTGGGATTTTATCAAGTATGCCAAAGACAACCAGATCATGGTTGGCCCCGGCCGGGGCAGTGCCGCCGGTAGCCTGGTTGCCTACAGTTTGGATATTACCACTATTGATCCGATCAAATATCAGTTGCTGTTTGAACGTTTTCTCAACCCGGAGCGGATAACAATGCCAGATATTGACGTTGATTTTTGTTACGAACGGCGTCAGGAAGTTATCGACTATGTGGTCAACAAGTATGGCGAAGACCGGGTGGCTCAGATTATCACCTTTGGAACCATGGCTGCGCGGGGTGCGCTTCGGGATGTTGGCCGGGCGTTGGATATGCCTTATAATCTGGTTGACCGGGTAGCTAAGGAAATACCGATGCATCCGGGCGTCAATATCACCATTGAAGAGGCCTTGAAAGAAAACCCCGAACTCAAAAAAATGGAAGATGCTGATGCCGATATTGCCAAACTGGTTAAAACGGCTCAGTCGATCGAAGGCTTATCCCGGCATGCCTCAACCCATGCCGCTGGGGTGGTCATTTCTGATTTGCCGCTGGTCGAGTATATTCCCCTCTATCGAAACAATGATGTGATTACAACCCAGTTTCCGATGGGTTTATTGGAAGATCTGGGATTGCTCAAAATGGATTTTCTGGGTCTGCGCACCTTAACGGTGATCCGCGATGCACTGGAAAATATTGAACACAGCAGCGGTGAGCACCTGGATCTGGACAGTCTGGAAATGGATGATACCAAGGTCTATGAGATGCTCTCAAAAGGTGATACCCTGGGTGTTTTTCAATTGGAAAGCCGGGGGATGCAGCAGTTTATCAAGGAACTCCAGCCCGGGAGCTTTGAAGATATTATCGCCGGAATCTCTCTTTATCGGCCAGGGCCAATGGAACAGATCCCCCGCTATATTGAAAACAAAAAAAATCCGTCTGATGCTGTCTATGATCATCCCATTCTTGAGAACATCCTCAACGTTACCTATGGGTGTATGGTTTATCAGGAACAGGTGATGCAGATATTTCGTGATGTAGCTGGTTTTTCGATGGGACGGAGTGATCTGGTCAGGCGGGCCATGTCCAAGAAAAAGATTAGTGTGATGGAGGCCGAAGGTCAGGTTTTTATTCACGGCGAGCTAGATGAAAGCGGAAAAGTTATCGTAGATGGTGCCATCCGCCGTGGGGTATCAGAGGCGGCGGCAAAAAAAATCTTTGAAGAAATGAAAGATTTCGCCAAATACGCCTTTAATAAGTCGCACGCTGCGGCTTATGCTGTTATCGCCTATCAAACGGCCTGGTTGAAGTGCTATTATCCTACTGGTTTCATGGCGGCATTAATGTCGAGTATTATGGATGATGAGAAAAAAGTGGCGAAATATATAGAAGATTGCCGAAAAATGGGTATTCATGTATTACCACCCAGTATTAATGCCAGCTATGAGAAGTTTAGTGTCACCGGCAATTCAATTTGTTTTGGTTTGGGAGCAGTTAAGGGGCTTGGAAAAAATGCTATTGCTGCTATCATTGAAGCCCGCAAAGCCAAGGGCGATTTTACGAATCTCCGCGATTTCTGTGAACGGGTGGATTTGAAATCGCTGAATAAACGGAGCATTGAAAGTCTCATCAAAGGTGGTGCTTTTGATGCTATCGGTAGCAGCCGGGCGCAAATGCTGGCCATCGCAGAATTGATTGTCGATCAGGTGCAGCGAGAAAAGAAAGATCGTATCTCTGGTCAGATGTCGCTGTTGGATATCGCCGGATTGGGTGGATCAAAAGAACTGACAAATCTGAAGGAAGACCACTTTCCTCAAAAAGAGCCGTTTTCTAAAGAGGAACGATTAGCCCTGGAGAAAGAGGTCTTAGGTCTCTACGTTACTGGCCACCCACTGGAAAAATATGAAGATATCCTAAAAAAAACCGTTACCCTATTTTCTAATATTGTCGATAGTTATCAGGATTTAAAAGATGCTGGCATCAGGGACGGACAGCAGGTCAGTATTGGTGGCTTGATTGTCGAAATGAAAACGATGATGACAAAAAAAGGTCAGATGATGGCATTCATGACCCTAGAAGACTTATATGGACGAATCGAGGTAGTGGTTTTTCCGAAAACCTATGATGAGTATCGCCGCTATTTAAAACAGGATCAGCCCGTGGTGATCAAGGGTCGGATCAATTATAATGAAGAGGCTAGAACCTCAGTGATTGCAGCTCAGATTTATCCCATCGGAGAGCCGCCTAAGAGTAAAGAAACCCTGGCAGTAACCGAAAACAAGACAAGGTATGTGAGTAATGGTGGAGTCCAGAGTCGCCAAAAACTGGTGTTGAGTTTAGCTGATTTAACAGAAAAGGCCTTGATAAAATCGGTGAAGTCGATTCTAATTAAGTATCCGGGACCGGTGCCAGTGGTATTATACCTGAGAAACGAAGATAAACATTTTGGGGCTAATAAGAACTTATGGGTTACCCTTGAAGAAGCACTGATCACCGAATTAGGACAAATTTTAGGAATGAAAAATGTGGAGGTCAAGTAGAAATGAGAATTGGAGTCTTAACCAGCGGCGGTGATGCCCCTGGCATGAATGCATCTATCCGGGCCATTGTTCGAACGGCAATCTTTAATAAGGTCGAGGTCTATGGGATTAATCGGGGCTTTGCAGGTTTGCTGGAAGGCGATATTACTCCGTTTAGTGTCTACTCAGTAGCAGATATTCTGCAGCGCGGCGGCACCGTTTTGCGGACCTCCAGAAGCGATTTTTTTGCAACCGAGGCTGGAGTTAAACAAAGTGCCAAGGTGTTAGAAGAATATGGCATTGAACATTTGATTATCATCGGTGGCGACGGCAGCATGAATGGTGCGCTGGCATTGCAGAAATTAGGGGTCAGCGTGGTCGGCATTCCTGGCACCATCGATAACGATCTGGGCTTTACTGATTATACCATTGGCTTTGATACGGCCGTAACAACAGCGCTAGATGCGATCAGCAAAATCAGAGATACCACCTACTCGCATAATCGCATTAATGTGGTTCAGGTGATGGGTCGAAAATGTGGAGATATCGCCCTTTATTCGGGCTTGTCGGGAGGTGCCGAGGCATTAATTCTGCCAGAGGTTGAGACCGACCTGGATGCCATCTGTTTACGGCTGCTCCAGGGGAAAGACCGGGGAAAACTTCACAGCATTGTGATGTTGGCAGAGGGCTGCGGCAATTACCGGGATTATTGTGTCAAGATTGAAGAAAAAACCCAGGTAACAACTAAAGGGACAAATTTGGGGTATATCCAAAGAGGTGGGTCACCTTCCAACATGGATCGCAATCTGGCCAGTTTTATGGGCTATAATGCGGTATTAGCAATTATCAAGAAAGAAACAGGAACCGTGATGGCGCAGCGGTGTGGCTCATATCTGGGTATTCCCATTGCAGAAGCCCTGCAGATGCCAAAGATCTTCCGACAAGACATTTATGATATGGCATCAGTATTATCCATTTGAGTAAAGTATTAAGATGAATAAAAATGTAATCTGGTTAGCCAGAGCCTAAAACAATAAATAGTAACGATGCATCTGGGACTTATCTTAAGCTTCCCGCATTTGTTATTTTATAATAGTAATTAAATTAGAAAAGAGGTAGAAAATGAAAAAAACAAAGATTGTCTGCACCCTGGGACCAGCAGCAGATACAAAGGAAATATTAAGAGAGCTTATTCTCAATGGGATGAATGTGGCACGACTCAATTTTTCACACGGTAGTCACGAAGAGCATGCGGCCAGAATTCAGCGGATAAAAGAAGTCCGTAAAGAGCTGGGGATACCGGTTGCGATTATGTTGGACACCAAGGGGCCGGAAATTAGAACCGGAGAACTGAGTGCCGGAAAGGTGGAACTGGTTGCCGGAGAAAAGGTAACACTAACGACTGAAATTATTTCAGGAGATGAAAAACGCTTCAGTATTTCACACGCGAATCTTCCGAATGAAGTGTCGCCAGGATGTCGCATTCTCATCGATGATGGATTGATTCAGTTGGAAGTCGAAGATGTTTTTGATAATGAGATGGTTTGCAACATTTTAAATGGCGGTACCCTGGGCAGCAAAAAAAGTATCAACCTACCTGGTATGAGCATTGAATTACCGGCTTTAACAGAAAAAGACCGCAGCGATATTATTTTTGGAGTCCAACAAAAAGTTGACTATATAGCGGCATCTTTTGTCAGAAAGCCCCATGATGTCTTAGAAATCAGAAAGGTTCTGGAACGCAATGGCGGAGATCGGATCGACATCATTTCTAAAATTGAGAATCAGGAAGGTGTTGAGAATATCGACCGGATTCTTAATGTGTCGGATGGAATTATGGTCGCCAGAGGTGACCTGGGGGTAGAAATACCTGCCGAAGATGTACCATTGGTTCAAAAGAGCATTATCAGAAAATGCAACCTTGTCGGTAAACCGGTCATTACCGCTACCCAAATGCTGGATTCGATGATGCGTAACCCCAGACCGACCCGGGCTGAAGTGGGCGATGTCGCCAACGCCGTGTTTGATGGAACTGACGCCGTGATGCTATCCGGTGAAACTGCAGCGGGATCCTATCCGGTGGAATCCGTGATAACGATGTTTAATATTGTCGTTAAAAGCGAAGATTCAGAAGAATATGCCCGTCGAAAGAAACCGGATCATGGCGAGCTGACCATTACCAATGCTGTCAGCGAAGGGGCATGCCAGATATCTGAGCAGCTTAATGCGCAAACCATCATCGCCGCTACTTCGTCTGGACACACTGCCCGGATGATCTCCAAATATCGCCCGGATTGCGGAATTCTGGCAGTTACCGATAAGGTTACAACGATTCGCCGGCTCGCTTTGGTTTGGGGTGTCAACTGTATTTATACGCCGGAATTTGGCGACACGGACACGATGATTATGGATGCAGTAAAAAAGGCAGTTGAACAGGGATATATCCAATTTGGTGATCTGGCCATCGTTGCCGCTGGAGTGCCCCTGGGTGTTCAGGGAAATACCAATATGATCAAGGTTCATACGGTTGGGAATGCCATTATTAATGGTGTTGGGATTGGTAAAAAACCAGTAACCGGCCTTGCGAAACTCATTACCTCGGCTAATCTGGATGATTTTCAGGAAGGCGATATCTTAGTGGTAAAAACCTTGACACCAGAGGTCAATCAAATTTTACCGCTGGCATCGGCAATTATTACCGAAGAAGGCGGACTCAGCTCAGAAGGAGCGATTGCCGGACTTCATTATGATATTCCGGTTATTGTCAATGTTGTTAAAGCGCTAGAAACGCTAGAACATGGCAAACTGATTTCAGTAGATCCCAAACGTGGGGTTGTCTATCAGGGTCGCGTTCAGATGATGTAAAAAATCTGAATGACCAGCAAATAACAACCAGCAAGTAAAAAACGATCGCTATCTTTTAGATAGCGATCGTTTTTTTGAGATGTAGGGGTTAGTCAATTCTATAGGTGAGTTGATAGGTTTGGGATAGGGTGTGATCATCTGTTGAGTTGATGCTGTTTGAACTTTTTTCGACTGAGAAAAAAAGTACTGATTTGTAAGGGTGACAGATGATCTCTGAATTAATGCCTAGCGGCGCGGTCAGTTGGAGGGGATTTTTACCATTGACATCGATGATCCAGATTGACCGGGACTGCGTATCAGAATTTGGCGTTGTTTGAGTAAAGATGACCCGTTCACCGTTTGGCGTAAAGTGGACAGACCCATAAGAACCGTTGGCGATAATGCTGGCGTTTGCCGCATTGGTATCCCAGATCCGGATCGTTTGGCTATCACCGCCATTTTTTACAAAAACAACTTGATTGTTTAAATCATTAATGTCAAAACTATTGACATTGTCAGCAATCAGGGTGGCAGACAATTCTGAAGAATTATCATTAATCTTGGTATAGTATAGATTCGTGCGCTCTTCATTTTGGGGGTCGGTAGCCAAAAAGACAATCAGTTTTTCTTTATTAATAAAGTCAACAGCCAGAATGTTATAGTTGTTAAGAACCTTATAAATCTGGCGATTGCCTTCGCTGTCGGCCATAACAATTTGATTATTGTTATTGGCATAGACTACCTGGCCGGAATCTCCCATAGCAAAGTGTTGAATGACATTTTCTTCAGGTTGGGAAATCACCCGGGTGGTGTTTTTATTGACATCCGACCAGATTATCTGGGTGCCGATACTGCCAGTTATCGGGTCAATCAATTTTTCGGCATAATAGATGCCGGTATCAAAGGTATCATAGAGGGCACTCAATGCTCTTTTATCAGAATTGACAAAGGAAGACAACTGCATTGTTTCAGTATTGTAGGTGTCAATATTATGGGTGGTGCCATACGTGAAGAGGATCAGATTATTCCCGCTATTGGTAATATCCTGAACCATCCCGGGGGAAACCATGGTATAAGATTGGATGCTGATTTGCGGTGGTAAGGGCTCGTTTGAAGCCGGATTATTTCGCAAAACAACCGGCATATTCATGGGAATAAAGAGATTCTGACAACCACTGGTGGTGAGCAAGGTCAATAGTATAAAAAAACAGATAAGTAATTTATTATTTATTATTTTCATCGGCTTCACCTCCATAGATTAAGACGGACAAAATCGGAAGGGTTACAATAATATTGGTTCCTTCACCAACCTGGCTGACGATATCAATTTTTCCATCGTGTTTTTCGACAATCTGTTTAACAATATAAAGACCCAAGCCGGAGCCACCTTCATCATAACCTCGCGAACGATCCTCTTCAACCCGATAAAAAGCATTGAAAATTCGTTTTTGTTCAATTTCTGAAATACCCGGACCATAATCGCGGATTGAGACGACAATATGATTATCCTCAATCGCAGATATGACATCAATGATATCGCCGCGGTTTGAATATTTGATGGCATTATGAATGATGTTGATGAAGACCTGCTGGAGCCGGTCATAATCGCCGAGAATTTCGGGGAGTTCATCTGACACATAGTTGATCACAACATCCGATTGGCTGGCCTTTATCTGCATTTGTTCAACTACTTCAGATAGTAGCAGAACAATATTCAGGTTTGTTTTTTTGAAATCAAATTCAGCCTTATCAAATTTGTTGACATTCAGAAGATTATCAACCAAGCGCAATAGCCGATGTCCCTCGCGATTAATGGTGTTCAGCGAGCGGTTAATAATTTCCGGATCGGCCACCTGTCTTCGGGTGAGCATATCGGTATAACCGATAATGGTGGTCAGGGGGGTGCGCAATTCGTGAGAAACACTGCTGATAAATTTCCGCTGTTCTTCCTGAATATGCCGGGCAGCGGTCATATTACGGATGATGATCATGTAGTTTTCTTCGAATCCCTTTTCGCGGATGGGACTGCCAATTAGCAGCAGATTCCGGTTGTTGCAGTCAATTTCTTCAGAAATATGGTCTTTGCCATTTTTGAGGCTATCAAAAATATCCCGCAAAAAAGATTGATATTGAAAATCATAAATCGTCTTGGGATTGCTGACGTTAAAATAAGTCTTGATATAAGAGTTTGAAGTGATAATATTGCCGTTTTTATCAATCGCCAAGAGGCCATCATCGATTGAAGCCAAGACCCCGGCCAGTCGTTTTCGTTCTGATTCAAGCTGCAGGATGACATTGTTGATATTGGTAACCATGCTATTAAAGGCATGGGTCAGATCCCCGATCTCGTCGGTGTGCTTATAATAAATGGTTAAATTATAATTGCCATTATTAATTTCATTAGAGATCTTGGTTAAATCTTTAATCGGTTGAAAAAAATGTTTGGAAAAGGTCATCGTCACGAAAACGAGTACCATCAGACCAAGTACCCCGCCAATCCCAAAGAGAATCCCGGCTACCCGTAAAAATGTGTCCATTTCGCGCATTGAATAAATAAAACCAATGTAACCAACCACCGTATTATCAATAATAACGGGAGCCGCAAAATAGGCCATTCGGGCATCATTAATAGATTTTAAAGTAAACACTGGCGCGTTTTCTGTTAAAGCAAGATCAACCTCTGTTTTTAGTGTATTATGAATCGTTATTTCTTCAACAGAGTCAGCAATGCGGTTTCCTTCGGTATCAAACAGCATGACTCGATGATTCTTGTTTTCAGCGATGCTTTTTGCAAGATAAAGACTATTGGCGTTAAATCTGTTCTTAAGGGAATCAGAACTCTGGACATTCTTCAATTCCTGACTGATAAACAAGGTGGAGTCCTGGGCTGTTTTCTGCAAGGTATCTTTTGTTTGATTGATATAGTAGTAGGAGGTTCCCTGAAAAACACAAAATACAACAATCAAAAATGCAAAAGCAAAAAGAAGGATGTTGTATAAGATCATGCGAACCCGATAGCTTAGTTGCATTAAAGTTTCCTCATCTTATATCCAATTCCAAAAACAGTCTGGATGTATTTATTGCCCTGGGTGTCAATTTTACGGCGGATTCGCTGAACGTGCATATCAACCGTTCGGGTATCACCATAATAATCATAGCCCCAGATTTTTTCAAGTAGGGTATCGCGTGGAAAAACCTGCTCCAGATTGGAGGCTAGCAAAAAGAGCAATTCAAATTCTTTGGGCGTGAGATGGATTTCTTTGCCATCCAGCATCACCATCCGTTCATCGGCATAAATGCTCAAGTCGCCATTTTTTAGCAGCGACTCCTGTTTTTGGGGCTCAATGGTAATGTTTGAACGTCGCAGGTGGGCTTTGATCCGGGCTAACAGCTCGCGGTTGTCAAAGGGTTTGGTCAGGTAGTCATCCGCTCCCAACTCCAGTCCTAAAACCTTGTCAATAATATCGGTTTTAGCAGTTAAGAGGATAATCGGAACACCCAATTGAGGAGAAAGCTCCCGACAGACATCATAACCGTTTTTCTTTGGCAGCATAATATCCAGCACGATCAGATCCGGGTGGATCTCCAATGCTTTTTCGACGGCTTCAACGCCATCGCTGGCCGTTTCCACCTGATAACCTTCAAATTCCAGTTCCAGTTTTATTAAATCAACAATCGACGCTTCATCATCGACAACGAGTATTTTCTCATTCATTTTCGTACCTGCTTTCTTAATCTTACTATAATAAAAAATCATTAAAAATTCTTTAAAACCACAGATTTAGTTGTTCCTTGTTTTGGATAGCTCCCAAAACTCGATCATCCAGATCTGGGATGGTTTTGCGGAGATTTTTAATCATGTTTTTGATGTCTTGCCGTTTGGTATAGCCATTGGCCGGACAGGTGCTTTGGATGATCGGTAACGCTTTTATTTCCGGGTCGCCGATAATGTCCCGTTCCTTAACAAAAATTAAGGGACGGATCAGGGTGATGTCTTTTCGATCCAGATAGGTAACCGGTGAAAAGGTGTTGATCCGGCCTTCGTAAAAGAGGCTAAGAAAAAAGGTCTCAATCGCATCATCGGCGTGGTGACCCAGGGCGATGGTTCGACAGCCGCGTTCAATGGCCAGATCATGAAGGGCGCCGCGTTTCATTCGGGCACACAATGAACAGGGATTTTTTTCCTGTCGTTCTTCAAATACGATCGGCCCAATGGCGGTTTTTTTGATTGTGTAGGGAACCTTCAGACTGGCGCATAAATCCACCAAGGGGGTCAGATCCATGCCGCCAAAGCCCAT
>JAHIQT010000005.1 GCA_018903255.1 Bacillota bacterium | reverse complement strand
TCATTTTTTGATATATTTTTCGATCCTCCGGATGAATCAGATCAAGCCACTTGATTCCCAGATAGTCTTCATTTTGCTTGCCGGTAAACAGCGACCAGCTGCGGTTAAAGTAAACCACATTTCCTTCCAGATCCGTTTTCCAGATCAGGGTGGGAAAGTTTTCAAACATCCGGTAATAATAATCCCGGGACTGTTCCAGTGACAGCTCTCTGTTTTTTCGCTCGGTAATATCGACAAAGGTCACCATTGCATTTCTTTTATCCTCTCGAATCAGCGGGGCAATGCTAACCCGAAACCAATAATCATTTTCCTCATCATCGACAAAAATGCTTTTCTTGAATTCAATTTTAATCGGTTCATCTTCGCATTCCAGAATCTTAATAACCGCATTTCTCAGTTCGCAGAACTCACAGCTTGGGTCAAAACCGCAACCTAGTTTATTTAAACGGCTGCTCTTGCATTGGACCGCATCGCCAAATTGCTTTCCAATAAAGTCTGTCCTTTTTCGGTTGAAATAGTTCAGCAATGGACGATTGACTTTGGTGACCTTTGCATTTTCATCTATCATCACCACACCAACTGATATGGCATCAAACGCTTTGATGCAATTCTCTTCAGTATTCAATCCCTTCTCCTTTAGCATGTTGTTGCTCTCTTTTTGAATGTGCTCGTTAATTCAAAACTACCGGGATTCCGCCGCCTTTAGATAATCATCTTTTGATGCCAGATGTTGATATCGCCACTGCCAACCTCCAGTTCAATGGTACGGCTGACTCTGGCGCCAGTTTCAGCATATTGAATACCTAAATTCATTTCCTTGAGAATTATTTTCGTAATTTCCAGGTTATGTTGACCGACGTTAAAGGTGTCGTTTTTACGCATCGATTCAGCACCACCAAAAATCCGGATCACCAATTCACTTTTTATACACCCGTACTGACTGGAAAACTGCTCAATAAAATAAGGCAATCCGGTGCTGGCATAATAACAATAGCGTTCAATGGCATCCTCCATCCGAGCCGGTCGGGGTAGCGCTATATGGATAATCCCCCCGACCTTTCGAATCGGGGAATAGGCCGTGATCCCTAGACATGAGCCTAAGGCAAAGGTCTTAATCTTATCGTTTAATTTGTTGGAAATGGCCATTTCGCCGATTCCGATAATTTTTGTCATCGCTTCACCTATTCCTTTAATGCTGATAGAATGCAATGATGAATATTCTCCAGAGCTGACTGAATCGAAACGGCGCCGATATTAAAGGCCACCTTGTTCATCCCATAAACCACCGAGGATGCCTCATCCTGACCAATCGTATAGCCGCCGTTACGGCGGATATTCAGGAGCCCTCTGGCGCCATCATTTCCCATCCCTGTCAGTAACACCCCAATTGCCCGATGGCTGGCTTCTCGGGCTACCGAATCAAAAAGCGTGTCGACTGAAGGGCAGTGCCCATTAACTTTTTCCCCGGCAAATACTTCGATACGATATTTTTGGCCAATCCGTTTAATCCGCATATGCTGATCTCCTGGAGCAATATATACCCTTCCCGATTCCAGATAATCCCCAGATTGAGCTTCCTTGCAGCGCAAAGATGTTTGGGTGTCCAGTCTTTCGGCAAACATTTTTGAAAATACCGGTGGAATATGCTGAACAATCAGAATACCCGGGCAATCCGATCGTAAATTTTTCAAAATATGATAGATCGCTTCGGTTCCGCCGGTAGACGCGCCAATGGCAATGAGCCGGTCTGAAGACCGCCCATTGCCAGATAATTGCCGGCTATGATTATTGCAAGCTTCTGGTTCAGCTAAATTACCCCCAGGACGTCTCGTTTTGGCTGCCAAGCGGATCTTCATGGCCAGCTCAAGAAAAAAATCGGCACTGGTTTTTGATGATCGGGGATTTGGTTTTTCGACAAAATCCTGCGCCCCGACTTTTCTGGCTTCAACGCCGTTCTGAGGATTGGTGCTGATAATCACCACTGGCAGAGGATATTGGGGTAGCAGCCGCTTAATAAATTCAAGACCATTCATTTTTGGCATTTCTGCCTCGCAGACAATCAGATCGACATCATGTCTGAGAATTTTATCCCGGGCCTCAAAGGCGTCACTTGCGGTAGCGACCACATCAATCTGCGGATCAGCTGACAGTCTACGGGCTGACATTTCCCGAAAGGACGCGTTGCCATCAACAATGAGAACGCTGATCTGATTTTTCTTTGGCAATTTTTCTGATCCTTTCTGCCCCTCAAAAACCGTCATCCCCCACCAGTAATCTGATTAGCGGGACAACGGTTTGATTTTCCGGCTGTACTGACGTTTGGGCTTTACTAATTAGATAACCCTAATAAATTATTTTTTTATACCGATTCCAGGTTTTTAAGCTCAGTATTTTCCAAATTCATTGTCGGTCAAGGCGATTCTAGTTGGTTTTGAGACCGGATTGTTCGCTGGCTCGCTGCGGTTGGTGCGACTGGCATTTATTGGCTCATCAACTTCCCGGTAAGCATAGCGGCTGGTTTTTTTTAAGGTAAACCGGGCTGCTTGTTCTCTTAGTAATACGGCCTGACTGGATAGCTCTTCGCTGGCGGCGGCACTTTCTTCTGAGGTTGCAGAGTTCATTTGAACGACTTCGGACACCTGCATAATGCCCTGGT
This sequence comes from Bacillota bacterium, assembly GCA_018903255.1. Lineage (GTDB taxonomy): Bacteria > Bacillota > Clostridia > Eubacteriales > Eubacteriaceae > Acetobacterium. Next base: position 6,758 of record JAHIQT010000005.1, on the reverse strand, counting down.
TGATCTGCGAAATACCAATCGCCTGTTCGTTCGAAGCTGAGGCAATGTTCCCGACAATGCCTGAAACCTTTGCTACATCGTCAACAATCTTATTGAGTGCCGCCGCGGTGGTGGTGGCTATTTTTGTACCATCGTCGACCTTTTTAATCGATCCTTCAATCATCCGGGTGGTTTCTTTGGCCGCATCGGCCGATCGCGCAGCCAGGTTTCTGACCTCTTCGGCAACCACTGCAAATCCTTTACCGTGTTGTCGGGCTCGGGCTGCTTCAACGGCAGCATTTAAGGCTAGTATATTTGTTTGGAAGGCAATCTCATCAATGACTTTGATGATTTTTGAAATATTCGCTGAGGATTCATTGATTTCTTCCATCGATTCCAGCATCCGTTTCATTTCATTATTTCCCTGAACGGCGTTTTCTCTGGTGAGTTCGGCCAATTCATTGGCTTCGCTGGCATTATCGGCGTTAAGGCGGGTCTGTGAAGAAATTTCTTCGATCGAGGCGGTCAGTTGTTCAATCGAGCTGGCCTGCTCGGTAGCACCCTGAGACAAGCCCATGCTGGAATCAGCAATCTGTTTAGAACCTGCGGCGACCTGTTCAGCAGCTGAGTCAATATTGGTCATAATTTCATTAATATGATCAGTCATTTTGATAAAGGCTAATCCCAACTCACCGACTTCATCGCGACTGTCGACTTTTACTGCCACATCCAAATTTCCATTAGCGATTTCCTCAGCGGAATCAACCATTCGTCGTAAGGGCTTGCTGATCATATTGGCGATCATCAATCCGAGTCCCACGGCCAATCCAATACCGACAACAATGAGAATAATCATGGCCGTGCTCCGGCTTCTAAATTCGGCGGTATTCTCAGCTAAAATTTCTTCCGAAAGCTTGGTATTATAATCAATCAGGGCTTGTAGATCTTTGTCAACAGCTAGGCGCGCCTGGGTTACCGCACCGAGTCCCACCATTGCTTCATCATATTTCTGGGCTTTGACCTGTTCTAGATTGGCATTACGCAAATCCCGGTAGGAGACCAGGCTGTCGCTCAGGGTATTATACAGAGCCTTGTTTTCATCATCCTGGATGGTGGCTTCATACTCTTTTAGCAGAACATTATCACTTTCTACCGCCGCATTAATGGCATCCAGACGGGTTTGCAGGGTACCGGGATTGCGTTCGTAAACGGCTAGCAGCTGATTGGCTCGAATGTCTTGCATTGCCGCTTGAATGCTGGCCAGCTTTTGAGACGGAACCAGATTGTTATGATACATATTTTCCGATTGGGTATTGATGTCATTCATGGTATAGATGCCAAAGACTCCCACAATCCCGGTGACCGCTGCCAACAAAATAAAACAGGTGATTAACTTTTGTTTTATTTTAAGGTTTCTAAAAAATTCCATTTTGCGTTTCCTCCATCAAGGTTTTATTTTATTTTTAATCAGGCTTCCTGATTGTGATTTTCCATTTCATCATCCTCAAGCAGTTTCTGACAATCCAGAATAAGTTTAACTGCTGTTCCCACTTTTCCGATTCCTCTGACAAATTGTTGCTCATCAGTTTCGTTCAAATCCGGATGAGGAACAATTTCTTCTTCGGGAATGGCAACTACCTCGGCAACACCATCAACGATCAACCCCACCATAATATCAGAAATCTCAACCACGATCACACAGGTTCGCTCATCGTACTCCCGTTCCGGTTTGCTAAACCGTAGCCGCACATCGACCACTGGAATAATCTGTCCGCGGAGACTCATAATCCCTTTGACATATTCCGGTAGCTCCGGTACCTCAGTTATTTTCTGGATTCCGATTATTTCGGTGACGTAAGTGATTTCCAGACCATAGGTTTCATTGTCCAGATTAAAGGTTAAATATTTCCCCTCTTCGGTCTCATCATCTTCTTCCAGCTCCAGTTCATCAAATTCATCAAACGCTTCTGCCATCGTTTCGCCTCCTCGTTAATTTTTGAGCCGTTTCTGAATCAGCCCATTAACATCAAGAATCAGACTGATATTACCATCCCCCAACAGGGTACAACCAGCCAGACCCTGAATTTTTTTCATCCGCCGAATATACCTCGGCAGGGTTTTTACCACGACCTGCTGCTCACCCAATAATTCATCGGCAAAAAGGCAGGTCGTTTTGGTTTCCCCCTCCAGCATAATCAAAATGCCGTCCTCGATCGCAGTTGCCCCAGTTTTAACCTTATAGTGTTCTTTAAGGCGCATAATCGGATAACACTTGCCCCGAATCATGATCATCTCATTCTGATCCGTGTCTCGGAAGACCTCCTCAGCTTTGGGAATAAAAGATTCTTTGATCGACATAATTGGCAGGGTATAACAGCTTTCACCGACCCGGATATTCATCCCTTCAATGATCGCCAGGGTCAGCGGAATTTTCAGGGTAATCGTGGTTCCTTGGCCTTCCACACTTTCGACCAGAATGTTGCCGCCGACCGCTTCAATATTCTTGGCTACCACATCCATGCCAACCCCCCGACCAGAAAACTCAGTCACCGCATCCTTGGTCGAAAAGCCGGGTAAAAAAATCAGGTTGAACACTTCGGTGTCGGTCATATTGGCGGCTTCATCGCCGACCAGCCCATTTTCCAGGGCTTTTTGTAAGATACCATCGCGGCTCAAGCCCTTGCCATCATCGCGGATGATGATCAACACCTCACCGCCAGCGTTCTTAGCCTCCAGGGTGATGGTACCGATCCGGGGTTTTCCCTGGCGGATCCGGGTCTCAACGGCTTCAATCCCATGATCGGCTGAATTCCTGACGATATGCATCATCGGATCACCGATCTGCTCAATGATATTCTTATCTACCTCGGTTTCTTCACCGAGGATTTCAAGGTTAATTTCTTTGCCAAGCTTTTTGCTGATATCACGGACAATCCGGTTCATTTTAAAAAAAGTCGGTCCCAGGGGCACCATCCGAATGGACATCACCATATCCTGAAGTTCGTTGGTGATTTTTTTGAGCTGCCGGGCAGATTTACTAAAATTATCAAGAACCAAACCCTTAAGATCGGGGTTTTGGGTAACCATCGCTTCTGAAATAACCATCTCACCGACTAGATTCATCAATTTATCGAGCTTTTCAACACTAACCGAAATCATGCTCTGGCTTTGATTACCATTATTTACTACTGCCTCTTTGTTGGTAAGACATGCTGTTAAGGCCTCTTTGGATTGGGGAACACTAATGGTATCCTCTGAAAGAAGACCACAGATTTCTTCTTGTATTTCTCGGGTCTTATCCAACTCAACAATTTCGATCTGATCAATAAATGCCATGCTGTGAAAGAAAGCTTCCAATTTCTCTTTGGGCTCCGGGGTGTTAATTTGTAAAATAAAACCATCGCGTTTAATGGTCTCGACACAGTCTGGATCGTTGATGACGTCCTCCGGGGTGCTTCTAAAAGCTTCGGTGATCTCCTGTAGATTATGTAATACGGTAAAAGCCCGGATGTTTTCCATCCCGCAATCTTCATCAAATTGCAAAACAGCCTGATAGCTTTTGGGTTCACTGATTTTTGCCGCCTTATTAGAGCTGATATAATATTTTTCTTTTACCGGTTCATTATTGATAACCTGGGAATCGGTCAGATTATTATTCGCTTTGAGCTGCTTGAGATGTTCCTTAATCTTGTCAGTCAAAATTTCTGGATTACCGTCGGCTTCTGCTCCCGCTTTTATTTTTTCCAGTTCCTGCTTCATAAAGTCGATGCCCTCAAACACCAGGTCTGATAGGGTTGATACATCGATAACCGCAGGCTTTTCTTCCCGGATAAAGTAAAACATATCTTCGGTGGTATGAGCCAGTATTGACATGTTATTAATCAGCATCATCGCCGCTGAGCTTTTGATGGTATGCATGATTCGAAATATTTCATTAATCGTTTCGCTGGGATAGCTGCCTAGTGCCTCGGTCTTTATCACAGACTGTTCCATTTGTTCCAATTGCTGGGATGTTTCAAAAATGAATACTTCCTGCATCGGGTCATTCATATATTGCTCTGCCAATGGCGTCCCTCCTTATCTCAATTTTTCATACAGCCGTTTAAAATTAATTCGACCATTGCGGCGGTCTTTTCTTTAATCGAAAACGAATATTTTTCGATTCGCCATTTCAAACAAATCTCCTTGCTGCCGCCGGTGAGAATATTTTCAAGCATCGTCGGATCAATATTTGTGCAGATATGCTTCTGATCGATCGCTGCTTGAATCGTTCTAATAATAAACTCTGATCGCTTATATATAATTGAACTGACTTTTTCGGTCAGTTCGACATCACACATCAGACTGTCATAAGCTTGAACCACCGCTGTTATTTCCGGATAGTTCTGATAATATTCGGCATAGGCGTTATAAAAATAACGTATTGCCTCCAATGGTGAAAAGTTCTTTTGACTGCAGGTTTCAATGATCGCATTGTCATACTGAGAAAAATGATCGACTACTGCCAACATAATCTCGGTTTTCGTCTTAAAATGACGAAATAGCGTTCCTTCTGAAACACCTTCCTGCTTGGCAATCAGTTTTGTAGATAGATTTTGAAGACCAACCTCATTTAAGGTCTGGATCGTTGAGACGATAATGCTTTCATGCCTTTTTATCAAAGATTTTTCCATGCTTCCCCTCCTAGCGGAGTGAATACTTACTCCTATGTTTTGAATTATACACTTTTCTGCTTCCTTGTCAACTATTTTGTGAGATTCTCAGCGTTTTTTTGACCTTTAACTGGACTTTTACCACGCACCACTGACCCTCAAGAAGCCCATCTCGCTGTTCTCTAAGTGTATTATCACTGCTTAGTATTTTTTTTATAATTTTGACGAAAGCCATGTTATAATGGTTTCCATCAAAATAACACCACAGGAGGATCGGATGATTCGAATTCCCAATTTAAAACTACAAATCCAGCAGGCTAAAAATAATGCTATTGAAAAAGAGGCCTTAGAAAAAGCGATTGTGTCGAAACTTAAAATTAATTCCAAAGACTTAATCACCTTTCAGATATTTAAAAAATCCATTGATGCCCGGAAAAAAAATGCCCTGACCTATGTCTATACAGTCGATGCCAGCCTTAAAAATGAGGCAGCCTGTCTAAAAAAATGTGCTAAATTCGGCATTACCGCCAGTCCAGATTTATCTTATCAAGCAGTGACACCAGGGAATATCAGCTTGGAGCACCGACCGGTGATCATTGGTCTGGGTCCCGCTGGTCTTTTTGCTGGTCTGATATTGGCTAGAAATGGATATGCTCCGATTATTCTTGAACGGGGCGATGCAGTCGATGTCCGCGCCGCCAAAATTGATACCTTCTGGCAAACCGGTCAGTTGGATCCGGAGAGTAATGTCCAATTCGGGGAAGGTGGTGCCGGAACCTTTTCCGATGGCAAACTGACCACCCTGATCAATGATCCCCGTTGCCGGAGTATTCTGGAAGCATTTATTGAAGCTGGCGCTCCCGATGAAATCCTCTATCTCAGCAAACCCCATATCGGCACCGATCTGCTGCGGGAAACGGTCAAGAGCCTCCGTCAGGAAATTATTAAAAGTGGAGGCGAGGTGCGATTTCACGCCCGGGTCACTGATTTTCTGATCGAAGACGACCAACTCACCGGATTGGTCATTAATGAACAGGAAACCCTGTCCTGCCAGGTCGCCCTGCTGGGAATCGGTCATAGTGCCCGGGATACCTTTGCGACTCTGCACGAGCGAGGCGTCACGATGACCCCGAAAGCCTTTTCCATTGGCGTTCGAATTGAGCATCCCCAACCTCTCATCAACAGTGCCCAATATGGAGCCGCCGCCGGCACTGCGGGGTTAGGAGCAGCCGATTATAAACTTTCTTATCATTCTCCCAACGGACGGTCTGCCTATACCTTCTGCATGTGTCCCGGCGGCTATGTCGTAGCCGCTGCCTCAGAAGCAAATGGCGTCGTCACCAACGGCATGAGCGAACACCGACGGGATGGCGAAAATGCCAATGCCGCCTTACTGGTCGGGGTTCAACCCGAAGATTTCGGCGACAGTCATCCGCTGGCCGGGGTGGCCTTTCAGCGACACTGGGAAGGCCTGGCCTTTGCCCTGGGAGGCCGAAATTACCAGGCGCCAGCTCAGTTAGTGGGCGATTTTCTAGCAGATCGACCGAGTAGCCACTGGGGTCGGGTCAAGCCGTCTTATACTCCAGGCCTCAGGCTGGCTCAGTTAAAAGACTGCCTGCCTGATTATGTGGTCGCTACCATGAAGGAAGCGCTGCTTCATTTTGATCAAAAGATTGCCGGTTTTGCGATGGCCGACAGCGTCATGACCGGGGTTGAAACCCGCAGCTCTTCTCCCGTTCGGATCAACCGCAATGATGACCATCTTGCCAATATTGCCGGGCTCTACCCGATGGGCGAGGGTGCCGGTTACGCTGGCGGGATTATGTCTTCGGCGGTGGACGGGGTTAAAACTGCCGAAAAAGTCATTCAGCGCTACGCCCGCTTTAGCTGCGAAAATCAGGCAACCTGATTACAACCGATCAGGTCTGATCATTCCTTGCTTATCGTTTTCGCTTTATATAAGACCAATCCGATAAACTATTTTATTTAAAAAAGTGCCTACGGCACGTCAACACCCCTGCCCCTCAATCTTGAGGGGTTTTTTGGTTTTCTTTATCTTTGATTTGTTGTAAAATTAAAGCATGAGTATTTTACAGCATATTTTTTCTGATTATTATGACCTGATTC
>JAHIQT010000004.1 GCA_018903255.1 Bacillota bacterium | reverse complement strand
GAATATTTAAATCTTATGCTGGCCGATTATGTCAACTGGTATAACAACATTCGGATTCACTCATCATTAGGGTATCTCACACCAGCCGTATATCGGAAATTAGCCCACAAATAAGTTGTCTAAAAAAGTGTTGACAATCCAGACTCCCTATTACAGTGACGGGATCGTATCGGATTCGCACCGATTTCTCTATTATTCCATAGGAACTTGTCGCGAAATAGTTATTCAGTTTTTGTGATTGTATTTTTATCAGTATAGCATTTTAAATAGTTGTTGTCGATGTCTAACTCTCGAGCGACTGATAATAATTCAGATCATTTTTAAATCCATGGGATGTCGAAACCAATACCACTTTAGAGCCGGGCTCAAGGGCTTTTTCAACACATGATTTTTTTAATGCCCCATAAAGAATGGCGGCTGATGTCTCAAGATAAAAGCCTTTTCTTGCCATCTCATAAACCGCATTCATGATCTCATATTGAGCCAGCTCAATTGCAAATCCATCGCTATTTTGAAGGGCCTGCCTGGCCTGATAGGTAACTGTCGCCCCACCAATTGACGAGGTCAGACGAGAATCTCCGATAAATCGTTGTTTATAATCACTTCCTCTTAAGACGCTACTCAGCCGTTCAAAAGGTTCAACCGCCACCAGTTTTGGTATTGTCGCAATGATTTTCATGTTTTTTAGATCAACGAAGCCTTCATAGATACCATACAGAAGATCACCCCGGGATACCGGCACAAAGACATAATCCGGAATCTCTCCATTCATCTGCTCAATAATCTCATAAGAAATTGTTTTATATCCCTGGATGCCAAAACTACTGCTACCAGATGGTATCTCAAGAATATTAGTGGCTGAGTATGTTTGACCGGTTTTTATTCGTTCTTTAATATAAACAAGTCGATCATCAGGGGTTTCAGTCAGAATTAGCTGGGCTCCGGTTGATAAAATCGCATTTTTCCAAATTGAATTAATGGTTTTTGTTGATACGATTTCGCATTTCAGCCCTGCACTAGCAGCATACAGCGCCAGGGAAACCCCTTCGTTACCACTTGATGCTGCAATGACTCCCGCCATTCCCAATTCTTTGGCCCGTTTAACAATCAATGGATTCATTCGATCTTTGTGCGAACCTGATGGATTTTGGTGTTCACATTTAAGAAACACTGACAAAGCTGTTTCCAATTCAGCCATTGCCACCTGAACCAATGGCGTATCACCCTCTCCAAGATAGGGAAAGTCATCATATGGCAGCCAATCGCGGTATTTCTTCATACCAATTTGTGATCGATCACAAAAAAAAATTTCACTATTGTACACAAAAGATACATTTGACACTTCATTTTCCTTCAGGCATTTTGGACAGCCCAGATAATAATCGTCAATTGCCAATTCTTTGCTGCATCGAATACAAAACATCGATACAATTTTACTATTCAAATCCATGACCACCTCCTTCACCCTATTTACTTTTGATTGATTGAGTGGAAGTATAACATAGACCTAACTTTTCATCTAATTACTTTTTTTTAAGTCACCATTAGAAAAACTTATACGTTTAAATCCCCATCGATGATAAATAAAAATAAGCACTTCAGCAAAATACCTTGGCTGAAGTGCTTATTTCTAATCCTAAAAGTTAAACTCATCCTCCCAATTAAAATCCCCAGACCCTTCAACACTTTTAGGCCAATGATCGCACCAGCTCGGCACCTTGGGATTTTCTACCCGATCCAAACTCGGGGTATAAGGTTTGATATCCAGCACCGGGGTGCCATCATTGGCGTCAATGTAGGGAATCTTTATAATACCCTTTTGATAGTCGATCGCCAGCACCGAAACCGGGGTTAAGGCAATGGGATTGGGCCGAATCGGAGATCGAGTGGCAAATACCCCCATCACCTCCGGGGCCTGCTTATAGGGCTGGGGGCCGGAGAGAACCTGCCTGGCCGCTTCATTATCAAACTCACTAAACCACCAGAAAACATTGATGTGAGAAAACCCATCCAGTCCTTCTAGTCCTTCACGATAGGACTCTTCCAGTTCAATAAAGATCTCCTCACCCTGAACATGAATGGTGCCAATTGGTTTTACATAGCCTTGTTCCATTTACTTACCTCCATAATTTTATTATATCCTTATTCTAGACCCTGACACCATGTCAGAGTCAACAAAAAAAACAGCCGCTAGATTAATCGACTGTTAAAAGTTTTCGTGACAGATTACTTGCTTAAGGTCTCACGTTTTCTCCAGTTCAATCTGAATTTCGGTCAGATAATGGGCCGGATTTTCTTCATTCCAGGGTCCCCGGTGACAGATTTGTCTATCCTTTCCTCTCATTTTAAAGCCGGCATGTTCAGTCAGCCAATAGGCCAGGGAGCGATAGGCTGCCGAGATATTTTCGTAGGGACCATAAACCATCGTGCTGGCCATCATCTCCACCGCTTCGGTTCTTCGAAAGTACAGCGGTTCATCAACCTCCACAGCCTTCGCAGTCACCACACAGACCTCCACATCGACATCGACTTCCTTACATTCATTATCATGGTAAACGGCAAAGCACTGTTGCCTTACTGGTAAATTAATTTTTGTCTGTTTTATTAATTCTGTCAGTTCTTGCCACAGCAGCCCCTCACAAAAATAATTTGGTATCACCCGTCGCAGTGAAATAACCGGGTATGAAGAGATCTGTTTAATGGTAAAGTTATAACGGATGTTGACTTCATCTTTTTTAATACTGTCCAAAGCCGTTTTTATTCTGCGCAGCTTTTCTTGTTCTTCTTCCAGCAAACGTTCTACTTCCATTTGTTTGTTTTTTAATTGATCGGCCATAAAATCGCCGCTCCAATGATTCAGTGCAACCGCGATCTCAGAAACCGTATAGCCAATATCTCGTAAGAAGATAATCTTTTGCAGCCGCGGAATTTGCTCCACCGAATAAAGGCGATAACCGCTAAAAGGATCTGTCTGGGCTGGTTTGAGCAAGTCATTTTCATCATAATAACGGAGCATCCGAATCGATACCTGGGTTAATTTAGAAAACTCACCGATTTTAAACATCATGACCTCTTTTCATCTGGTTCACCCTTTTTTCCCAACTAGACAAACACCATCTGCACCAATACCATATACAGTAAGGTTCCCCCGCCAATGCTTAACAGGTTGTTGCGCTTCCAGATGTGGAGCAAGGCCACAATCCCGACCGAAATAAACTCCGGGAACCCATGCGGGGCTACCATCAAACTAACTCCTTTTAAGCAATAAACAACCAGAATGGCAATAACTGCCGGCGGTAGTAAATCGCCCAGGCTTTTAACCAGAGCTGGCACTTCCTTCCCCCCACCAAAAAGAGCAAAGGGCAAAAATCGGGTCAGGAATGTAGCGGCAGCAACTACCAGGATTACATATAATGGAATTAAAAAATCCAAACTCATTGACACACCTCCTGATTCTCGCCTTGTTTAATGCTACTTTTAAAGACCAGCAACAAACACACTGAAGCGATCAGCGCCGGTAAAATAAAAGCGCCCGCGCCAAATATGAACAGCGCTGCTACGCCACAAAAGGTCCCAACCAGAGCCGGTAAATGGGATTGATAACTATACCACTGCTCAATAAAAATAACGACAAACAAGGCCGTCATGGCAAAATCAATGCCGGTCGTATCAAAACCAATGAAACTGCCAATAACAGCGCCAAGGGTGCAGCCAATAATCCAGTAGCTCTGATCGAGGGCCGCAACAGTAAGAAACACCTGTTTCTGATTGAGTTCTTTGGGAATATTCATCCCGCACAAGAGCGAATAGGTCTCGTCGGTCAGTGAAAAAACCATATACCAGCCCGATTTTCCCATCGCTTTAAATTTTTCGATAAAGGATAAACCATAAAAGATATGACGGCTCTGGACTGACAGAGTCAGGATAATCATCGACAACAAGCCCATGCTGCCAGCCAGCATACCGATTAACACAAACTGCATCGAACCGGCATAAATAATCAAGCTGATAAAAAATGCCCAGATAAAATTGTAGCCAGCTTTTTCAAGCAGAATACCAAAGGCCATCCCCATGAAAAGATAACCAAATAAAACCGGCAGGGTTTGAATAAATGCATATTTTAGGGTCTCTTTTTTCATATTTGCCAACTTAACTTGTCTTTTTTCTATTGATAACAAAGGCGTTGATGGCTTCGGCTACGCCATCCTGATCATTAGTGGAAACAATGTGGGTAGCCAGTTCTTTAATCGAGTCCTTGGCATTTCCCATCGCTATTTTCAGGGGACCGTGAACCTCGAACATTTCCTTGTCGTTGTCACTGTCTCCGATAATCATCACCTCTTCCGTTTCAATCTCCAAATACTCGCATAATTTGATTAAACCAAAGCCCTTATCTACACCGGTCGGAATACACTCGACGCAATAGTCCATCGGCCGAACCACTTCAACGCCAGCAATCATACCAACTTGTTCCATCAGTTCATCCAATAAAAGATAATTTGTTGATGATAGGGCAATTTTGCTGATCCCCAATTCATGAGTATCGACATAAGCTTGGACATCATTTACAACAATTTGCTTGTCCTTAAACTCTTCAACATGTGCCTTCGCCCAACCCGAGCGATCCATCCAGGAAAAAGATTTTTCCGTGCAAACACAGCCTTTATTCGTATATACCTGCCAGAATATTTCATTAGTAGGCTCAACAATCTCTAAAATCAGCTTAACCTTCTGACGATCTAAATTAACCTCATGAATGCTCTTATTGTTTTTATAATCCTTAATCACGCCACCGCTGCCAGAAATAAGATAATCTGTTGCCCCAATTGTCTCAGCAAAAAAAAGCGCTTCACGATCAATTCGTCCTGTTGCCACCACCGGAACAATTCCCATCTCTATTGCTTTCCTAAAGGCCTGAATATTCTTATCTGAAACTGTATTCGCACTGTTTAATAAGGTACCATCCAAATCAGTTACAATCATTTTTATTGTCATCGCACTACTTGCTCCATTTCCTAAGTTTTTCTTAATCGATGGCCTATTATAACATATTTTTTTTGCTATACCTTTTCAATTTTATTTTTTTCTTGCAACTTTACAAATTTAGGTTATACTGATAATACTTAATTTGGATTAACTATTATCCTGCTTAAATATTAATCTATGAAAGGAGTTTAATTTGAATACTCAAGGACACGAACTATTTGAAGCGTTTCATCGCATAAAAAAAGCAAGTATGGGACGGATCCACAAAAGCCTGCTGCAAAATCTCAAGCCCCATGAATTTTTTATGTTAAGTACCCTGAAAAAATTGCTGACTGAACAAGCTGAAGAGGCTTCCAATCATCAGACCGATATCCCGCCTGGTATTAAAGTTTCTGAACTGAGCCGCGTGATTTCAATATCGATGCCTGGTGTTTCTCAAACCATCTCAACTTTGGAAAGACATGGTTATGTAAAACGGATTGCCTCAAAAAAAGATCGACGATTGGTTTATGTTAATCTGACTGATTCTGGCGAGCAGCTTGAGGCCGATGTATCAAAGTCCTGCTATCAGATTTATAATGAAGCAGCCCTGCTTTTAGGCGAACAAGACACCCAGTCGCTTATCTATTTATTAGACAAATTAACAGGCGCCTTTGATCAGATCGATCATAATCAGTCTGATTATTAGTCAGTCTGATTATTAGTCAGTCTGATTATTAGTCAGTCTGATTATTAGTCAGTGCGGCTCAGAACCGCACATAACAAAAGAAAGGAAAACAACATGATCAAGCTTTCACGCTATTTAAAACCCTATCTTGGGGTCCTTTTTATTACCCTGGCGCTGCTATTCGTGCAAGCCATATCCGATCTGAATCTACCCAACTACATGTCGGATATTGTCAACGTCGGCATCCAGCAAAACGGGATTGAACACGCCACCCCAGAAGCCATCAGTGAAGACGGTTATGCCCTGATGACAACTTTTATGACCCCAGCAGATCGGCAGACGGTAGCCAATAATTACCTGCTGATGCGTCCTGGTGACACGACTAACCCCGACTATGAAGCCACATTAGAAAAATTTCCGGCGCTTAAAACCGCGTCGCTTTATGTCCTGACCGATCCTAGTGCACAAACCTTTGCCACCCTGGATCCCATCTTCGGAACAGCCACCTGGACCTTTATCAACACCATGCGTTCGCTAGATGCCAGTGGCGCCGATGCCAGTGCCACCGAAAGCGCGACCGATCTGGATTTTACCCAGATTTACCAGGCTCTGCCGATGCTCACGCAGTTGCCCCCGGCAACATTTGACGCGGCTCGAGAGCAGGCTGCCCAAACCCCCGAATCGATGCAGATCCAAACTGCCGTCCAATTCACCAAACAATTCTATACGGAGCTTGGCGTTGACGTTGGTGCGATGCAAACTTTCTATATCTTAAAAATTGGCGCGATGATGCTGTTGCTTTCGTTAATCAGCATTTCAGCTGCCATTGCGGTGGGCTTTTTTTCAGCTCGCACTGCTGCCGGGGTTTCCCAAAGTCTCCGCCGCGATATTTTTAGAAAGGTACAAGGCTTTTCCAATACCGAGTTTGATCAGTTCTCGACCGCTTCACTGATCACCCGAAACACCAACGATGTCACCCAAATCCAGACGCTGCTGATTATGGGTATCCGGATTCTTTGTTATTCACCGATTCTGGCGACTGGCGGGATTATTATGGCGCTGCGACGAACCACCTCGATGGGCTGGATTATCGTTGTCGCCGTTTTAGCCATCTTAATGATCATTGGTGTGGTATTTGCCATTGCCATGCCCCGCTTTAAACTGATTCAAAAATTGCTTGATAAACTAAACCTGGTCACCCGCGAAAGCCTGACCGGCTTGATGGTGGTGCGGGCTTTTGGGAACCAAAAATTTGAAGAAAATCGTTTTGATGCGGTGAACCAGGATACCACCGCCAATAATCTCTTTGTTAACCGAGTAATGGTCTTTATGATGCCAACGATGATGTTTATCATGAATGGTGTCACCCTATTAGTTGTCTGGGTCGGAACTTCGCAAATTGCTGATTCAGCGATGCAAGTTGGTGATATGATGGCCTTTATGCAATATACCATGCAGATTATTTTCTCCTTCCTGATGATGTCGATGATGTTTATCATGATTCCCCGGGCGGCTGTTTCGGGCGATCGAATTCAGGAAGTGCTGGCAGTTAAACCGAGCATTATCGATCCAGTCACACCAAAAAAAATGCCGATGAAGGCTCAAACTACGCTGGAATTCGACCATGTCTATTTCCGTTATGAAGGGGCCGAGGAAGATGTCCTTTCTGATATCAGCTTTGTCGCCAAGCCGGGGCAAACCACCGCCTTTATCGGCTCGACTGGTTCGGGAAAGTCGACCTTAATTAACTTGATCCCACGGTTTTTCGATGTCAGCTCAGGTACTGTTAAAATTGATGGTCTGGATATCCGGGAAGTCACTCAGCACGATCTGCGCGAAAAAATCGGCTATATTCCCCAAAAAGGCGTGCTGTTTTCCGGCACCGTCGCTTCTAACCTTAAGTATGGCGATCAGAACGCCGATGCAGCAGACCTGCTCATTGCCGCCACGGTTGCCCAAGCTAGCGACTTTATCGACAGCAGCCCGGACGGCTTTGAGCGGGAAATTGCCCAAGGCGGCAGCAATGTTTCCGGTGGCCAAAAGCAACGTCTGTCGATTGCACGGGCGCTGGTACGAAAACCGGACATCTACATTTTTGATGACAGCTTTTCGGCCTTGGACTATAAAACCGATGTAGCGCTACGGCGAGCCTTAAAAGAGTACACTGGCAACAGTACCGTGCTGATCGTCGCCCAGCGGATCAACACCATTATGCATGCGCAGCAGATCATTGTTCTGGATCACGGCCGGGTGGTTGGTAAAGGTACTCACCATGAACTATTAAAAACCTGTACCACCTACCAGGAAATTGCATCCTCACAATTATCAGAGGAGGAACTAAACCGATGAGCGATCAAAAAAATATCAATATCCCCAAACGCGGTAACACCGGCGGTGGAATGGGTCGCGGCCCCGGCGGTCCGGCCGGAATGATACCTGGTGAGAAACCCAAAGATTTTAAGGCTAGCCTTAAAAAACTGGCCCGTTATCTGTCTGCCTATAAAATTGGTCTCTTCTTTGTCCTAATCTTTGCAGTTGCTTCGACCATTTTTATGATTGTCGGCCCCAAAATACTAGGCAACGCCACCACTGCCCTTTTTGAAGGGGTCATGAATCTGATAGCCGATAATGGCAAAGGCATCGATTTTAACTATATCGGTCAGATCCTGCTGCTGCTGCTCGGTCTCTACATCATCGCGGCGCTATTTTCCTATATTCAGGGCTATATTATGACCGACATTTCGATGAAGGTAACCTATCAACTCAGACGAAATATTTTTGCCAAGATCAATCGGCTACCTTTTAAATATTTTGATAAAACCAGCTATGGCGAGGTGCTCTCTTTTTTGACCAATGATATCGAAACAGTCAATCAGACCTTAAACCAGAGCGTCACTCAAATCATCACCTCAGTGGCTACCCTGTTGGGTATTCTAATTATGATGTTTTCAATCAGCTGGCAAATGACCATTGTCGCGCTTTTGATTGTGCCGCTCTCATTTGTGATTGTTGTCAGTCTGGTTAAAAAGTCCCAGCCGCATTTTAGCGAACAACAAACCTATCTGGGACATATCAATGGCCATGTCGAGGAAATGTTTAGTGGACATAACGTGGTTAAGGCCTTTAATGGCGAAGCATCAGCGTTTGAAGCCTTTGACCACTATAACACCACGCTTTACAGTTCAGCCTGGAAATCGCAATTTTTGTCTGGACTGATGATGCCGATGATGACCTTTATCGGCAATCTCGGCTATGTGGCGGTTTGTATTCTCGGTGGTTATCTGGCCGTTAATGGGCGCTTAAGTGTTGGCGATATTCAGGCCTTTATTCAATATGTTCGCCAGTTTACCCAACCAATTATGCAGATTGCCAATATTTCTAATATTCTGCAGCAAACCACAGCTGCCGCCGAGCGGGTCTTCACCTTTCTGGACGAAGCGGAAGAGGTTGCCGATAGCAACACTGCTTTTGATCTAAAAACGGTTGCTGGCCGTGTCGATTTTGACCACGTGAACTTTGGTTATAACCCCGACAAAACCGTTATTAAAGACTTTTCTGCCCATATCAAAGAAGGGCAGAAGGTTGCTATTGTTGGCCCCACCGGAGCCGGTAAAACGACTATTGTCAAGCTGTTGATGCGTTTTTACGACGTCGAATCCGGTGCCATTCTGGTCGATGGCCACAATATCAAGGACTTTAGTCGTGGCGATCTGCGCAGTCTCTTTGGGATGGTGCTCCAGGACACCTGGCTTTACAATGCCAGCATTCGCGACAATATCAAGTATGGCCGTCTGGATGCCACTGATGCCGAGGTCGAAGCCGCCGCTGTCGCCGCCCAGGTGGACTATTTTGTTCACACCCTGCCGGATGGTTATAACATGTTCTTAAATGAAGAAGCCAGCAATGTCTCCCAGGGACAAAAACAGCTACTAACGATTGCCCGGGCGATTTTGGCGGATCCTAAAATCCTGATTCTCGATGAAGCCACCAGCTCGGTCGATACCCGTACCGAGGTGCTGATTCAGAAAGCCATGGATAACCTGATGGAAGGGCGAACCAGCTTTGTCATCGCCCATCGCTTATCGACCATTAAAAATGCCGACCTGATTCTGGTCATGAATGAAGGCGACATTGTCGAACAGGGTAACCATGACGACCTGTTGGCTGAGAATGGTTTCTATGCCAAACTTTACAACTCGCAGTTTGAAGCAGCCGAGGAATTAGAAAACGAATTAGCCGAGGACTTGCAAACTATTTAATCTCCATTTCCTTAAATAATCCGAATTAAAGGGAGCTGGTCTGGTCGTTTGAAACGATCAGACCAGCTCCCTGCTTTTTTATTAATGAAGCCTTTAGTTTCTTAATTTTTTCCATTTTTGTTTTTCTTTTAAGTTTTGGGGTATCTATACTCCAACAAAGAAAATTAAGGAGGCTGTGACAATGTTAGAAGATAGATTAGATAGGATGTCAGAAAATACCAACGATGAAGAATCCAAAAATAAGCCGTTTTACCATTCGAAATGGTGGCTTGTTGTATGGAGTCTTCTTATCTGGCCAATCGGATTGATTATGCTCTGGGGTTATTTTTCCAACATGCATAAAAATGAAATGCCACGTACCCGCCTGATTAAAGACAATTTAGAGGACCTATAAATACACAAACGTAATAGAAACCTTTGAATAAGCTTAAAATATTGATGATTTCGTTTTCAGGAAACACCCCATATCCTTGATAAATACTCTAATGCGTGTTAAAATAAGACAACTTAAGTGCGATGAACCTAAACTCACACGACCACCAAGAATGACAATTCCTGGTGGTCGTCTGTATGAAGCAAAAGCATTTACACTATATCCGGTGGTTATTCAATCCGAACATCACAATTTGTTTCCGGCTTTCACAACGATCGATATAATTTGATAAAAAGGAGAAATTTAATAGAGATGGTTTCACAAATTTTCACACTGTTATTTATTCTAGGTATCCCGTTTTTTATCTATGGATTCTACTATTTAGGTATTGGACTATTCGGGTATACCAAACACAATAAATACACCCTTTCACCACCCAAAAACCGCATTGCTGTGGTAATTGCCGCCCGAAACGAGGCTGCGGTTATTGGCAATCTGATTGAAAGCCTCCATCAACAAGATTATCCGGAAGAACTGATCGATGTCTATGTTATTCCCAATAATTGCACTGACAATACCAAAGAAGTCGCCCTGGAACACGGTGCCAAAATTATGACCTGCGCGGCCGAAGTTAAGTCAAAGGGTGCCGCCCTTTCGCAATTCTTTGATTATATTTTTGAAGAGCATGATGTTTACGATGCTTTCTGCGTTTTTGATGCCGATAACCTGGTTGATAAGCGTTTTATTTCGTCAATGAACAACGTCCTTGAATCGGGAGAAAAAATTGCTCAGGGTTACCGGGACAGTAAAAACCCCGATGATTCCTGGATTTCCGGCTGCCAATCGGTATTTTACTGGACCCTGAATCGCTTTATGAATCTGGCTCGCCATAAACTGGGCTGGTCCGCCACCTTAAATGGAACCGGGTTTATGATGCATGCTGATGTTATCAAAAAAGAAGGTTTCAAGACTTTCAGCCTAACCGAAGATATTGAATTTACCACCCAGTGCATTATCAAGGGCTACCGGGTTGCCTGGGTTCCCGAGGCGGTTACCTACGACGAGCACCCGATTACCTTTGACCAATCCTGGTCTCAGCGCAAACGCTGGTCGACTGGTACGATTCAGTGTTTCAATCAGTATTCGCAGCAGCTCATTGACGCTGTGATCAACGATAAGAATCGCTGTGCCCTGGATATGCTGATGTTTCTGGTTTCACCCTTTATGCAGGTGTTAACCTGTATTTATACGATTTGTTCTTTTATTATCTTAGGAATGCTGTTCATCACCACTAGTGTCTGGTCCAACGCTTTAACCTTTGCGATTCTCATTTCTGTTGGCGGCGTCATTTTCAGTGTCATTTTTACTGCCCTGGTTTTATGGCTGGAGGGTAAAAAAATCCGTCAGATCAACAATATTTCGGTTTTTTCTTTCTGGTTTTATCTGGCCTCCTGGATTCCCATTAATGTGTTATGTTTCATTAAACCGATTGACATCTGGGAACCGATTGAGCATACCAAAAGCATTAAGATCTCTCAATTAGCAGAGTAAACAAAAGGATGATCCTGAGGATCATCCTTTTTCGATTAACTGATTACACCGTTGGCTTTTCAGCCTTATCGATTTCTGGTATTTCATCCATTTCTATCGCTTGTCTGATGGCTTCATTTATCAATGGTTCGTTCTGTTCATCCTGTTCGTGCTGTTCATCCTGTTCGTGCTGTTCATCTAGCTGAGCTTTAATCACCTGATCAATTTCTCCCGCCAATTCCGATTCTACCAACGCTGCTTCCATTTCTGCTTCGTCGTTGATCCGATTCTCTTTTCGGGCTGTCAGAATTAACAAAATTAGTGTTCCTATCAAACCTAGAAGGATGATCCAATAGCCGACCTCCAACTTAAGGGTAAAGGCTATTACCATAAAATTGGCCTGTCCGCTGATATAATTAGCAATAAAAGCACCGATATCTCCAAATGTCCCGGTTAAGATGGTTCTCAGCCCCTCCACGATACCACTATTGATCTGACTTGCTAAGCTTATAAGCTGGTCATTTATGCTGTTGTTGGCAATGTTGGTAACAACCCCAACCAAAATAAATAGCGCTGATAATAATCCAGAAACAAAAATTGACAGCTTGAGACTGGCGCGTTTGTATGAAATCAGCGCTATTAAACCAATCACAAGGATAAACAGCAGCAGTACGCCACCATTTGCGGTCGCTTTATAACCATCGATGGTTGCCATCGCTAGGTTGATCTGATCCATCGATTCGCGAGCTTGAATAGTTATATCATTGACCTTACCGGCAATACTTCTGACGCTTTGGATAACCGTCCACAGGTCTTCAAGAATAGCACTGATATTTTGTCCATTACTTAAACGGGTTTCTAAGATTTCCTGAACCTTGGGATCGACCAGATAATCGAGTGCCGGACTTGCTAAGGCTTCATTCACACTGCTAAGGTAACCCTTATCCGGCAGCGGATTTCTTAGCATCTCGAGCACTGACTGATCCATTATTTTGAGATTGCCAAGCGGAACCCCATAGATTTTAAACGCGTCAATGGGTTCCTGGCGGACAAACTCGCTCAGTGAAAAATTGATCATGTCATATTCGGGACTGATCACGGTCACGGTATTGTTCATAATCCCCGATACCGATAGATCGGCCTTGGCACTCATAAATGGCATAAAAAAACCTGTCAGCGCAAGCAAGCCACACAGCAGCGCTCCGCTTCTCAGTCTGTTTTTTAGCACCCTTGTTTTAATCCAATCAAACCACTCAATTAACCGCTCTTTAATTATTATCATCTCAATTCTAGTCCTCTCACTGGGATTCTATAGCCAATTATACCCTAAAAGGCAAATCAATACCATCAGGCAGAAAAAAACCATCTCTCACGAAATGGTTTTTTTGTCATCTAATTTTAACGTTCAGATATTCGGACTAAATAAAAATGCCATTATAAAACCTTATTGAGAAAATTGATGGTTCTCTGGTTTTTAGGGTTACCGAAGATTTCGCTTGGCGGACCTTCTTCAACAATAAAGCCTTCATCAATAAAGATTACCCGATCGGCAACCTCCCTTGCAAAGCCCATTTCATGAGTCACCACAATCATCGTCATGCCATCCTTTGCCAGTTGCTTCATAACATTCAAAACTTCACCGACCATTTCGGGGTCTAGGGCCGAGGTCGGCTCATCAAAAAGCATGACATCTGGATTCATGGCCAGGGCTCGGGCAATAGCCACCCGCTGCTGTTGTCCCCCAGACAACTGCTCCGGATGAACATTAGCTTTTTCTGCCAGATCAACCCGTCTTAACAGTTTCATTGCGGTTTCTTCGGCTTCTGCTTTTGTTTTTAGCTTTAGTGATACTGGCGCAAAGGAAATATTTCTTAAAACGGTCATATGCGGGAAGAGATTAAACTGCTGAAAAACCATCCCGATGTTCTGTCGATATTTGTTAATATTACCATCAGCCTTGGTAATGTCATTGCCATCCACCTCAATGGTACCGCTGGTGGCTTCTTCAAGGGCATTGATACAGCGCAAAAGCGTACTTTTCCCCGAACCGGAAGCGCCAATAATACAGATTACTTCCTGTTCTTTCACTTCCAGGTTAATATCTTTGAGGACTTCTAAATCACCAAAACGCTTCTCAAGGTTCTTAATTATCACTTTTCCCATAAGACATTTTCCTTTCAATTCGTTTTGAAATCTTTGATAAGATCATAATGATGATAAAATACATCACCGCTACAATCGCCCACACCTCAAAGGATTGATAATTATTAGCAATAATCAATCGTCCGGTCTGCGTTAATTCAGTTACTCCAATTACCGAAAGCAACGACGTATCCTTTAAGGTAATAATGCACTGATTAATCAGTGCTGGCGTCATCGTGCGAATCGCCTGCGGTAAAATGACGCTCCGCATCGCCATGCCATAGGGCAAACCGAGGCTCCGGGCGGCTTCCATCTGACCTTTGCTGATCGACTCAATCCCACCGCGGACAATCTCAGCCAGATACCCACCCGCATTCAGGCTTAAGGTAATAATACCAGAAACTACCGGATCGGATTGAATTCCCAGCACCTGCGGAATCCCAAAATAAATGAAAAATGCCTGGACCAATAAGGGTGTGCCCCGGACAACATCCACATAAACCAAGGCAATTGCTCTGAGGCTTTTTCTTTTTGACACTGACAAGAGACCAAAAACCATCCCTAGAATACCAGCAAAAAAAAGCGAAATGATTGTAATTTGAACCGTTAAACCCAGACCTGCAATCAGGCGGGGCCAATACTGTACAACTAATGCGACTATATTCACGTCAACCTCCTTCTATGGTTCCAGTTGTCCAACAGTCTTTACTCTCGCGCAAGAGATCACGCAAGTAAACACTTTTAGATAACTTAGAGAAATCATCTGCCAGTAGCATAATCCACTGACAGATGATTCCAAAATTAATAACGTGTTATTTTTTGTAACAGATTATTTTTTAATATAGGTATCCAGGATTTCCTGATACTTTCCACTGGCTTTTACATTTGCCAGGCCGGCGTTAAACATTTCAATTAATTCAGGATTTTGACCTAGTTTCACTGCGAAACCATAAGAACTGCCTTTTTCCATTTCCGTAACCATTTTCAGTGGCACACCGCTGGCAATGGCATCCCCAACAACTGGATAATCCTCAAAGAGAGCTGCCGAATTTCCGGCTTTTACATCTTCATACATGTTAGCTGAATCTGGGAATGAAACGGTTGTAAAACCATACTGATCTTTGATTGATTCAGCAAAGGTTGAGCCTTCTGTTCCTGTTTTAACTGCTACTTTTTTTCCGGTTAAATCGGCATAGCCCTTTATTGTATCGTTTGAAGATGAAACAGCCATCACGACGCCTGAATCAAAGTATGGGTCAGAAAAATCGAAGGTTTTTTTACGTTCGTCGGTGATGCTCATACCAGCGATCATACCGTCAGACTGACCGGTTGATACTTCGCCTAAAGCCGCATCAAAACCAACTGCCTTCAGTTCATATTCGAAACCCTGATCTTCAGCAATAGCAGCTAAAAGATCAATATCAATCCCAACCCGTTCACCTTTTTCATTTTCATACTCAAATGGTTTGAATGTTGTATCTGTAGCGATGACATATTTCTTTGCGTCACCACTAGTTGTTGTTCCGCTGGTACAAGCAGCCAGTGATAATACCATCGCCGCCACCATAACCAAAACACCGAGCTTTGTAATTTTTTTCATTTCTTTTCCTCCTAAATCGTAATAAGTTTTGATGTATCTTTAGCCAATACACCCACTTTTATACAGATAGAAGTATATCATTTCTGCTCGAAATTCGCAATAAAAAAAACCATCGATTCTCACAAAACGATGGTCTTTGCTTGGCTAATCAGCGATATTGCTAGTATTTGTCAATTGCTTGTGTGCGTCAAACTCGTACAGATTCGACAGACAGATCCGGTCATATTTTCGTTTTTAAGCGATCATTGCTTATCTATACTTCCTGATTCTCGGTCAGATATTTTCGGATTGATTCATAATCACCCTCAGCTACGATGAACTCTGAGTCCATATTTTCCAGCACCACTTCTTCTGGCAAAATTTCGATTTCTTTATCGACCATCTTTCGATTATGCGCTTCTACCAATAATAAATCTTTTTGATCCAGGGCGATCTTGCGTTGATTGAGTCCAGCTTCGATAATATCCAAATCGTTGATCCGTTTATTAATCAGTTTTGATAAGCGAATCAGGTCATCGAGAACCTCATCGACGACAAATTGTTTGTCGATAATCATTTTTAATTTTTCACGAATCAGATTGCCGGCAGCGACAATTTTTTCATCTCCGGCAATGGGTTGATAATTTTCGACTTCCTTTTGAAAATCACCGATGGCACTTTGGAGGTAATGCGTTTCCTTCATCGATTTTTCGATTTCGTGAAACAGGTAACCCAGTCGGCGCTCAATCGAAAGAAACCCCTCTTCATTGTCGCCGATATCGGACACATCCATTGCCGATGTATTTAATGCTTCGATTTTCTGAAGACTCGGTTTGGTCTCTTTGAACGTTGGTAAATCAGCGAAATGATCGCTACTGTCAGCTTGAGAGATCGGCTTAGCGGTCTCTAGTATTGGTGTTTTGACCGATTCTGCTATTTGCTTATTTATTATCGGTTCCGAGCCAATCCCGGGGTTCGGCATCAGATCAGATTCCATTTCTGGTAATCCCACCGCCATTCTGTCTGGCCGTGGCTTTAAATCCTGATCAAAAGACCAAGGAGCCACAGCACCCGGCTCTTCAGTTTGGTTTAATGTGATTTTATTTTCTTTTTTTAGATTTTCTTTAATTTCATTGAGAAAATCACTGGTTTGATAGCGCTTTTCTTCTTCAATAACTCGCGATTCGCTGGCTTTGGGTGATTCCATATAGCGTTGCTGTCCCTTTTTCTCATTTTCCAGCAAACTGGTAAAGATACTGTCATACTCGGATTCTTCTTCATCGCGGGACAACCAATTTTTTTTCTCGCTTCTACCCTTTTTCTCGGGTTTCTTTTCTTTTTTTAAAGCGTCTCCGTCTTTTTCACTTTTCGGCTCCTTTTTGGGAGCTTTCTTGCTTTTTTTAGCCGCTGCCCTGGCGGCTGCCCGATCTTCTTTTGCCACGCTATTCTCGTCATCGGTGTGGCCGTCGCCCTTACCTATCAGAATCCACCATAAAAAATGGCACAGCGTGACGATCAGGAAATCTGCAATCGCTAAGCCGGCAAAAAACATCAGTGGCACCTCAGGGATCAGAAAGAAACACATCGCAAAGATGATACCATTGCCCAGGATTGATATCGCACCGCCGATAAAGGGAATATTCTTACCGAGCATATTTCTGTTTAAATCATACAAGGCTAAAACAATTACTTTTATTCCCACAAAAAAACCCATCAAAATAATATAGGCATTCGCATTAGGAAGAGTCTGCAGAACCTGATATCCCAAAAGAAACGCATATCCTGAGATAGCTAAGCCAACGATATCAAAAAATAACAAACCCCAACATTTACCAAAACTTAGTTTCATCAACTCTACTCCTCGCTGTCATTTTTTAGGGAGGTTCTACGGCTTTCCCGAGAACTTCCACCATCAATTGAAATCTGCCCAAAGGTTGATGTCAATCCGTCCAAGCCTTCTGAATCCCGGTATAATGCTTCAATTTCCTGAAGTTTTTGGTACTCCCGATTCAAGGTCGCTTCTTTACGATTCACTTCTTCGTGGCGTTTTTTCAAAATGGCAAGGGCGGTTCCCAATGAATCTAGCATGTCCTGCACCATTTTTTCGCGTTTTTCGATATTGATCAACTGGTTATTCAATTCCGCTGCCTTGTAATTAGGCATCTCGCCTTCGCTGCTTAAAAACCGGCTTTCTTCTTCCTTAAGATCTTCAAAGACGTGATCAATACTCCCCCGGTCATAGATCGGTGACTTCGCCATTGGCAAACTTTGCGCTGGCTGGGAGGCTCCGCTTTGCACCGTTCTTAGGATCAACGACTTTAGTTCTTCATCTTTTTTTAAAATCAATTTTTCTAAATTCTCAATGCGT
>JAHIQT010000093.1 GCA_018903255.1 Bacillota bacterium | reverse complement strand
GTCTTATCAAATGGCGAAACAAAGTATTTTTCTGGTTTCGTGTTTGCTAATATTTCATTGATATAGGAGTCAGTCAGGGTTTTACCAATATCTTCGCTGCGATTAGGGTTGGAAACGGCAATAATGGTACCAGTTTTATCAAAAACAAATAAATTGCTGTAAACCGTGTAAAGATCATTGATATAGATTAGAATATCAGTTAATTGTTTTTTGTCTGCTGTTGTGATGTTTTCTTTAGCAAGAATTCTTCGAATGGTCGAATCCAATGCCCACCAACGGCAATCATTGGCGCGTTCGTAGAGATTTCGATCCATGATATCGACAGAAAGCGAAGCCAAAAAGCTGGTGTCGACTAGGCTGGTTGAGACGACGGTTGAAAATAGATTGGAAACCGAGCTTTGGAACAAACTGCTGGTATTGGTGCCAATTCGCCCGATTGCGCGTAAGATCGGTTTTAAACGGGAATACTCGGCGTCAATACTGTCATCTCTGGCAATGATCTGACCATTATAGACAATCCGCTTAAGTGAGCCATTGATCGTTTGGGTTTTATTGATAATTTCATTGAGTTCAGTGGAAAACGAATCAGCTTGGTGCATCAGGCCTGTCGTGACCGAGGAGTCAATGCTCTTGAGATTTCGGTTATCCCGAAACGCAAGGTTGAGGGGGATCATGACGTGTCCCTTCCAACCAAGTCCATAATATTTCTGATACCCTTGGGTAGCAATTGTTTTCGAAATATAATCCGAACCGCGATAATAGACAACACCGTTGACACCAGATTCGACTGGTTCAACAAGGGTGCCCACCGGCACATGATTTTCATCACTGCTGGCGATAACGATATTCGCTCCATCAATGATGGTCATAACGGAGCCATCGTAATCATTGGTTAGCTTTTCGAAAATCTGAGCCATTTCATTTTCGAATCGAAAGCATAAACAGATTAGACCAATAGCCTGGGATGTGCCTTCGCGACAGATCCGACTGGAAAAGATGTGGGAATTTTTATCGCCGAATTGTAGTTTTGAATTTTTGAAATATTCTACGAAACTTTGTTCGCCGTCCATTGTTTTGATCAGATTAGGTCCTTTAATCTGTTTTCCCAGAATTTCATTCTGTTCATCGAGATTGGCTAACACCCGATAATTATTGTCCAGCACGATAATATCTTCATAAACAGAATATTTGGCGACGTACTCGCGCATTCGGGCTAAGATCACATTGCGGTCGCTTTCGCTCCGGTCATTATTTTGGACAAAGCGGCGAATGTCATCATCGGTCGCCAGGAAACCGATGTCAGCAGTTCGTTCAAATAGGTTGCGAATCAGAATATCAATAGCAACCTGAGTTTTTGAAATAATTTTTTGCTCCATTTTTTTTAGTTTTTCAGAAACAAGGGTGTCAATCAGTTCTTCTTGTAAATCGATAAAACCGCTTTGAATTTTTGTCATATTAGGGAGAACACTCTTGGATTGGATGGGACAATTAATCTCGGAAAGCAGTTTAATATTATCCCACTGGTCATTCAGATCAGAAATGCTCTTATTACATTCCTGGACGTCGGGCATGTAATTTAAAAAATCTTTTTGGTTGTAGATAATCATCTTTTATCTCCTCACTTAATAAAAAAGATGCTTAACGGTAAAGTCATCCCAAGCTAAGCATCATTGCTATAAACATAGTCTTAGGTAAATGTAACATTATTTTTGTTTTTTGGCAAGAAAATATAGAAAGAATAGCGGAACAAAATGCCGTTTCAGTAAGCAACCTGCAGGCGACAATGCGTGGGCTTATAAATCAATATTACCGTCAAACATCAGTGTTTCCAAAAATTCCAAATCTTCCTGGTTAGGGAGGTTTTTGCTGGAAAGTCGCGTGTCAAAAACCATGATATATTTATTCTCCGGATCGAATTTCGGCCAGACAATCTGCCCCTTGTATTCTGCTTTAAAATTAGGATTGCCATACTTAATAAAATTGACCCATGATTGTTGCATGACCCAGGACAAATTGCTGATCTTGGTGGCGCGTCGCTGTCCGATGCCGTTGCCAAATACAAAGGGCAACTCCATGCCATGAGCGGTATTAAGTCCAACAATTTTCAGGATCGCCGGATCGAAATCAAAATTGTAGAAATAGACATCCTGTTCCAATTGCGCATATTGCTTTGCGATCATCACCATGCCAATTAAAAAAGCAGCATAAGTATAAATTTCTAAAGCCCGGTCAAGAGGGGGATGGTCATCATCGACAAAAAAATGATCCAGTGCACTCGGTGCATTTTGAGAACCAAAGATATGATAACAGAGCATCTGATAAATACCCAGATTGGTGTGGCCTTTAATAAATAAGGAGGATTCATCGGTGTTATAACCAGCGAGGATTTTAACCTTGTTAACCTCGCCGTTTTTCAATGCCTTGACCGGGTCTTTGGGGAGCACTACTCCATCGAAGACTGGCCAAAAACCGAACGCTTTAGGAACTGTTGATTGATCTGATTTGACCATCGAAAGGGCGGCAAAAATGTCTCCGGGTAGCGCTCTCAGTTGATCTAAACCATCTAAAGAATCGGCAATGCCATATAAATCGCATAAGAGCTTTCCATTAGCCATCGTTTTTTGTAAATTCCCCCGATTAAGGGCAGAAAAAGCTGAAATAGAAAAAATTGATCCGCTTTCAATTACTGCCTGATGAAAAAGACCTTTGGCCAGCGGTGAAAGCATTAGTGCAGTGACACAATAGGCTCCGGCGGACTGACCGCCGACCGTCACTTGATCAGGATCACCGCCAAAGCTTTCAATGTTAGTCTGAATCCATTGCAGGGCTTGGATTTGATCCAGTATTCCGTAATTTCCAGTGGTTCCGGCTTCCTCAAGCAATCCTTGGGTTGCAAGAAATCCCAGAGCCCCCAACCGATAATTAATGGTGATCACCACCACCCCTTCCTGAGCCATTCGGCCGCCGTCATAAACCATTTCTGAACCAGAACCGGAAGAAAAAGCGCCGCCGTGGATAAAAACATAAACTGGAAAACGCTCTTCTGGGGTCAGCGCTGGCGTCCAGACGTTTAGAAATAGGCAGTCCTCGCTTTTGCCATCCATTTGATAGGTGCCAGGAGAATCAAGGGTAATGCCACCCATTTGAAGCGAGGAATCGCCGTATTTTGAGCAGTCGCGGACATCTTCCCAGGGCGGCATTGGTTCGGGTGCTCTAAATCGCCGCTTGCCAATCGGAGGCATGGCGTAGGGAATTCCTTTATAACAGGAAATACCCCTTCGGAAGTGCCCTTGAACAGGTCCGCAGTGAGGCTTGAGGATGGGTCGTTTTGGCAGATCCGTTTTATCGGTGGTAAAAAATGGCATGATGGTCTCCTTTTATTGTATAAGTTAGGTTGTGAAAAAAATATCGCAATGATCGTGAGTTGCTGTTCTGATTTAGTATTGAACCGGACTTTGAGTGTAATCGCGATGATAAGAATAATCATTTTCGTAAAATTGATTATGATAGTCGGTCGCTCGGCAATCGTAGTATAACATTTTTTGTTGGGTCGGGGTTAATGAAAAGCGACTCTTTTTTAGATTCGTTAAAATAGGTAATTGATCACGATCCTTAATCGCTTTTAGGATGGCTTTACCCTTTTCATTAAAACCCAGTACCCGTAGGTATGGAACAAAGGATTCAGATTGAAAAGCGCTTAAAATTTCCTTGTCCAGCTCCAGGAGCCGATTAGATAAGATCCGACACACCCGGGTTTTAGGAATGCGCTTCGAGATAATCGCGTTGATACATTCGTCGAGCGTTGTGGCCATTTTTAGAGCATCTTTGATCTTATGCTCAAGACCTTCACTGACATAGGGGGTGTTTTTCAAATGACCTACATCATGGGAAAGGATCTGCAGCCGTAGGGCGTTGAGAAAATAGTCGTCGCCGTTGGGATTATAATTCTTTTTAAAGGGCAGAATCAGATCTTCACTTAAATAGGGAAGTTTGTTATCCAGTGCTTTAAGAATAGTGGACTCTGATGCTGGGTTGGCAAGGGCATCACATAGTATCTTTCGAATCCCGCTGGCACTGAGAAAGTTAGAAGGCAATAGACTATGATAAGCTGCTCCCTGACGTTTTACTGTCATTGACAGGGTGTCGCTTTGGGTTTTATGGAGAGCTTTTAGATACTCAAGGGCGAGAATGTTGTTGGGTGTTTTTAAGAGATCACCAGCGTCATCACCTAAATAGGAACGAATTGCCAGTTCTCTGGCTTTAGGGAAGGAAACCCCAGATGATAACGCCTTTTTAAGGAAGCTTTTGAATGCTGTTGGTTCCTTAACCAATATCTTAGCTAGATTGTTTAAAGGACCGATATGGCCAAACTCGGAACCAAAGGAGAGCACGTCAATGACCCCAGTCGCATTAAAAATTTTAACCCCGCCAGACGCAAAGGCTTCGGCACTTTGGCAAGCGTAGCCAAAGGGCAGCTCGCAGACCAGATCAGCACCGGCAGACAGTGCCAGCCGGGTGCGTTCCCATTTGTTTAGTAGTGCAAATTCGCCCCGTTGGGTCAGGCTGCCGCTCATTAAAACCAAGACATGGTCGCACTGGCTTACGTTTTTTGAGGTTTCAATTTGCCAGGCATGTCCCAAGTGGAATGGATTATACTCAGCGATAATACCCAGGACTTTCATACGGGTCTCCTTCTTGTTAAAAAAATAGCAATAAAACAAAAAAAACGTGCATTCTCTTGTTATAACTGTTATTATATAAAACATATGAAATCTTATCAATGAAAAACTAAGGAGAGTAATTTTTATGAATGTTCTTGTTATTAACTGTGGTAGTTCTTCATTAAAATATCAATTGCTTGATATGACCACTGAAGAAGTTTTGGCAAAGGGTTTAGTCGAAAGAATCGGTATTGATGGATCTGTTTTGATTCATGAAGCGCCCGGTCAAGACAAGGTAAAATTGGAACAACCAATGAAGACGCATAAAGAAGCCTTGAATCTTGTCATGGCAGCTTTAGTCGATCCCGCTCATGGGGTAGTGAAATCGCTGGATGAAATCGCAGCGGTCGGACATCGAGCCGTTCATGGTGCTGAAGCTTTCTCTGATTCAGTCGTTATAAATGATGACGTTATCAAAAAATTGGAAGAGTGCTCGGAACTGGCACCACTTCACAATCCTGCAAATCTAATTGGGATCAATGCTTGTCGGGAATTACTGCCAAATGTACCAATGGTTGCAGTATTTGATACCGCCTTTCATCAAACATTACCAGGTGAAGCCTACATGTACCCACTTCCATATGAGTTATATGAAAAATTCAAAATCAGAAAATACGGCTTCCACGGAACATCCCATAAATTTGTCAGCCAGGCGGCGGCAGATTTATTGGGCAAGAAAATTGAAGATCTAAAACTGATTTCTTGTCATTTGGGTAACGGAGCCAGTCTCTGTGCCATTAAATATGGCAAATCAGTCGATACTTCAATGGGATTAACCCCACTGGCCGGATTGCAGATGGGAACACGTTGTGGCGATATTGATCCTGCAATTGTCCCTTTTCTTGTTAACAAAGGCTACACAATTGATGAAGTGGACACCCTGATGAACAAAAAATCTGGTGTTCTAGGAGTATCTGGGATCAGTTCAGATTTCCGTGATGTAGAAAGTGCAGCAAACGGTGGTAATAAACGAGCGCAACTGGCTCTGGATATCTACCACTATCGCGTTCGTACTACCATTGGTGCTTATGTTGCGGCAATGGACGGTGTTGATGGTATTATTTTCACCGCTGGCTTAGGCGAAAACTCGACTACTTCGCGGGCGGCAATTTGCGGCGGTTTAAAATACTTGGGTATTACTTTAGATCCAGTAGCAAATAGCAAACGCGGGGAAGCAACAATTATTTCTGACAAAGACTCCAAAACAACCGTCATGGTTATTCCAACCAATGAAGAATTAATGATTGCAAGAGACACCTTGGCTTTAGCTAAATAATGTAAAGTATTTCACTTGACAAAACGGGCAATCGTCTATATAATGATGATTGCCCGTTTGGAGTGATAAAATGAATTTTGAAATCAATAAGCTATTGCAGGAAAAAATAATCCCTTTTGAATTTGTTGTAAAAAATACGGATTTAAGTGATATAGAGGGAGAACTGGATGAACATGAAGCCTTAGTAGGTGGAACAATCGAGAAAATATCGAAAGGTAATTTTTTGGTGAACTTCACTATTGAGATGACGATGATCTTTCCCTGTGCGCGTTGCCTAGAACCAACCCCAATCAATTGTCTTTATGACTATACGGATACGGTAACGGTTGAAGATGATGAAGCAATACTTGATTTATTGCCCATTGTTGAAGAATGCATTTATATTAATGAACCTTTCCGTGTTCTGTGCAGTGAAGATTGTGCGGGTTTGTGTCCAAAATGCGGCAATAATTTAAATCACGAGCAATGTGAATGTGACAAATTTGGTGATTATGATCCGCGATTTGAAGCGTTGAAAAATTTGTTGTAAGTGAAATGACTTTACTATTAGGAGGTGTGAGTGATGGCTGTACCAAAGAGAAAAACTTCTAAGTCCAGAAGAGACAAAAGAAGAACACATTACAAATTAAATATTCCAGGAATGAGTACTTGTCCAAAATGTGGTGAAATTAAATTGCCTCATCGAGTTTGCAAGTCTTGTGGCACATACAAAGACGTTAGCGTTATCAGCTTTAACGAATAAACAGAGTCTAGACTCTGTTTTTTCTCTATCTGGGATTATTTTATGCCCGGATATTTTTATCGATAGTATTTACTGAATAGCTTTTTTCTGGGATAATAGACAGACATAAAAGGAGGACTTTATTTTGAATATATTTTTAGACGCCATGGGCGGTGATCATGCCCCCTATGAAATCGTCAAGGGTGCCATTGATGCCGTTACAGAGTACGACGTCAAGTTGACCCTGGTGGGTCGTAGCCAGGCCATTTTAGAAGAACTTTCAAAATATGAGTACCCCAAAGACAAGATTGAAATTCTGCATGCTGAAACGGTTATTGAAAATACCGAAGAGCCGGCCATGGCGATTCGGCGAAAGCCGGATTCATCATTGGTGGTAGCCTTGGATGAAATGAAGAACCGCGAAAATGCAGTGCTTATTTCAGCCGGCAGCACCGGGGCGCTTTTATCCGGTGGGCTACTAAAACTCGGCCGGATCAAGGGGATAAAACGGCCAGCGCTGGCAGCGACGCTGCCTAAAAGTGACGGTGTATTTGTGCTGATAGACACCGGTGCCAATGTCGATTGCAAACCAGAATATCTGGAGCAGTTTGCCCAACTGGGAAAAATTTATTCAGAAAATGTTTTAGGTAAAACAAATCCGGGGATCGGACTAATCAATATCGGTGCTGAAGCAAAAAAAGGCAATAGTCTTGTAAAAGCCGCCTATGAGCTTTTAGAAGCTGGTGAATTTAATTTTTTGGGCAATGTAGAAGCACGCGATATTCCCGAAACAAAGGCTGATGTGTTAGTCTGTGATGGATTTACAGGTAATATTGTGTTGAAATTAACCGAAGGTATTGCGGGGTATCTGCTCAAGGGAATCAAGACTTCAATTATGAGCAACACCAAGGGCAAAATTGGAGGAATGCTGATTAAAGAAAATTTAAGAAACTTTAGGAAACAATTTGACTATGCCGAATACGGTGGCGCACCCTTTTTAGGTGTCAAAGGCGGTATCATTAAAGCGCACGGCAGCAGTGACGCCTTTGCCATCAAGAACGCGGTGAGACAGAGTATCAAGTTTATAGAAAATGATGTGTTACAAAAAATAACCGATAATGCAAAAAACAGGGAGGCTTAAGTCATGGATGAACGATTTTTAAAAGTTACGGCTATTATTTCAGAACAGCTTGATGTTGATATTGAAAAAATTACCCTTGAAACCTCACTCATTGATGATCTCGAGGCAGATTCATTGGATGTGGTCGAGTTGATTATGGCGTTCGAAGATGAATTTGGAACAAAGATCGACGAAAGTGCATTAGAAAATATTTTAACCGTTGAAGATATCATCAACGCAATTTCCTAAGCGGATTAAAAGGGTGTCGCTGTGAAACACCGGCACCCTTTTTTTACAAATTAGGAAATTTAGGACAGATATTTGTTCGGTTTAGTACTTAGGTGTTTGGTTCTTTTGTTAGGAAAATAGCGGGAAACGCCGAGGCGAACTCTCGTAATCGATAAGGGGGGATATTAAGTGACAATCGAAGAAAAAATCGATTACCGTTTCAAAAAAAAGGATTTATTAAAAGTAGCATTAACGCATAGTTCACATTCAGGGAATTCGACTAATAATGAACGACTTGAATTCTTGGGGGATGCAGTACTGGAACTGATTATCAGTGAGTATTTATTTTTATCTCACAAATTATCCGAGGGTAAAATGACGAAAATCCGTTCCAATATTGTATGTGCCGAGTCCCTTTCCAAGGCAGCCTATGAGCTTCAATTAGGAGATTATATCTTCTTGGGAAAGGGTGAAATTGTGACTGGGGGACGACAGCGAAAATCAAATCTAGCCAATGCCTTTGAAGCCCTGATCGGGGCTGTTTTTTTAGACAGTAATTTTGAAACGACGCGAAAAGTTGTTTTAAAAGTGTTAGAAAGTAATATTTCTCTGGCTTTGTCGGGTGCCCTGGTTAAAGACTATAAAACGGAACTCCAGGAGTATATTCAAAAAAATAATGACAATGTCATTGAGTATCGCCTGGATCGTTCTGAAGGCCCGGAACATAATAAGACCTTTTATATTAAATTGATCTTTAATGGCGATTGTGTCAGTCATGGGATTGGCAAAAGCAAAAAAGAAGGGGAACAGGACGCGGCTAAAAACTATTTGCTTGAAACTAAAAAACTAAATTGAGGTGAGGGCTTGTATTTAAAAAAATTGCGATTATCGGGGTTTAAATCTTTTGCAGACCCTGTTAGCCTTGAGTTTTCAGAAGGTATCTCTGCAATTGTTGGCCCTAACGGTAGTGGAAAAAGTAATATCACCGATGCCATCAAATGGGTTTTGGGTGAACAAAGTATTAAATCTCTCCGCGGCAAAAAAATGGAAGATGTAATCTTCTCAGGAACAGAAAAAAAACAAGCCTCTGGTTATGCCGAGGTTGTTTTGATTTTAGATAACAAAGATGGTAGCTTGGAAAACTATCCCCAGGAAATAGCGATCTCACGAAAACTTTTTCGGTCCGGCGATAGTGATTATGCCATTAATAAAAAAAGCTGCAAACTAAGAGAGATCCACAGTATTTTTATGGATACCGGTTTGGGGAAAAACGGTTACTCGTTGATCAGCCAGGGGAGTATCGAGAACATTTTAGCCAGCAGTCCCACTGAGCTGCGGAATATTTTTGAAGAGGCAGTAGGGATTGTATCCTATAAAACTAAAAAAATTGAAGCCGAAAAAAAACTGGAGCAAACCCAGGGACATTTGGATCGGCTTCGAGATATCATGTCAGAAATAGAAAAACAGCTGGGGCCATTAAAGAATCAGTCGCGGAAAGCCAAAAGCTTTATGACCCTGCATCAGGAATTAAAGACCGTTGATCTGGTAATCTTTTATCGAAAAATGAGCAATGCCATCAAGGAATTGGAGGGCTTAAAAAAGAATCTTGACGACCAATTAAAAAGATGCGAACAGATTGAGACAATCATCTCGAAAAAGGATGAACTATATCAAAAGTTGACCATTGAGAATCGCGAGTTGGATCTTTTCGCCGATTCGGAAAAGAAAAATTTATCCGTGCTCAGAGCAGACTTCGATCAGGTTGCGCGGGAAGATATTCGCTGCAAAAGTCAGTTAGAAGCCAACGAAATAACTCAGGAGCGCTTAAAATCAGAAGCTGAGAACCTGGCGTCACGAATGGACGCAACCCGTACGCGGATTAGCGGGCTGGAACATGAAAAGAGTGTCTTGGTAGCGAATCTGCTAACGAAAGAGGCGGCCTGGGGCGAATTGAAGAAAAAACTCATTCTTTTACAGCGGGAAGAACAGCAAGAAAAGGATCGAATCAGAGCTAGCCAGGATGCCATGCTAAGTCAGCAATCGCTTTGTGAAAAACTGGAAACGAAACGTTTAGAAATTAAAACCGCAATTCAGGAAGCAAAAACGGAGTCGTCTTTTATAAAAAAGTATCTGGATGAAACAGGAGCCAGTCAAAATCAAATTGCTTCAGATCTGGAGTATCAAAATATGGAGATGAGCAGTCTGTTGGCAGAGAAGCAACAGCGAGAAGACCACTATCAGAAACTGCAAAGTCAGTACAATAACGATTTGGATGAACAAAAGCAACTCCAGAATCAGATTCATCTGATTTCCAACAATTTAAAAGTTAATGCTTCTAAGGTGGAGTATTTAAAAAATATTCAAAAAAATTATCAGGATTATTTCCCGACCATTCGCAAACTGATGACTTCAGAAAAGTTGCTCGGCCCAGTGATCCATGAGGTTTACGGCCCGGTTGGCGAACTCATCTCTACCGATGTCAAATATCTTCAGGCCACTGATATTGCCTTAGGAGCTAAAAGTCAGAATATTGTCGTTGCCAGCGTTAAGGTTGCCAGCGATTGTATAAATCTGCTAAAGAAAGAGCGTCTTGGTCGGGCAACATTTTTACCCTTGGATAATATAAAATACAGTTTAGTTGATGAAAAAAGCCGGGCAATGCTTAAGAGTATTCCTGGGGTGGAGGGAATTGCCAGTGACCTGGTAAAAACCGATGCCGCTTATAAATCGGTCATTGAGAGCCTTTTGGGACGAATCATCGTTGCCAGGGATTTCGCTTCTGGAAAAGATATTCAAAAGAAAATGGCTTTTAAGTTTACAGTTGTAACCCTGGGAGGTGAAATCTTTTACCCCGGTGGAGCCATTGTCGGGGGACAAAGCAAGGATAACCGGCAGTCGCCACTGTCTAAAAAAATCGAGATCGAGAATCTCGAAAATGAAATTGATCAGCAAAAAAAGGCTCTGGATGCGATCAAGAACCAGGATCTGGTGGCGCAAAAATCATTGACCCAGATGAACGCGCAATTAAAAGACCTGGAAACAGGCTATAATCGTTGCAAGCAAGCACTGTGGGAGAAAAACAAAACAATTGAAGACCTGATCCGAAAGCAGCATGAAAGTAGCCAGTCGATTTCGGTTCAAGAGCGAAAACTTCAGGCACTCCGTCAAAAGCTGGAACAGTTAAATAAAGAGCTGACAGAAATTGAAGCATCATATAATCAGGCCAAAGAAGCCACAAAGGATCAGGAATCCGATGATCAGGCTGAGGCGATCAGACTGCAGCTGGACGAGCTGCGTTTAAAGATATCAGATAGTCAAATGATGATTACCCAGATCAAAGGCGAAATAGCCGGGTTTGATCAGCAAATTGCCTTGATGCAGGAACAATTGACTCACCAGACAGCCAGAAAAACCGCTTTGGAAGATGAAATGACGGGTTACCAAAATGACTCCCTCGAATTGATCCGGCTTCAAGAAAAACTTGAGGCAGATCATCAGCTGCTAAGCAAGAAAATAGAATCCCATCGAGATAAAAATAAACAAGCAGCAGACCTTCAAAAAACTAACGCGCAGCGGCTCGAAACCCTCCAGGAAGAAATAAAAAACGACAATCACCAATTGATTATTGACAATGACCGCAAAAACACCATTTCCACCCAATTAAACAGCTTACAGCTGCAGATGAACCATTGGGAAGAGAATATCTATAAGAGCTATGAAATCAACTATTTAATGGCTGAAGATGGCTACCGACAGTTAGCGGCAGATCACCAGCTTGATGAGCTGGATTTATCCGAAGAACGTCAGCGTAGCTTAAAAGAAAAAATTGGCGCACTGGGGAACGTGAATCTTAACGCCATTGAGGAGTACGAAGAAATTCTCGCTCGCCATGATTTTATGAAAGCGCAAATGGATGATCTCAAAGCCGGAAAAAGTGAGCTGTTAGATATTATCAATACCCTATATGACGCCATGACCGAGCAGTTTAAGGCTAACTTTATCAAACTTCAGGAGAATTTTACCCGGATCTTTAGCATCCTATTTGAAGGCGGCCGGGCTTATCTGGAGTTTACCGATCCCACTGGAGTGTTAGAAGGGGGGATTGAACTGGTGGCTCAACCGCCAGGAAAACGGCTGCGCCACATTTCGCTGCTTTCCGGAGGCGAAAAGTCAATGGTTGCCATTGCCCTACTGTTTTCATTTCTGGAAATTAATCCGTCCCCTTTTTGTGTGATTGACGAGGTCGACGCGGCGCTTGATGATCATAACATTTACCGGTATATCACTTATCTTAAAAAAGTAGCACAACATAATCAGTTCATCACGATCACTCACCGACGAACGACCCTGGAAGTATGTGACAATCTCTATGGGGTGTCGATGTCCACGGATGGGGTATCGCAATTGGTATCGGTGCGACTGACAGACTACGCTTAAAATGATCGCAGTGAATTGCATAAAGACGGCAAACTGCTTGCTCACTTGCGCAAGAACCCAAATAGTTAATTTTAAAGGAGGCAATGATGGAATTAAGTTTATACGAGCGGATGCGCAACAAACTGATCAAAACGGCTGACAATTTCAAGGAAAAAATTGAAAATGTCATGTATATGGGGAGCTTTGATGATGATTTCTTTGACGAACTGGAGGAAACCCTAATTCTTTCGGATTTGGGCGCGCAAACCTCGGTGAAAATCACAGAGTCGCTTCGGTCTAAGATTAAAGAAACGCGGTCAAAAAGCAAGGAAGAAGTGATCGGATTTCTAAAAGAAATCCTTGTCGAAATGGTTCAGGTAGAAGTAGAAAAGCCGCAGCTACCGACGATTATGCTGGTGGTCGGTGTCAATGGGGTGGGAAAAACCACCACCATTGCCAAGCTTTCTGAGCGCTATAAAAAAGAAGGGAAAAAAGTTGTTATTGCAGCGGCTGATACCTTTCGGGCGGCGGCGGTGGAACAACTCGATGAATGGGCCAGACGGGTTGGTGTGGATATTATTAAAAGCACCACCGGCGCCGATCCAAGCTCGGTGATTTTTGATGCCATTGGTGCAGCCAAGGCTCGTAAGGCCGATATTCTGATATGCGATACGGCCGGTCGTCTGCATAATAAGGTCAACCTGATGAAAGAACTAGAAAAGATCAGTCGGGTGATTAACCGCGAAGGTGAAGGGTTCGCGATTCATAATTTAATGGTCTTAGACGCTACCACCGGTCAAAATGCCATTAACCAGGCCAAGGTCTTTCATGAGTGTGTCGAAATCAAGGGGATTGTCCTGACGAAGCTCGATGGAACCGCCAAAGGCGGCATTGCCATTTCGATTATTGATGAAATGCAGATACCGATTGAATATGTCGGAATCGGCGAAAAATCAGAGGATCTGATCGATTTTGATCCACAGAAATTTGTCGATCTTCTCTTTGAGTAATGGTTCTAATAATTTTTGAAGAAATGTCCCGAATAAGGTGAATAAAAGCTGTCAAGCATTTTTGAAAATGTCCCGAAAAAGATAAAACATAAGCACTCATAAAAGCGAGTGCGTTAAGCGGGAATTAAACCGCTTATAGGGGAACCAAAAACGATCAAAAGTTGAGGCTAGGGAGATCATCGCGATGCG
>JAHIQT010000092.1 GCA_018903255.1 Bacillota bacterium | reverse complement strand
TGCTTTTCATCACCGATGATGACCAGATCATCGTCTAGCTTATTAATAAAAGCAATTCCTTTTTTCCCGGCTAAGGGCGCCATTTTTTCACAAACCACCTTGATTAAATAGGTTAAATCGATTGGTTCCTGCTGTACCATCATATCGCCAGAATCCGCCCGCGCTAAAAACATCAGATCTTCGACAATATGCTGCATCCATTGGATCTCGTCATAAGCATTGTTGATCCAAATCAGCTGACTTTCAACACTTTCATCAGCGCTGGCCTTGACCACTTCCAGATTTGTCTGGATCACGGCAATCGGTGTTCGTAGCTCATGGGATGCGTCGGCCAGAAATTCCTGTTGTCTTTCGACACTTTTTTTAATCGGGATCAGGGACCGACCAGACAAAAAATACCCCCCCAAAAAGGACAATGAAGCCCCGATCAAAATGGTAAATCCGACCATTTCCTGAGCATTTCCCAACAGTGATCGTTCCGACGCCATGTTTTTCATGCCTTGAACAATTTTTAATTCACCATTTTTATTGACCACTGCATAGGTGCAAATTTTATAATCCTTGTCGCCATGCTTATAGTTGCTGATCGAATATTTTTCTTTATTACCTTCGAAATAGTGCTTCGAAATATCCACTAGCTTTGCTTCTTCAAGCGGTAACGAATAAGACTGATCCAGAACCCTGAACTGTTGATCGAAAATCACATAGGAGATATTGTTTTGAACAAGACTGCGGGTATATTCAAAATAACCCTGTTTTTCTTCTTCGGTAACCTCCTGGCCCGCTTCCTGTCGCTCCAGATATTCAATTTCGTTGGCCAGCTGCGAACAATATATTTTGAGATTATTATTCACATTTGTTTCAACATCCATGCTTAAAACGACGTATAGAAAAATGGAAATAAATAATAGGAGTCCGATAAGGACTCCCGTATTCATGAGCGTGAGGTTGATCCGAAGCTTGTTAAGGCTTAGCATTCTCCTTCTCCTTTAAAACGTAACCCAATCCGCGGATGGTTTTTATATAGGCTTGAGAGGAATCCAGCTTTTTTCTTAAATAATGGACATAGATCTCAACACTGTTCTCCATCGCCAGGCTCTCAACCCCCCAGATCCGGTCCAAAATCTGTTCTTTTGAGATAATCATCCCGGGATTGCGAATAAACATTTCCAGCAACTGGGCTTCCTTGGCAGTCAGTCTGTTTAAGATCTCATCAACATACAATTCCCCTGAATTGATATTTAGCGAAATGTTTGAAAAGTGGATCACATTATCCTGATAAACCTCCCAGGGTCGCCGACCCAGGGCTCTTACCCGGGCTATTAACTCTTCGGTCACAAAGGGTTTAACCAAATAATCATCAGCGCCCATATTTAGTCCGTTGACCTTGTCTTTGGTGTCATCTTTGGCCGTTAATAAAAGAATCGGAACATTCTTTCCTGCTTCCCGGATCGATCGCAGAATTTCTAAACCAGTCACCCCCGGGAGCATAATGTCCAGGATAATCACATCATAGACATCATTCTCGCTGAGTATTTTTCCTTCAATGCCATCATTAACAACATCGACTAATATTTTATTTTTCTCAAAAATCTTCCCCAGTGCCGCAGCCAGGGGCTTTTCATCCTCAACTAAAAGAACGCGCATCGTTTTTCTCCTCTATAGGTTGCTCTCTTGCTTCTTTTTCTCAGGAAATACTTCTTCTAACAGTTTGTCCATCGGAAGAATGGTTCCCTCGAACTTGGGTTCTTCAATGACCCGACGGCACTCAAGGAAAATCCGTACCGCACCCTCATAGTTCTCCAGAAAATTATCCGACTGCAGGATTTCCCGATCCATCAGATGGTAAATGAATAATCCCATGAAATAAACCTTATCCGGCTCGATATTTTTGAGATTGACGTACTTGAAAAATGCCGAAAGGGCATTATCTTCTTTATCAAGAATTTCCCCAGCAATCCGTACCCATTCCTGAGACAGGGTCTCGGTGACGGCCTCCTTAAAGGCAACCCATAAAATCGCCCTAGCCACCGAATCCTCGACAATATTTAGTGAGTTCTGAACAGCTTCTGCCCCCTGATTGAAGGCTTCGATAATTTTCGGCGCATAGGTGATCTGACCCAGGGTATAATTTTTTCTCAAGCCAGCATCAGGATCGATCAGTTTATTTAGTAGGATGTCGTCCTTTTTTAGTTCAGTTTGAATCACGTACCACTCATCATAGATACAGTAGGGCAAAAATCCGAAATCATTAAAAATATGATTGATAATCCGTTGAACCTGCAGGTATTTGTCGCGTTTTCGCTGAACTTCTTTCTGCTTTTTGAGAAAGGTTTCCATTTGATAATAAAGGTTATGTCGTTGAAAAAACCGTTCCATCTGAGCAATGGTCTCCGGTTCGTCACTGTAAAAGATCAGTTCATCCAGTTCGCGTTGCTCTTCTCCCAAACTTCGACCATTGTTCATAATCAGCTGCAAATACTGCTTGTCCTCATAGGTCACCCGATTGCAGGGATGATAAAGAGGATTGGGAAAGGCTTCAGTATAGATAAAAAACACCTGCCGACTTCGTCTAAAGTAAATAATATAGCCCTTGGTTGTAAAAAAACCCCAACCTTTATCACTGGGTTTATTGCCATGTTTAATATGAAACCCTTCCGTGTAGAGGCAATTTTTAAGGAGGTAGGTGACAATTTTCTCGTTGTTGTCAATCCCCATATTTCTTAAGTTTTGTCGATAATAAGCCCAAAGCAGCTCAATCGCGGTGCCTTTGGGGTCAAACAACGCCCCCATCGAAAACATCTTTTGACTTTTTAAATTTTTGACAATACACAAAAGCAAACAATCCAAATGGATTGCTTCAATGAATTCACCCGGTTTTATTTTTCCCAGATCTTCGACAACCTGGTCATTGAAATATTCCAGACTGTCTTTTTTGAGCTTGTCCTGAAGCTTACCCGTCTTCTGATTGAACCGATCAATAGCGTTGGCCACTGAAAACAAGACACTTTCTGAAACAAGGGTCAGAACCACCTTTTTTTTCTTATCCCAGGGATAAAAAACATTTTTCAGGATCACTTCATTGATGATTTCCGAGGATTGTACCTGATAGTCTACCAGGACATCGCTGGGAATGGAAATGTAAATCAGTTTAGGCTTATCTAGGGTGTCAATGATCAGACCCCGTCGGCTTAAAAACACATTCGCTTTGATCAGTTCGTCCTCAACTCCGCAATTGACTTCCACCTCTTCCAGAAACTGTTCATTCTGGATCATATAGGCAATAAAATTACGGGTAGTATCGAGCCCCTGTTCAATTAAATTGGGTTCAAACCCATAAAGCAGCAGAATATGGACAATCCGGACGATATCCCGTTGCCGATCGACTCCACGACTTTCTTTAGCTCGAATAAAGGTCTGATTAAGCGGAGAATCTAAATCGTAGTAGTCCGGCGCCACCGAAAAGAGCGCCTCAACTGCGAGTAGAATCAGCAGATCTGCCTCAACTGAAACCATCCCATTTTTTTGAACATCCTTATTTTTTTTAAGATTATTAATCATCCATTGGTACATGTCATCTAATTTTTCAATACCTTTTTTCAAGACGTTGTTACAGTCTCCACAAAGGCCATCATATTTTATGTTTAATTTTTCATTATCTATCTTATAATTTCTATCAAAAAAACCGATTGTCTTTCCACATTTATTGCACGGTGTTTTCATTATTTATAATCCTTCCCTATCGTCCTGCTTACTTTTCTCTAGATTCACGAATTTTCTCATGCTTTTTTACAGGCTTCACCCATTATCTTGATGTCATACTATAGTTTACCATAAAACCGCGCTTTTTACTCAAAAAAAATAAAAGAGCAAGCTAAATTAAGCTTGCTCTTTTATCAATTAAATCGGGCTTATTATATCATCTCAACGGCATCAATGGTTCCGCCACCAAGACAAATATTGGCCTGATACAAAACCACTACCTGTCCCGGGGTTACCGCTTTTTGGGGTTGATCAAATTCAACGTAGATGCGATCCTGAGTCACTCGAACCATTACCCCTTGATCGGACTGACGATACCGGAATTTCGCGGTACACTTAAACTCTTTGGCCGGGGGATAACCACCGATCCAATTCATTTCGGTGGCTTCCAGGGCTTTTGAGTACAAGGCCGCATGGCCTTCTCCCTGAACCACCACTAATTCATTTTTATTCAAATCTTTCTTGACTACAAACCAGGGTTCTCCGCTTCCTTCACCGCCAATCCCCAGGCCTTTTCGCTGCCCCAGGGTATAGTACATCAGACCCTGATGGCTTCCCTTTACCTGACCAGCCAGATCGACAATCTTTCCTGGCTGAGCCGGCAGGTACTGACTGAGAAACTTGGTGAAATTCCGTTCGCCAATAAAGCAAATCCCCGTTGAATCCTTTTTCTTGGCGGTAACGAGGTTGTTTTTGATCGCTATCTGACGAACCTCGTCTTTGGAAAGATGGCCAATCGGAAATAATACATCAGCCAGCTCTTTTTGCCCCAATTGACAGAGAAAATAGGTTTGATCCTTGTTGTGATCAAAGGCTCGTTTTAATCGGTACTGTTCGTTGACAAAATCAATTTGAGAATAATGACCGGTGGCCAAATAATCACCACCTACCACCTTGAGCGCATAATCCAAAAATCGTTTAAATTTTATTTCCCGGTTACAAAGCACATCGGGATTGGGTGTTCGTCCTTTTTTATATTCTTCCAGGAAATATGAAAAAACAGAGTCGTAATATTCTTTGGCAAAATTCACTGTATAGTAGGGAATATCAATAGCATCACACACCCGTCGCACATCATCATAATCTTCCGTGGCGGTACATACCCCCGATTCATCCTGCTCTTCCCAGTTTTTCATGAAGACACCGATGACTTCATAACCACGTTCCTTTAACAATAATGCAGCAACCGATGAATCAACCCCTCCTGACATGCCCACAACGATTTTCATTTATGTTTTCCCCCTCTGATTTTTACCATTTCAACTATTTGCTATTGTACAACCATTTCTTGGGCCATTTTTTTGGCTAATTCATTTAAATCAATGATATCCTGCTCATCTGGGGTTCCCTTAATCATCAGGATCTCATCAATGGTATCGACCTTTGCCTCGTTAATAAAATAATTGAAGTTTTTATCAGCTCCGCCGCTCCAGCTGTAATCAGCAAAAAATCCAACCTTGTGATTATCAACTTTAATTTCTCCCAATTTATAAAGCAGATTGGCCATTTTAGGAAAAATCTGACCATAATAAGATGGTGCTCCTAAAAACAAACCCTTATACTTCCAGATGTCAGAGATGATATATGAAATATCCGTCTTGGCGACATCATAAAGCTTCACCTCTTTGACCCCTTCATGCTTTAAGGCAATGGCTAATATTTCTGCTGCTCTTTGGGTGCAACCATACATCGAACCATAGGCGATGACAACTCCGGGATCGGTTTCTTTGGCACTCATTTTGACGTACATATCCAAAATATATTTGGGATTATCCCGCCAAATCAAACCATGAGATGGACAAATCGTTCCAATTTCGATTCCACTAAGCTTATTAAGTGCTTTCAACGCCTGTCCGGCTACCTTGCCAACAATAGTGGCATAGTAACGGCGGGTTGGTTCTTCAAAGCCTGCCAGATCATTCTCGTCATCAAAAATGCTTCCAACCGGGGCTTTAAAACTGCCAAAGATATCCATCGAAAAAAGCACCTGATCGTTCGTATCATAGGTAACCATCGATTCTGGCCAATGAACCATCGGTGTCATGAAAAACTGGAGGGTATGTTTTCCCAAACAAAGGGTGTCACCTTCACCTACCTCGTGAAGATTTTCGGTAATTTTATAAAAATTGTTCATCATCGGGAAGGTTTTTTTATTTCCGACA
Source organism: Bacillota bacterium (assembly GCA_018903255.1). GTDB lineage: Bacteria > Bacillota > Clostridia > Eubacteriales > Eubacteriaceae > Acetobacterium. The sequence goes on along the minus strand of JAHIQT010000092.1, from coordinate 5,030 downwards.
ATGACCATATCCGGATACTCGGCCAGCAGATCATTAATCCCACTCGAGTGATCTGGCTCCATATGATTGACAATCAGATAGTCGACCTTTTTGTCTCCAATAATGGATTTAATTTTTTCTATATATTCATCCGCTTTGATGGTCTTAACCGTATCAATGATAGCTACTTTATCATCATTGATTACGTAAGCATTATAAGAAACGCCTTCTTGATCGATTGGCCATAGACCTTCAAAAAGTGTCGTCTGATAATCATTCACGCCTACCCAAAAAATATCGTCTTTGATTTTTACTGCATTCATATTATTTCCCCACTTTCCTTATCTTTTCTCGACTTTAAATATAACCCTAAATTGAAAATATTTCAAGAGAAAAAAACAGATAGTCCGGAATGAATCCAGAGAAAATGGCTATGCTGTGTTCTTACCTAGATTGTGGTATCCGGCAAAAAATAAAAAAGAGATGCTCGACACACCTCTTTTTTAAGAAAATTAAGAAAGGAAATTAAAACGTTTTCACACCATGGATTTATTATAACCGATTACATTTCAAAAATCCAGTGTTTTTTTTGCTTTTTATGCATTATTCTAATTATTTTTCCTTTTACTGCCTTTGTTATTTAATAAAAAGACTTGCGAAATTTTACCCTCCATTCCATTTACAGTTTTTTTGATGCTGTGCTATAATGACAAAGACCAAATATCTATCTGAAGTGAAAGGAGCTGGTAAAATGATTGAAACAAAAGATTCTGTCTCTTCAAGCGATTCACAATGGACCGAGAAAGAAATCAAAGAAGAATTACGTCGATTATTCCTGGGCGGCGATGACTGGAGTAAGGAAGCCTGTTTGGGATACTTTTTAAAAACATGCCAACGCACAAATCTGGACATCAAAACGACTCAAACGCTGGCAATCACACTCTATCATCTTTTCGATGAACTAACCGTAAGCGATGCAAAAAAATTCTACTACAACGAGTGTCACGCCATTTTATCCGGAGACAATCATAATTAATTTATGTACGATATTGACGGACTTACTCAGCATGCTTGAGTAAGTCCGTCTTTTAGATACTGGAGTAAGCCGAATATATCTCAAAAACTGGCAACATGATCGCTGCCAAAACAAATAACACCAATCCTCCGAAAATTAGCAGAATAACTGGTTCCAGCGAGGTATTCAGCAGCTGGATGCGGCTGCGAATTTCATCTTCGTAAATCAGATTCAAGGTACAAAGCACTTCCGGAAGAGCTCCGGATGCCTCTCCAATGGCAACCAGCTGACAAAAAAGACTGGGTACTACATCACTTTCTGCCATACTTTGACTCAAGCTTTTTCCGTTGGTTACCTTTTCCCGCAGAACGATCAACTCACCTTTAATATACCGATTATCGGCAATTCCTTCCAAACGTTTTAATGCCGCCAGAAGATCGATCCCGCTTTCCAGAAGCATTCCCAGGGTTGCGGCAATTCTGCCCAGATAACGTTGGTGATTAATGGTTCCAATTAAAGGCAGCTTTATTTTTAGCCAATCCCTGAAATTTGCGACCGAGTCGATCTCTGTTAAGCAGGTAAACCCTGCCGCCAGCCCGACCGATATTAAGATCATCATTGGCCATCCGGTACTTAAGGCGTGACTCAATCCCATCAGAAATCGCGTTGGCCCGGGCAGGTCTGCATTCATTATCAAAATCATGTCGGCAAAGGTCGGCAGGACCGTGGTAATTAAGAAAATCAACACTAACACAAAGACAATACTCAGGATCATGGGATAAAAAAGGGTCTGCTGGAGCTGCGCCCGGTTTTTTTCTTCTGTTTGATAATGCGCTGCCATTTTCAAGAGGATGTCATTGAGATTTCCGCTGATTTCTCCTGCTTCCACCATAAAAACGAATAAAGTTGGAAACGACTTGCGATAAACGGTCATCGCCTGGGATAAACTGGCTCCGGATTTGATCTGATGACATACCCCTGAAATGTCCTGGGCAAACCCCTTGTTTTTTGTCTCCTCACTGATAAGCTCCAGACATGTTAAAATCGGGATTCCGGCGTTTTGCATGATATGGAACTGTCTGCAGAATCGGCTCAACTCACCATCGGTTACCGTTCCAATCCGAATGCTAATTTCTTTGTTCAATAATTCCCGTGACTTCTTTTTTTCACCAATTTCCAGTACAATCAGATTTTGAGTTTGCAGAATCAGCGCTACCTCGCGGCGGCTTTGGCCTGCCATTGTTCCGGTGACGGTCTCACCCCGCTGGTCTTTTGCTTTATAAGTAAACTGTTTTTCCATTTTGCCACCCTATCGATGCCAGTCATTTTCGAAGGCCAAAATTTCCATGCCCTGCGAAATTGTGGTCTCTCCCAATAACAGCTGCCGTTTCAAAGCATCCTCAATGGGTCTAAAGCCTTCGGCAATGGCGACTTTTCGGATGCTATCATAATCCTCACCTTGATCGATCGCCTCACGGATCCTTCTGGTGATTTTAAGCACCTCCTGAACTGCAATTCGCCCATGATAACCGCTGCCATGACAAAAGGAACAGCCGACCGGAAAAAAAAGCTCAAAGTCCTGATCCGGCATTCCCAGTAATCCTCTTTCTAGCTCGGTTGGCTGCGCTTTTTTTCGGCAATTGGGACACAACCGCTTGACCAGTTTTTGTGAAACTACCCCTCTTAGCGTCGCCGACAAGAGATACAAGGGGATCTTCATATCCATCAAACGATTGATCGAGGCAATGGCATTGTTGGTGTGAAGGGTAGATAATACCAAATGCCCGGTGATGGCGGCTCGAATGGCCATCTCGGCGGTATCTTCGTCGCGGATTTCGCCGACCATAATCACATTGGGGTCTTGTCTTAAAATAGCTCGCAGGCCATTGGCAAAATTAAGTCCGGTTTTTTCGCTTACCTGAATCTGGTTGATATCTTCCATTTGGAACTCCACCGGATCTTCAATGGTGATAATATTCTGCGTTCGAGGATCCATGCCATTAAGTAGACTATATAGCGTCGTTGATTTTCCACTTCCTGTTGGTCCGCAAATCAGAATCATGCCATGAGGTGCTTCCGTTATTTCTTTCAACAGCTGTTTTTGTTGCTTGGAGAATCCCAGCTCATCAACTGATATCAGAAATTTCTTTTGATCTAGCAGGCGTAATACGATCTTCTCCCCGTGAATGGTTGGAATAATCGATAAACGCACATCAATCTGGCGACCCTCATGGTTGGTTGTGAATGCACCATCCTGGGGTTGCCGATGCTCGGCAATATCGCAGCCTGCCAGTATTTTAAGGCGGGTAATCACGCCCCGCCACGACTCTTTACTTATCCGACCAATCGTTTTTAAGGTACCATCAATGCGAAACCGCACCTGCACCTTTTGCGAAAAAGCTTCCACATGAATATCACTGGCACCGCGGGAAACACCCTCGTCAATCAGATCGTTTACAAGGTTGATTACCGTTGGCTCCTGCCTGGCTTGTTTTTGTTCTCGATGCGTTATTAAATCTGCCCTTTCCTGATTGGCATACTGCTGGTGATAGTATTTGTCAATTAAATCCTCAACACAACCCTTTTCGGCAACCAATATTTTTAGTCGTTTTTCAGCAATTCGCTTAATACTTCGGATCGTTTCTTCATCCGATGGATCTGCCATAACCACGGTCAGTTGATCATCATTTTGCTGATCTAATGGAAAAATCAGATACTTCCTGGCCTGTTCTTTCGAAAATAAGCTCAAAGCCCGGGGATCAATCACATCTTTGCGGGGATCATAAGCTTCAAATCCCCACTCATTATGAAAAATCTGTACAATTTCCGCCGCTGTGATAATCCGATCTCTTACCAGCACATCTAAAATCGATTCTTTTGTCCGCTTTGCTTCATCAATTCGCTCAGCTATATGCTGTCGGGTGATCATCTTGTTTTTGAGAAGCATTTCCAAAACCAACATATTTTCCTTCATCACACCTCCTAATGACTGGGCTTTTTTGTTTGTCAATGATTGCAGTATAAATGATTTGTAATAAAATATCCAGCACTATTGGCTTGCATTTAGCCCGAAATTGACTTGGGACCCAATCATATCTATCAAAAATGCTTTTTATTCTTCAGCATCTTATTCGCTTGCTTTGGTTCAAGTCTTAAGGCCAAATACTGCTATTGCAAATCACACCCTGATTATATATAATGAGCGGAGTTACAACTATTTAATACGATTTAGATCAGGAGATATATTATGAACATCGTAATTGCCGGTGCTGGCAAGGTTGGTGAAGTGCTCTGCAGTGATCTTGCCAGGGAAAATCACAATATCATGCTCATTGAACTCAATGAAACACGCCTCGATCAATTTATCAACTCCTATGACATCAGCGGCATTCACGGCAATGGTGCCATGTTTGACATTCAGACAGAAGCTGGGGTCGATAGCTGTGACGTGTTTATTGCAGTCACTCGTAATGATGAAACAAACATTATTGCCGCAATTACCGCCCGCAAACTTGGTGCTAAATTTACCGTTGCCCGGGTTCGTGACCCGGAATATTCAAAACAAATGACCTTTCTGCGGGAAATCTTAGGGATCACCTTGATAATCAATCCGGAGCTGGAAGCTGCCCAGGAAATAACCCGCACACTCCTGTTTCCTTCTGCTTTGCATGTCGAAACCTTTGAACACGGCCGCGTTAATATGATTGAGGTGGTCCTGAAAGAAGGCACGCCGCTGGTTAATTTAATGCTCAAAGAACACAACAGTCGTTTCGGCGAAGTGGTCATCTGTATTGTGATCCGGGATGATCAGGTGATGATTCCAGACGGCGAAATGATCCTTCAAGCCGGCGATCATGTCATGGTTACCGGCAGTCCTGGCGAGGTTCGGGTTTTCTCTAAGCATTGCCAGCCCGATCTGGCTAAACTTAACTCGGCTGTGATTATCGGCGGCGGCAAACTGACTGATTATCTTTTAGCCCGGCTGATAAAAATGCGGATGTTTATCAAGGTTATCGAAATTGATGCCGCTAACGCT
>JAHIQT010000091.1 GCA_018903255.1 Bacillota bacterium | reverse complement strand
GTCACTGGTTAAATCGATCACACCTGCAAAAACAACAGTAATAATTGAATGACAAATGTGGATCAACAATAAAATTTACATAAAATTTAATGCAAAATCTTGCAATTGACAAACATTTAACATATAATAGCAAGAAGTAATTTTTTCAGAGAATTATTTATCACACCAAAAACACTATTTAAGGAGGAAATTAAACGTGAAAAGAGTTTATAATTTTTCAGCTGGACCATCTTGTTTACCACTCGAAGTCCTCGAAAAAGCTGGGTCTGAAATGGTATCCTATGGAGATGCAGGCATGTCCGTGATGGAGATGAGTCATCGATCATCCTACTTTGATGATATTTTACAATCGGCAAAAAGTCTTTACCGAGAATTGATGAATGTCCCAGATAATTATGAGATCCTGTTTTTACAAGGTGGCGCATCAACTCAGTTTGCCATGGTACCACTCAATCTTTTTTCAAAAACCAATAAGGCCGATTTTATGATTACCGGCTCTTGGGCAAAAAAGGCTTATCAAGAGTCAGCTCGATATGGAGAAGCAAAGGTTATTGCATCATCCCAGGATAAAACCTTTTCCTACATCCCGAAAGTGGATCCCAAGGATTTTACACCCGATGCTGATTTCTTCCATATTTGCGTTAATAACACCATTTACGGAACGCGATTTAAACCAGAAAATATTCCCGATACGGGAAATGTACCATTAGTTGGGGACATGTCCTCTAATATCTTATCCGAAGTGTATGATGTTAAAAAATTTGGCTTGATTTATGCAGGCGCTCAGAAAAACATGGGGCCGGCCGGTGTCACCGCGGTGATTATCCGTAAAGACTTACTCGGTCATGCCAAAGATTTTACCCCTACCATGCTGGATTACAAAACCCACGTCGATAACGATTCCTGCTATAATACCCCACCATGCTATAGCATTTATATTTGCAAGCTGGTTTTTGAATGGGTTAAAGCCAATGGTGGTGTTGCCGGAATGGAAGCAGTCAATAAAGAAAAAGCTCAAAAGCTCTATGACTTTATTGACAACAGCAAGCTTTATAAAGGAACTGTGGTAGCAGAAGACCGTTCACTAATGAACGTACCTTTTATCACCGGATCAGACGAATTAGATGCGCTATTCGTTAAAGAAAGCAAAAAAGCTGGAATGGAAAATCTGAAGGGTCATCGCAGCGTTGGCGGAATGCGGGCAAGCATTTACAATGCCATGCCAATGGCAGGGATTGATACCCTGATTGATTTTATGCAGAAGTTTGAAAAAGAAAACGCCTAGGCGTTTTCGTGAAGAAAGGGAAACGATTGTGAATTATAAAGTACAGACCCTGAATAATATTTCAAAAAAAGGGTTAAAAATATTAAGTGAGAATTATACGGTTTTAGATCATCCGGAAAATCCGGATGCGCTTCTCCTACGAAGCTTTCAAATGCATGATATGGATATTCCGGAGTCGGTAAAATTTGTCGGTCGAGCCGGCGCTGGGGTCAACAATATTCCCCTCGAAAAATGTTCAGAACAGGGAATCGTGGTCTGCAACTCTCCTGGTGCCAATGCCAATGCAGTAAAAGAACTGGTGATCGCTGGGATGCTGATCTCTTCACGTAAGGTGATCGACGGGATTGCCTGGTCAGGCACCCTGGTTGACAAAGGCGATGAAGTCCCTGCTCTGGTTGAAAAGGGCAAGGGTGCTTTTGGCGGCCCGGAACTATATGGCAAAAAAATGGGTGTGATCGGCTTAGGTGCCATCGGCGTCCTGGTTGCCAATATGGCAGTCGATTTTGGAATGAAGGTTTATGGATTTGATCCCTTTATTTCAATTGACAATGCCTGGGGATTAAGCCGAAAAGTTAGACGTGCCGTCAGCAAAGAAGAAATCTTTAAAAACTGTGATTATATTTCACTACATATTCCTTATATGGATGAAACAAAAGATTATGTTGATGCCAATTTATTTAAAGACACCAAAAAAGGGCTGCGACTGCTTAACTTTGCCCGGGGTGGACTGGTTAATTACGATGCCTTGGAAAATGCCATTGAAGCGGATACCGTTGCAACCTATGTAACTGATTTCCCCAATGAACGCTTGCTGAAAATGAAAAATGTTATCAACATTCCGCATTTAGGCGCTTCAACCCCGGAAAGTGAAGAAAACTGCGCTGAAATGGCTATCTATTCTTTAAAAGAATATTTAGAAAACGGTAATATTATCAATTCTGTAAACTATCCAGATTGCAATATGGGAGTTTGCGAAGCAGTAAACCGATTAACCGTGAACCATGCCAATGTCAAGAACATGCTGGGTCAAATTACTAAGGTACTTGGCGATCATGATATCAATATTTCGGATATGACTAACAAACACCGAGGTGCTTGGGCTTATACCATTATTGACGTGGACAGCAATGTTGGTGAAGAGGTTAAGACCGCTTTAGAAGCGATTGAAGGCGTCGCTCGGGTACGGATTCTAAAATAAGAACAAAATTTTGACAAAGAAGTGGTCTTCCTTAAGCTGAAGCCACTTCTTTATTTAAAAACAGGAGGAAAAAAATGGCAACTATTAAACCCTTTAAAGCGGTTCGTCCCTTTCCTGAAAAAGCTCAGGATGTTGCAGCCCTGCCCTATGATGTCTATAACCGGGAAGAAGCTGCAATCGCAACGCGGGGAAAACTGGATTCTTTTTTACGGGTCGACCGGCCGGAAACGACCCTGGACGAAAGAATTAAAATCAACGATCCCTTTGTCTATGAAACCGCCAGAAAAAACCTGGAAAAATTGTTTCATCGGAAAGCCTTGACTCAGGATACCAAAGACTGTTTATACATTTACGAATTGATCATGGATGGCCGCAGCCAGGTCGGGCTGGTTGTTTGTACCGCGATTGACGAGTATCTCGATAATACCATTAAAAAACATGAGCTGACACGCGCCGATAAAGAAGAAGACCGGATTAAGCATGTCGACGCCTGCAATGCCAATACCGGACCGATTTTTATGACCTACCGGGCGCAAGAGACCATCAATGAGATAGTGGCAAGCTGGCAAAAAGAGCAGGCTCCGATTTATGATTTTGTAGCAGATGATGGGATTACCCATCGCGCCTGGGTTGTTGACGATGAGGCTGTAATTAACGGCTTAGTTGAAAAATTTGGTCAGGTTGAAAGCTTGTATATTGCCGATGGTCATCACCGCTCAGCTTCGGCGGTTAAGGTTGGTCTGATGCGTCGTGAAGCAAACCCGGATTTTACCGGTACAGAGGAATTCAACTATTTCCTTTCGGTCTTATTTCCCGATGAGCAGCTGTATATCATGGATTACAACCGGGTGGTCAAAGATCTTAATGGTCTCAGTGTTGATGAGTTTTTAAAAGCACTGTCAGTAGAATTTGATGTGACCCCTAAGGATGCCGAACCGGTGACACCGCCTCAAAAAGGCAGCTTTGGTTTATTTGTCGATAAAAAATGGTATCTACTAACCGTCAAAGAAGGGGTTTACGATCCCGCCGATCCGGTTAATTCACTCGATGTCGCGATTTTGCAAAACAATATCCTGGTACCAATTCTGGGAATCGGGGATATTCGCACCGATAAACGGATCGACTTTGTCGGCGGCATCCGGGGCTTAAAAGAACTCGAGCGCCGCGTCAATGACGACATGGGACTGGCTTTTTCGATGTATCCGACATCGATTGAAGAACTGATCAATATTGCCGATGCAGATCTGTTGATGCCGCCAAAATCGACTTGGTTTGAACCAAAATTAAGAAGTGGATTGTTTATTCATAATTTAGAGTAAATAAAAATAGTAACGGACCATGCGATTGCGATTAAGTTTTTGTGAAGTTTCAAAAACCCGATCGCGATAACGCATGATCCGTTTTTTTTGCAGGTTGTTATAAAAGTTCGGAAAAGAACAAAAATTTCCCTATAATAAGCATTGAAGATTTTTATCGGATATGATATCCTTTTCAACAACAGTGAACTAAAAGATGAAGAAAGCTCTGATTCTGACAGCAAACTGGACAGGCAATGCTAACCATTGCTAAGCATTGACGCGTAGTTATTAAACGCGTAGTTATTAAAATTAAAAAAAAGCTATCGTACTGATGCCATCCGGGTTCGTCCCTAATGGAAAGGCGAGAGAATCATGTGTCATTCATTCATATCATTTTTTGAAAATGGTCTGACTATTTGCGTATTTTTCCCTGTGCCATCTCGGTACAGGGATTTTTCGCGTTAAGGCAACGAGCCAATCGCAAGCTTGCTTGCAGTTGGCGACTGCCCGCGACCGAAATGGAGCGGAGCGGAATTGAGGTTTCGTTAAGGCAACGAGCCAATCGCAAGCTTGCTTGCAGTTGGCGACTGCCCGCGACCGAAATGAAGCGGAGCGGAATTGAGGTAATTTTTTGGTTAAGGGTAGCTGGTTAAAAAGAAGTTAAGTAGAGGAGTTAAAGATGGAAAAGAGAATTGGATTGATAGCAATTGTCGTTGAAAAAAAAGAAGCAGTAGAGAAACTCAATAAGGTACTTCATGATTACGGTGAGCATATCGTCGGGCGAATGGGAATCCCCTATCATCAGCGAAATGTTTCGGTAATCAGTGTCGTTGTCGATGCTTCGACCAATATCATCAGCTCCTTGTCCGGGAAGCTGGGAATGATTGACGGCGTTAATATTAAAACAGTCTATTCAAAACTGCCGAAGGGTGAAGAAGTGGATGAAAACGATGAATAAAATAACAGAAAAACTGGAAAAAGAACAATTTCTGGAAAGAGACGAGTTTAAATGGTTGCTTGAAAATAACACCCCTGACTTACGGGCGGATCTTTCCAACCGGGCCAGGAGAGTAGCGGGTCAAACCTTTGGAAACGGGGTTTATGTCCGGGGGCTGATCGAATTCAGCAATTATTGCAAAAATGATTGCTATTACTGTGGCATCCGCTGCGGCAATGAACAGGCCAATCGCTATCGCTTAAGTGAGTCAGAAATTCTCGATTGCTGTGCTATCGGATACGACTTAGGCTTTCGCACCTTTGTCCTGCAGGGCGGGGAAGATCCCGATTTTTCCGATGAACAGATGCTTGAGCTGATTCGTAACATCAGAAGTGGCTACAATGACTGTGCCATCACCCTGTCACTCGGGGAGCGACCCCGAGCTGTATACGAAGCATTTTTTGCCGCCGGTGCCAACCGTTATTTACTGCGGCACGAGACCGCTACCGAAGACCACTATCAGAAACTCCATCCCAAACAACTGCGGTTAGAAGATAGAAAAGCATGTCTTCAAGATCTCAAAGAAATCGGATTTCAGGTCGGCACCGGCTTTATGGTGGGATCGCCCCATCAGACGGTCGAAAATCTGGTCGCGGACCTGGTCTTTATCAAAGAACTAAACCCTCAGATGATTGGGATTGGACCCTTTATCCCCCATCAGCACACCCCTTATAAGGATGCAAAGGCCGGCACCCTAGAAGAAACCCTGCTGCTTATCTCAATCCTGCGGCTGATGCTGCCTAAAGCGCTGATTCCGGCCACCACAGCACTGGGAACCATTGATCCCAAGGGTCGAGAACTAGGAATCCTGGCTGGCGCCAATGTGGTCATGCCCAACCTGTCGCCAGTGTCAGTGCGAAAAGATTACAGCCTCTATGATAATAAAATTTGCACTGGCGATGAAGCCGCTGAATGCCGGGTTTGCCTAACAAAGCGGATCGAAGGTATTGGTTACGAAATTTTAACCCACCGGGGCGATTATCCTCAAGATTAGAACTTGAAATAAAGGCATTTTGCCGAACAAAATAAAAACTTTAGGAGAGTAACAATGTATAATATCATGTCAAAAAAAGCAGTCGAATTTATTGATGACCAGGAAATCCTCGATACCCTGGCCTATGCGGAAGAAAATAAAACAAATGTCACCCTGATCAATCAGATTATTGAGAAAGCCGGCACCTATCAGGGATTGACCCATCGCGAGGCGGCGGTTTTACTGGCCTGTGAGCTAGAAGAACAAAATGACCGTTTGGTAAAACTGGCCATGGATATCAAAAATAAGTTTTATGGCAATCGCATTGTTATGTTTGCACCGCTTTACCTCTCGAATTATTGTGTCAATGGTTGTGTCTATTGCCCGTATCATTTAAAAAATAAAAATATCAGCCGCAAGAAATTGACCCAGGAAGAAATCGCCAGAGAGGTCATTGCCCTTCAGGACATGGGTCATAAGCGTTTGGCTCTGGAAGCGGGTGAAGATCCTAAAAATAATCCCCTGGAGTATATTTTAGAGAGCATTAAAACCATTTATAGCATCAAACATAAAAATGGTGATATCCGCCGCGTCAATGTAAACATTGCGGCCACTACGGTTGATGACTATCGACAGCTAAAAGAAGCTGGAATCGGCACCTATATCTTGTTCCAGGAAACCTACCACAAGGAAAATTACGAAATGCTTCATCCCAGCGGGCCCAAGAGTGATTATGCCTGGCATACTGAAGCCATGGATCGCGCCATGGCAGGCGGTATTGATGATGTTGGGATTGGGGTGCTCTTTGGCCTGAACATGTACAGCTACGATTTTGTCGGGATGCTGATGCATGCCGAACATTTAGAAGCCGCCATGGGGGTTGGTCCCCATACCATCTCGGTGCCGCGGATCTGCCCAGCTGATGATATTGACACCGATGATTTTTCCAATGCCATTTCTGATGAAATTTTTGAAAAAATTGTCACCGTGCTGCGCGTTGCGGTACCCTACACCGGGATGATCATTTCCACCCGGGAATCCCAGGCTTGCCGGGAGCGGGTGTTAAAACTGGGGATTTCACAGATCAGCGGTGGTTCCAGCACCAGTGTCGGCGGTTATGATACCCCTGAACCGGAAGATCAAAACTCAGCTCAGTTTGAGTTAAATGATACCAGAAAACTCGATGAAATTGTCAACTGGCTGTTAGAAATGGGTCATATTCCCAGCTTCTGCACCGCCTGTTACCGGGAAGGCCGCACCGGCGACCGCTTTATGCAACTGGTCAAATCGGGCCAGATTGCCAATTGCTGTCAGCCCAACGCGATCATGACCCTGAAAGAATATTTAGAAGATTATGCTGCCCCAGAAACCAAGTTAAATGGTGAAAAAACGATTGCCCGGGAACTGGCTTCGATCCCCAACGATAAGGTTCGCGGGATTGCCACGGCCCATCTAACCGAGCTAAGTTCCGGCAAGCGAGATTTTAGATTCTAAATGTAAAAGCCTCCTAAAAGGGAGGCTTTTGTGGGTGAATTTCACAATAACGGAGAAAATAGCCGGGATATCGATTCTTTGACTTTGACCCGGCGGCTGCGGTTACGATAAAGTTCTTTGTTATAGTAGGTGCATTTCTTAATATCTTCCACAAAGATCTTTTTGAGCTTGGTGGCAACCTTGCGGTCATAGATAAAGGCGTTGGTTTCAAAATTAAGCCTAAAGCTGCGGATATCAAAGTTACAGGAACCCACCGAACAGACGGAATCATCGACGATAATCGTTTTAGCATGAAGAAAGCCATTTTCATAGATGAAAATTTTAGCACCATATTCGATCAACTCACCGACGTAGGCCAGCGTGACCCAGTAAATAAAAATATGATCGGGCTTGTTAGGGATCATGATCCGGACGTCGATACCCGATAACAGCGCGATTTTCAAAGCTTCGAGAATACTCTCATCCGGTACAAAATAGGGCGATTGAATCAGAATATAATCCTCGGCGTTATTAATCATCCGCAGGAATCCCTGCTTAATTTGCTGGTTGATGTTGTCCGGGCCGCTCGAGACAATCTGGATGCCGACCCCGGGTTTTTGCGAGATGGTCGGAAAGTACTGGTTAAGCTTGCTATCATCAACAAGGAACTCTTCGCTGGAACTGGCTCGCCAGTCCAGTAGAAAACGATGTTGCAGTTCATAGGCGGCTGAGCCGACGACCTTTAAATGGGTATCCCGCCAGTATCCCATTTTTTTCTCCAGACCAAGGTATTCGTTACCAATGTTAAATCCACCGACAAAACCGATGACCCCGTCGATGATGACAATTTTTCGGTGGTTACGGTAGTTAACCCGGAGATTGAGCATCTTAAACCGGGATGGGAAAAAAATACCGATCTTCCCGCCGGCGGACTCGAAACGGGCCAACGTTGAAGGGGGAATATATCGCCCGCCCATGGCATCAAAAAGCAGCCTTACTTCCACTCCTTCCAAGGCTTTCCGGGTCAGGGTATCAAAAAGTTTCATGGCCAGACTATCATTTTTAATAATATAATATTCCAGATGAATCGATGTACGGGCTTGCTCCATGGCATCAAAAAGCGCATCAAACTTTTGATAGCCATCGGTAAAAATTTCCACCGTGTTATCATTGGTATAAAGGGATTCGCTGACATTTAAATGAAATTCGATCGAATGACGGTATTTTTCGATCGGACTATCCGGATCAATCGCGATAATTCGTGAAAGTGATCGTTGCTGTTGTCTTAATAAATGCTGATATTGAATATTTTCAGGGGTGTTATATCTGAAAATTTTGCGTTTGGTTAAATTCTGAGAAAAAAAGATATAAAACAAAAACCCGATAATTGGTGCCATCCACAGGAATAATAACCAGGCATAGGTACTTTGAGGGTTTTTTCGTTCCAGAAAAATAATGGTGAATGTCAGCGTAATATTGATGATAAACATAATCGTTGTTAAGATTGCGGCAATACCCAATAACATAAAAACCTCCGGAAGTTTATTTCATCTATTATAACATAAAAGGTAATGAATGGAATAGTCTTGAAATGGAAGGTGTTGAATTTGATACTTGAAGGGTTAGCTGTCGAATTTCACTTGACATTTTCGCGATCATGATCTTATAATAGACGTTGTCTCAGGTTTGTGGTTGAAAGTCGATGCCAGATGCAGGCGAAGCGATCCACGTAAGACAATTCAATAGAGAGTTGTTGATCATAGTGCGTCTTAGAAGTAAGTCCAGCCGGGTAGACCGAGAGAAGGAGTTGTGATGCGAACACTGAGCTAAACTTCCAGCTGGCGAGTGTGGGGTGAAAAACCAGGTCAACTGAGACAGCATTGTTAGAAAGAGCATCCTTTTAGATGATATTTTGTGACAAGAATTTGACACAAATGATTTTGACTAAAAGGGATTGGATTGGGTATAATAGGAATATACTTATCAAAACACTTTATGTTAAGTGTAAACGAGTAAGTTTGACCTTTTGAAAGGAGTTGTCGTTATGAGATTCACAATTTACGGAAAAAATATGCATGTATCAGAAGGTTTAAAAGAAACATTAAAAAAGAAGCTAGGTAAATTTGACCGTTACTTTGGTCAGGAAACAGAAGTGTACGCAACCTTTAGCAAAGAAAAAAATTATCAGATGCTGGAAGTAACTATTCCAGTGGGAAAAACCATTTTAAGGGCAGAAGTAAGATCTGAGGATATGGTGACATCGATTGAGGATGTTGTAAATAAACTTGAGGGTCAGCTCAGAAAACATAAAACAAAATTACAAAAACGTAATCAGGACGAAACAGCCAAATTCAATCTGGAAGGTATTGAAGGTGTTGAAGATGATGCCTTCCAGCCTAAAGTTGTCCGAACTAAAAAATTTGCAGTCAAACCCATGAATGTAGACGAAGCGACCTTGCAAATGGAGTTGCTAGGACATGATTTCTTTGTATTCCTCAACGGTGATACCGATGATGTCAACGTTGTGTATATGAGAAAAGATGGGAATTATGGTTTAATCGAGCCGACTTTCTAAAAATTCTTAAGAAAAAGCGTAAATAATGACGGACACCCCTTGAAAAATAGTTTTAAGGGGTGTTTTTGATGGTATTATTTGATAAATTCAGTTTATTTTCAAATTTATACATTATTTAGGCATAAAGTTTTGACAGAACATTTCTTTTGTTTTAAAATAGACCTATATGCATTATTATCTAAGCATTTATATAGATAGGAACACCTAAGAACTGATTATAAATAAATAGTGGGGTTAAAACTAATATGTTAATACTTATTGCGATTATGTTAGGTTTTTTAATTGGAAAAATTCGAAGGGGAAGCCTCCGGGGTTTCAAAGTCAGAAAAATTTCCTTGTTACCGGTTGGGATTTTAGGGTTGGTGTTGCAAATTGCCTTGCATCTTTACATCTACACCGGCGGTATAACGCTGATTGAACCCTATCTGGAAATTGTGAATTTTGCCAGTTATATCCTGATCCTGGTCATGCTGGTATTTAATCTGGATGACTTCTGGGTTATTTTAATGGCCGTGGGGATTACCTCCAATTTTGTGGTGATTTTTATCAACGGCGGTCACATGCCTGTATCCCAGGGCGTCATTGATATTTTACCGGCAGTTTTTGGACAACAGATTACCCAGGGACTGAGTCCCATATATTCGCTGATTCAGCCCAATACCCTGTTATGGTTTTTAGGCATCAATCTGCCGATTCCAGTGCCTTTTATACCCCTGCTTATGAGTCTCTATGGAGCGGTAGCCGGCATCACCGTTGGTACAATTGTAATGCTTATCGGTTTAATCGGATTTATTCAGTATGTGATGAACAAAAAAGCCTCGATCATGCACGATGAACGCAGTGAATATGGTGAAGATGAGGGGATTTTTGGTGATGAGGATGATAACGGAATCGATCGGGTATCGACGCATCAAAACAGCTATCAGGAAGGCTATGATGAACCAGAAGATGTCGATGAAGTTGAAGATGATTACTACCGTGATATGGCCGCTACTGGCGGTATTCGCGGCGATCGCGATGAAAATGACACGATTGCGATACCGACCGAAGGTTTTAAATCCAATCAATTGGCAGAATTAAAGGATAACGAGCAAACCAGACTAATTCCAGCAGATCTGGACGTGATTGATTCAGAAATTGGAACCGAAACCGAAGAAATTGTGATCAGTGGCAATGACTCCCAGGAGACCCGAATCATGGAACCGGTCGATGATGGAAGCACCAAGATTATCAGTAATATCCAGGAAGTTGGAAGCTATGTTAAGGGTGATAAAGAACTAGAAGCAGCCGATATGGAAGAGATTCTTAACAGTGATGATGCCGGCTTCTTCACCAAAAAATATTATGAGGAAAAACTAGCTGTTGAAAAAGAACGGCTGATTTTGCAAATGCGTGAAATTGAGTTAAACAAGGTGGCAAAATCCCTAAGTGATCCGGATGGCGAGCCCCACCCGGTTCCGGAATCGGATCTGAGAATTGTCGAAAGTTTTAAATTGACCGATCTTGACCAGCCCTTTGTTTTGCGCAGTGAAAATAGTAGCTATGATAGCGGCTTAAAAAGCAAGGATGAGGATGATCTGGAGTTCTCTGAAGATGAGATGCTTAATGTTTGGCAGCGACTCAATCTAGAAGACGAAAAACGAAAAGCAGCACGACGCAAACAATTGATGCGCGAAACCAGTAAGGAAGCGGAAACCCTGATCAACGGAACGCCCAGAGACGAGGTCGGTATCCCGCTCAAGGAAATTGAAGAGGTGACTGAATCCGTAGTCGGCCGGGTATACGAAAGCACCAACGAAGATAAGGAAAAAATGCTGGCCAATATGGATGATGATGAACGCAAAGACTTTCAGCAAACCGTCGACGAAAGAAAACGAGCCGGCTATGAACTGGTTGAACTAAAATTGGATGGCAAAGATGTAGCCTTTTGGCGCAAGAAAAAATAAATTTCAGACTGTTAGAAAAGCTAACCCAGAACCGACAATTGTTACATCATGTTGTGACCTAGGGGTCAGACCCTACGCATCGGAGCGGACACGGCATCGCCTGTCCGATTTTCGCGAAGGCAACGAGCCAATCATAAGCTTGCTTATAGTTGGCGACTGCCCGCGACCAATGCGAAAGGAGCGTAGCGAATTTCGCATGGCGCGGCGAACAACAGATTAACAAGGGTCTGACCCCTTGGTCATTGGTCGGGCCGGTAGTTTAGCGACAACCACGAGGGACTGTATAAAAAAATACAGTCCCTTTTGAATTATATAAAGTTTCATTAAAGAGATTATGCTATAATAAAATTTAGTGTATAATTACAGCAAGAATGTTACAAAGGAGTGAATAGATTGGGAATTTTAGATCAAATATTTGATAGTAATAAAAAAGAATTAAAACGGATGCAAAAAAAGGTGGACCAGATTCTTGAGCTGGACAGCCGTTTCGCGGCGATGAGTGACGAAGAATTAAAAGGTCAAACGCCGATCTTAAAAGAACGACTGGCTCAAGGAGAAAGCCTTGATGATTTATTAGTGGAGGCCTTTGCGACGGTTCGTGAAACTGGCGCCCGGGTTCTGGGAATGAAGCATTTTCCGGTTCAGCTGCTCGGCGGCATGGCCCTTCACGAAGGCAATATTGCCGAAATGAAAACCGGGGAAGGTAAAACCCTGGTATCAACCCTGCCAGCCTACTTGAATGCCTTGGATGGCCGCGGCGTTTATATTGTTACCGTCAATGATTATCTGGCTCGACGTGATAGTGAGTGGATGGGTCAAATTCATGATTTTTTAGGTCTTAAAGTAGGTCTGGTTGTCCATGGCTTGTCTTTTGCGGAAAAGCAGTATGCTTACGCCTGTGATATTACTTACGGAACCAATAATGAATTCGGTTTTGACTACCTCAGAGATAATATGGCCTCAGTCAAGGCTCAGCAGGTACAGCGGGAACTAAATTATGCGATCATCGATGAAGTTGACAGCGTCCTGGTTGATGAAGCCCGAACCCCGCTGATAATTTCTGGTAGCGGTGACAAAAGCACCAAGCTCTATGCTTTAGCCAACAGTTTTGCTAAGAGCCTGAAGGCAGATGACTATATTAAGGATGAAAAAGCAAAATCAGTGATGTTATCAGACGAAGGGGTCATTAAGGCAGAAAAATATTTTAACCTGACCAATCTGGCCGATATGGAAAACATGGAAATTTCCCATCATATCAACCAGGCGCTTCATGCCAATACGCTGATGTTTAAAGATCGCGATTATGTCGTGAAGGATGGCGAGATTATCATTGTTGATGAGTTCACCGGCCGACTAATGCCGGGACGTCGCTATTCTAATGGTCTGCACCAGGCCATTGAAGCCAAGGAAAATGTCAAGGTTAACCGGGAATCTAAAACGCTGGCGACCGTGACCTTTCAAAACTACTTTAGAATGTTTAATAAGCTTTCGGGAATGACCGGAACCGCCAAAACCGAAGAAGATGAGTTCCAGACCATCTATAATCTCAATGTCTTAACCATCCCGACCAATAAACCACTGATTCGAGAAGATCTTAATGACTTGATTTATAAAAGTGAACAAGGGAAGTACATCGCCGTGACTGAAGAGGTGAAACGGCGACATGCCACTGGCCAGCCGATTTTGATCGGGACTATTTCAATTGAAAAGTCGGAGTTGCTGAGTACCTATCTAAAACGTTCCGGGGTTAAGCATAATGTCTTAAATGCCAAATTCTTAGAAAAAGAAGCTGAAATTGTCGCCAATGCCGGTCAAAAAGACGCGGTAACCATATCAACCAATATGGCTGGTCGTGGGACTGATATTGTACTTGGCGAAGGTGTCATTGAATTGGGCGGGCTTCATATTCTCGGGACCGAACGCCATGAGAGTCGTCGGATTGACAATCAGCTCCGTGGTCGTGCCGGTCGTCAGGGCGATCCCGGTTCATCGCAATTCTTTGTCTCATTGGAAGATGACCTGATGCGGGTTTTTGGCTCGGAAAAAATCCAGGGCTTGGTCGAATCGATTGGTCTGGATGAGGAAACCCCGATCGAAAATAAAATGCTCACCCGCGGGATTGAGAATTCCCAGAAACGGGTTGAAGGTCGTAACTTTGATATCCGCAAGCATGTCCTGCAATATGATAATGTGATGAACCGTCAACGGGAACTGATTTACGAACAACGGCAACAGGTTATCGACGGTAAAGACATGGAAAATGAAATTTGGAGTATGACTGAAACCTTGATTAATGCTTATGTCAGCATGTATACCGGCGATGGCCAATACTATGATGATTGGGATCTGGAAGGCTTACATAAGCATCTGGAGGCTAACGTCCTGCCTAAGGAAAGCTTATCCCTGCCGGAAAAACCGGAAACTCGGGAAGCTTTGGTGGAAGCGATTCTTAGCGAGTGCCGAGACGTGCTGGCCGAGAAAAGAGCGCAACTGGGTGAAGAACAGCTTCAGAATATTGAACGGATGATCTTATTACGAAGCGTCGATGCCGCCTGGATGGAACATATCGACAATATGGAACAGCTCAAACAGGGGATTGGACTGCGTGCCTATGGACAGAATGATCCGGTTAAAGAATACACCAAAGAGGGCTTTGACATGTTTGACGACATGATCATGCGGATTCAGGAAGATACCGTGAAATACCTGTTCAACCTCAATATCCAGGTTGCTCCAGCTGGCGAAGAGCAGCCTAAAACGGTCGATTTCAGTCAGCTGAAGACCAACGAAAGTGAAATCGAGGGCAAACCGGCGGGTTCAGCCAGCGCTCACAATAAGGTCGGTCGAAATGATCCCTGTCCTTGCGGCAGTGGAAAAAAATACAAGAAATGCTGTGGCGCATAAAAATAGAAAATAGAAGGGGTGTGATCGTGATGATAGATTTGTATGAAGAAAAACAGATCATCAATGCAATGACGACGAAACTAAAAGAAATGGGGAATTCACTTTGACTTGCCACGGCTTGTCAAAGAATTGGAAGCGCTCGAGAAGAAAACCGAGAATCCCGAATTCTGGAATGATCAAAAAAGCGCGCAGCTTGTTTTAAAAGAGCAGAAGCTGATTAAAATAAAGGTCGATCATTTTAAT
Organism: Bacillota bacterium; assembly: GCA_018903255.1. Taxonomy (GTDB): domain Bacteria; phylum Bacillota; class Clostridia; order Eubacteriales; family Eubacteriaceae; genus Acetobacterium. Next base: position 21,389 of record JAHIQT010000091.1, on the reverse strand, counting down.
GAGCTGGCAGAAGCCCTGGATGATATCATGGTGATGCTGGAATTGGCTGAAGAAGGGGAGCTTCTTGAAGGCTTTGGGTCAGCGATCAAGGAACTTGACGAGAAGCTCGATAATTTCCGGACCGAGACCCTGCTTTCTGGCGAATTTGACAGCAATAACGCGATTATTTCGCTCCATCCTGGGGCTGGCGGAACGGAGTCCCAGGATTGGGCCGCAATGCTACTAAGAATGTATACCAGGTGGGCTGAGAAGAAAAAATTCAAGGTTAAAACCCTGGATCTACAACCTGGTGATGTGGCTGGCATCAAAAGTGTCACCCTGCTGGTTGAAGGGATTAATGCCTACGGCTACCTAAAAACCGAACGGGGAGTGCATCGACTGGTTCGGATCTCACCCTTTGACTCATCTGGCCGCCGCCATACCTCCTTTGCCTCGCTGGATGTGATGCCCGAGGTCGATGAATCGCTAGAAATTGAAATATTACCAGAAGAGATTCGGGTTGACACCTTTCGCTCAAGTGGCGCTGGCGGGCAGCATGTCAACACCACCGATTCGGCCATTCGAATTACCCATTTGAAAACCGGGATTGTCGTTCAGTGTCAAAACGAACGGTCACAGCACCAGAATAAAGAGGTGGCGATGAACATGCTAAAAGGTAAGCTGGTCGAAATCATGGAACAGGAAAAGATGGATCACATCGATGATATCAAGGGTGATTACAGCCAGATCGCCTGGGGCAGTCAAATCCGTTCCTATGTGTTTCATCCTTATAACATGGTCAAAGATCACCGCACCAATGTCGAAGTAGGCAATGTCGGAAGTGTCATGGATGGTGACCTGGACGGCTTTATGAACGCCTATCTCAATACCATGGTGTAACGTAAAAAACTGTATAAATTAAGAATTGTTGGAGGGGAAAATGGCAAAGAGCTATCAGGAAATTAATGAAAAAATCGCCCGCGGCGAGGCTGTCGTTGTCACTGCTGAAGAAGTCATCGCGATCGTTAAAGAACGGGGCCTTAAAGAAGCGGCACAATATGTAGACGTGGTTACAACTGCGACCTTTGGACCAATGTGCTCGTCCGGCGCCTTTTTAAATTTTGGACACGCGGATCCACCGATCCGGATGGGTCAGATCACGATCAATGGGGTTGAAGCCTATGGCGGTCTGGCCGCTGTGGATACCTATCTGGGAGCAACCCAACCATCCCAGGATAAAGGCATTGAGTATGGCGGGGCACATGTAATCAGTGACCTGATCGCCGGCAAAGCGGTGCATCTGTTGGCAAAATCTCAGGGAACCGACTGTTATCCCAGAAAGGAAATTGATACCTGGGTGAAACTGGAGGATTTAAATGAAGCCTATCTGTTTAATCCCAGAAATGTTTATCAGAATTATAATGCCGCGATCAATGGCTCCAGTGAGCGGCTATATACCTACATGGGGATTCTACAACCGAATATGGGCAATATCACCTATAGCACTGCCGGGGAATTAAGTCCGCTCCTCAATGATCCCCTGCTTAAGACCATCGGCATGGGCACCCGGATCTTTTTTGGCGGCGCCCAGGGCCATGTCTCCTGGATGGGAACCCAATTTAATAGCGCCTGTCCGCGCGATGAAAAGGGCTATCCCCAGACCCCCGGTGCGACCCTGGCGCTAATTGGAAATATGAAAGAAATGAATCCCAAATATATTCGTGGCGCTGTTTATGAAGGTTATGGTACTTCGATGTTTGTCGGTGTGGGAATCCCGATTCCGATTCTCAATGAGGAAATGATGGCCTTTGTAGCGGTTGAAAATAAGGATCTTTACACCAATGTGATTGACTACAGTGTCCCTAAAAAAGCGAAGCCGAGCCTAAAAAAAGTCTCTTATGCCGAGCTCAGAAGCGGAGCAGTCGATATTAATGGCAAAATTATCAAAACTTCACCGCTATCCAGTCTGAAAATGGCCAGAGAGATTGCCGATGAACTGGGCAACTGGATTAAAAAAGGTCAGTTTTTCCTGCAGGAACCGATTCAGAGCTTCCCTCAGGGAAATGCCATTAAGGGGCTGGAGATCAAAGAAGGAGAATCGCGATGATGACAAAAAAAATACTCTTATCCTTTCCGCAAAAGGCTGCCGGTCAACCGATGGCGATGGAACTGATTAAAACCTACCATCTCGATTTTAGTATTCTTAAGGCCTTTATCGATGATAATATTAAGGGAACCCTGCTGCTGGAAATTAAAGGCTCAGAAGCGGATATCGAAGCTGGGATTGTTTATTTAAGAGAACACCAGATTGGCGTCAGAGACATCGAATCAGTGGTTGAGGTGGATCAGGCTAAGTGTGTTTCCTGTGGCGCCTGTACTGCGGTCTGTGCTGTCGATGCCCTGGAAATGACAGCTGACTGGTCGCTAGTCCATCACGACGACAAATGTCTGGAGTGTATGCTGTGCGTAAAAGCCTGTCCGATGCGCGCCATCCATGCGATTATCTGAAGATGTTTGAACCGCGAACCTATCGAAATGAGATGAAAGCCGAGGATCTGGATTATTTCCAGATCCTCGAATTTGAATCCGACCTTTTTATTGGGGTCGATCAGGGCACCATCACCCCGCAACTAACCGAGCGACTAAAAAAAGAGCTCCACAGGCTACGCCAAACGATTGTCAATTATAATCACGATGAGCCAGATTTTATAAAATCACTAACACCGTTAGAATTAAGCCCCCATTCGCCGCCAATCGTTATAGATATGTTAAAAGCTGGAAAAACAGCCGGGGTGGGACCGATGGCGGCGGTGGCTGGCGCTGTCTCAAAGTATATCGGCAGGATGCTAAAGCCCCATTCAAGCGAAATTGTCGTGGAGAATGGCGGAGATCTGTTTATTCAGACAAAAAAAGAGCGGCGAATTGCCCTCTATACCGGAAATTTGCATTTTGCTGAATTGGGCTTAAAAATAAAACCCCGGGAAAATCCTCTGGGAGTCTGCACCTCATCCGGGATCATCGGTCATTCCTTGAGCTTTGGTAAGGCTGATGCGGTCACCGTCATCAGTGAAAACATTCCCCTGGCCGATGCTGTGGCGACGGCGCTAGGTAATCGGATAAAAAAACCGGAAGATGTGAAAAATGGTCTTTCCTGGGTAAAAAACATAACAGGGATCCTGGGCGTTCTGATTATCATTGACGATCAATTGGGTGCCTGGGGTGAAATTGAATTATGTTAGATAATTTTATTGAATACGTAGCCTTTATCTAAAGGAAAGGAAAAGCAATGAAACTAGAAGAAATACTCAAAAGTAAACGGCTGTACCTTGATGGGGCAATGGGGAGCCTGCTTCAGCATCAATTGGAATCAATTGGAGCGATTCCGGAGGCCTTAAACCTGACCGATCCTGAACTAATTAAAGGGATTCACCAATTATACATGGATGCCGGTGCCAACATTATTCTTTCCAATACCTTTGGGGTGAATGGTTACAAGTTAAAGGGCAGTGCTTATACGGTCGCGCAGTTGGTTACGGCTGGTGTCAAGAATGTCAAATCATTGAATCCCGATTTTACGGCACTGGATGTAGGGCCGCTGGGGACGCTAATCGGCGCCCTGGGAGAGGTGTCCTTTGACCAAGCCGTTGATTATTTCAAGGAAATTATTCAAGCCGGGGATCAAGCCGGAGCGGATTTAATCATCATCGAAACGATGACCGATATCTGTGAAGCCCGGGCAGCCCTGATTGCCGCCAAGGAAGTCTCGGATTTACCGGTAATTGTATCAATGACCTATGAAGAGAATAGCCGCACCCTAACCGGTAGTGATGCCTTAACGGTGGTTGCCATCCTGGAAGGACTTGGCGCCGATGCCATCGGCATTAATTGCTCCACCGGACCGGATGCGATGCTGCCGATTATTAAAGATCTGATTCGCTATGCCTCGGTACCGCTGATGGTCGAACCCAATGCCGGCTTGCCGCAGATGAAAGATGGACAAACCATCTATGACATCAGCATCGATCAGTTTACCGATTATATGGTTCAAATTGCTGAAATGGGCGCCTTGATTTTGGGCGGCTGCTGTGGCACTACGCCAGACTATATCAAAAAAATGAAGCAGGCTACTAAAGATCTGCCGCTTTATAAGGTAACCGACAAAGGTTTTACAGCAGTGTCGTCCAGCACCAAAACGATTATCCTCGGCGAGGATATTGATATTATTGGCGAATGCATCAATCCCACCACCAATCCAGTGCTCAAGGCATCGCTACGGCAGGGTCAACTCTCAGTCGTAAGCCAATTGGCCGTCGATCAAAAAAAAGACGGGGCAAGTATTCTGGATATCAATCTCGGGTTACCGGATATTGATGAACTGGCGATGATGCAGGAGGCGGTTGATACGGTCAGCCGATTAGTCGATTGTCCGCTGCAGATTGATTCTTCCAATCCGGAAGTTATCGAAGCGGTCTTGCGGACCTATCCCGGCAAGGCGATCATTAATTCGGTTAATGGCAAAAAATCATCAATGGATAAGATCTTCCCGATTGCTAACAAATACGGGGCCTTAGTCCTAGGGCTAACGATGGACGAAAGCGGGATTCCCAGTCTGGCTAATGATCGTTTTGCGATTGCTGAAAAGATCATCAAAACTGCCCAGTCCCACGGCATCAGTAAAAAAAATATTCTGATTGACGCCCTGGTGTTAACCGCCTCAGCCCAACAGGCAGAAGTTCGGGAAACCATCAAAACCCTGGAAAAGCTTCGCACTGAGCTGGGGGTGCCGACGGTCCTGGGGGTTTCTAATATTTCCTTTGGCCTGCCCAACCGTGAACTCTTAAATCGAACCTTTTTAGCCATGGCTCTGGAAGCCGGACTGACCACCCCGATTATCAACCCCAGTGATCAGGAAATGATGGACACCATCAAAGCATTCCGGGCACTCTGGGGCTTGGATGGCCAGTGTATTGCTTATGCTAACGCCTATAAAGACAGCAGCTTTGGCGAAGCCAAATCAGAAACGGCTAAAGCCGCCCTGAGCCTAAAGGAAATCATTGAAGATGGGCTGACTGATCAGGCGGCCGAAGTGACCCGGACACTACTTAACAGCAGACAACCCCTGGATATTGTCAACAACGAGATCGTCCCCGCTCTTGATGCCGTCGGAGATGCCTTTGAAACGGGCCAATGTTTCTTACCCCATCTGATTTTTGCGGCCGAGACGGCCCAAAAAGCCTTTGAAGTGATTAAAGAAACGATGCTAAAGGATGGTCAGGCGCAAGTGGCCAAAGGAAAAATTATTTTAGCCACGGTTGAGGGCGATGTCCATGATATTGGCAAGAATATTCTCAAGGTTATCTTAGAAAATTACGGTTACGAAATCCTTGATCTCGGCAAGGATGTCAAGGCCGAAGCGATAATTGCGACCATTCAGGCAGAAGATATAAAACTGGTGGGTCTTAGCGCCCTGATGACAACAACCGTTAAAAATATGCAAAAAATCATCACAGAAATCAAGGCCGGCTGTCCGGCCACCACCATCATGGTTGGCGGGGCAGTATTAAACCCCGAATATGCCAAAACCATCGGCGCCGATTATTACGGCAAAGACGCCCGCGAAGGGGCCAGCATTGCCAAAAAGGTGTTTGAATAAAAGCATATTTGAATAAAATAAAAACGGCTAAACCATCATTTTGGTTTAGCCGTTTTTAAATACATAATAATATTAGGCTTGCATGCTTGATTATCGCTAGCTTTTCGGCTAAAATAGGAGTATGATATATTTTAGCCGAAAGGAGCAATGTAACAATGTATATTAAAAGAAATATGGAGCATGTGTTTCTCTCATTAAACCAGCAATATCCGGCCATTTTGATTACCGGTCCCCGTCAGGTTGGAAAAACAACCATGCTGCAAGAACTCATGAAGATTGAAGGTCGAAGCAGACATTATGTCTCATTGGATGATCTTAATGAAAGATCATTGGCCAAGTCAGATCCAGCGATGTTCTTTCAACTTCACAAACCGCCTGTTTTCATCGATGAGGTTCAGTATGCGCCAGAGCTTTTCACCTATATCAAAATGAGTATTGATCAAAACCATAAGGCCGGTGATTTTTGGATGACTGGCTCCCAGCTTTTTAAGCTGATGAGTGGGGTTCAAGAATCCTTGGCAGGGCGGGTGGCGTTGCTTCATCTTTCAACCCTTTCGCAACAGGAAATTTATAATCAGCCAGAAGGGGTGTTTACCCTTGATTTTGAGGTTTTGTACGAACGGCAGAAGCGTATTGGCTCAGTCAGTACCCCGCAAATTTTTAACCGGATATTTCGAGGCGGGATGCCGGCTCTGGTCAGTAAGCGATATGAGGATCGCAATATTTTTTATTCCAGCTACATTAATACCTATCTGGAAAGGGACGTAAGAGATTTATCGGGTTCCATCGATTCGCTTAAATTTCTGAGATTTATTACCACAGTGGCAGCTCGATCCTCTCAAATGGTGAATTACAAGGGGATCTCCGATGACTGTGACATCGATCAGATAACGGCAAAAAACTGGCTTCGGATCTTAGAAACCCTGGGGATTATTTTTTATTTGCACCCTTATTCAAATAACGTTTTAAAACGAACAGTAAAAACGCCAAAACTGTATTTTTATGATACCGGATTAGTCTGTTATCTGACAAAATGGAGCAGTGCCGAAACAGCTATGAATGGTGCGAGTAGTGGCGCTCTCCTGGAAAACTATGCCGTTAGCGAAATTCAGAAGAGTTTTCAAAATGAGGGGCGGGAATCATTTTTATATTATTATCGCGACAAAGACGCCAAAGAAATCGATCTGATTATGGAAGGTGACGGCAAACTCTATCCAATCGAAATTAAAAAAACTGCCACGCCATTAAAAAAAATGACTCAAAATTTTTCAGTTATTGATAAATCGCCCTTTCTTCGTGGCGCTGGTGCTGTGCTTTGCATGGCCGAAAAACTAAGTGCCTTTGACAGCGAGAATCTGATTATCCCGATTGGGTTGATTTAGGGTTATTACAAACCTAATATCCTTTAGACGAAATTTGCATTAAATCCTTGTCAGTGTGCATTTAAATTGATATACCGTGTTATCATAGTTGAGAGGTGATGAGTTGGCTAATTTTGGGATTTTGCACCTGTCCGATTTACACATCAAAGAAGACAATTCTGATACTAGAGATAAATTAATAACGGATACAATTGCTCAGATTAAAGATATTAAAGAAATTATGATCATCGTTACGGGAGATATCATTGACCAAGTGCACCAGAATTTAATACAGCGTTTAGTAATCTTTATAATTACTTTTTTCAAAGAACTAAAAATCAATCAATCGAGAATGATGTGATATTTAAAAGTAATCCAGAAATTGTTTTTGAACAATTTGAAGCCTTTTTAAATGAAATAACAAGATATTTTGTTGAAGAATTTGAGGAGTTATTTCCGAAAGAAAGTGATTTGAGGGCTCATTTTAGATGGTATAAATCAGAAGGGAATTCACATAAATATGTACAATTATGCAAGTTCTCCAGTAGAGATCAAGATACTGGAAATCGTATCAGTGACCTAGCGTGGGGAGGGCTAATTGAGCAAGCCTACGAGCATAAAAAGCCATTTATTTATTCAGTGAATCAAAAATATAATAAACATGAGCCAATCATGTGGGACGATTTTATGACAATTGTTCCAAGGTGTTTTGAATCGGATCGTGAAGCTCTGGACAATAGAAGAAATAGCTATATACGACCGATACTAACTTTTGGAATTTCTATAAAGAATGAAAATTATTCTCAAAAAAATGAATTATCGAAGATTCTATTTATTTTAGAGTATTTAAACTTTGATAAGATTCTGATAGACACTTTAAATAAATTTATAGCCTGTTTTCATTTAGGACTTAATGATTATCTAAAATATAAGAGTAAGTTTACTTCAGAACTTGAAAATGACTCGAAAATTTGAATGGAGAAAGAAATGAAATATTACGTAGCGAAAGTCAAATCACCTGTTAAATATGTTAGAGTACTACCTTCTGAACTGTCAAGTCTAAACGATGATGAGATGGTAGTTGTAAATAGAGTTAGATTAAACTCTAAATTACTCAGACTAGAAATGAACGCAAAAAAGAATAGTGAGCACATTACAAAGTTGTATGAAGCGATTAATAGAATGATTAAAAAAGAAAGAACTATTGATTTAATGGTGCCTGGTGGTGAAATGGCTGTAGGTGATATAAAAATTATCTTTAATGATTTGTCGAATATGCCACGCAATTCCTTTATGAAAATCACAAGAAAAGAAAGTATAAAAAAATACCGAGAGGAAATGTCATTAACTCAAAGTTCTCATCTCTAATAATAAAATGAGAGAGAAACTTTAGCATTATTAGTCATGTTATTTGTAAAAAGTCAGCTCGTTTCATAGCTGAAGCAACCCACCAGTAAAACAAGGCGATGCTTTCGCCTTGTTTTACTGGTGGGTTGCTTTTTTAAGTTATGACGAATCAATCGTTGGTATTACTTAATCAATCGAAAGGCCTCCACATCAAAAAGCCCCAGATCAGTCAGGCGCAGGGCGGGGATCACCGGCAAGGCCATAAAGGAGAGGGTAATAAAGGGATCAACCCCAACTGCGACCCCTAATTGGTGGGCGCTTAAAATAAGCGAAGCGACCTTTTTTTGAACCACCTCGCCTGAATCAAGACTGATCAAACCGGCTAGCGTCAGCGGGACTGTTCCAATGATGCGGTGATTGCCGACGACCACATAGCCGCCACCAATTTCAGCCAGGTGATTGACCGCCAGCAGGATATCGGCATCATTATCGCCAACCACAATAATATTATGGGAGTCATGAGCGACAGTGGTGGCAATGGCACCGTTTTGAATCCCAAAGCCCTTGATTGCGGCCACCCCGACATTGCCGCTATGACCATGCCGTTCAATCACGCAAAGTTTATTGTAGGTTGCGTTAGGGGTAAAAAAGCCGTCTTTGCCAGGCAGGCTTTCCAGCAGATGACAGGTTTCAATCTGACCGTTAACAATGCCAATGACATGATTTTTGGAGGCCAGCTTTAAGCGCAGTTTTTCCGGGTTGAGAGTCTTAATATGAACGGAATCAAGGAGCTGCGGATCAATCTGATGATCGGGCTGATCTTCCCAGAGGGTCTCGTCGACCAGCCGTCCATTCTGATAGACCTGTTCTACCTGCATCGTTCCGAGATCGGATAGGATCACCAGATCGGCCTGGTAGCCGGGAGCAATGGCGCCAAGTTTTTTTAGCCCGTAGGCTCGGGCGGTATTGATGGTCGCCATCTTGATGGCCTTGATCGGGCACAGCCCCAGATCAATGGCCTGTTTAATATTCCAGCGGATATGTCCTTGCTGATGGATGTCGTCTAAATGCTTGTCGTCGGTACAGAATAAGAACCGATCAATCGGTAAATTCTTTTTCAACAAGCCACGGATGATCGCATCCAGATTTTTGGCAGCGGAACCTTCCCGAACCAGAATATAAAAACCAGCCCGCAGTTTTTCCAGGGCTTCACAAAAAGTCGTCGATTCGTGTTCACTGTGGATGCCGCAACAGGCATAGGCCTGCAGTGGTTTTTCCGAAAGACCGGGGCCGTGGCCATCAGAAATCATGTGCTGGCACAGCGTCAGCTTATCAAGAATTTCCGCCGCGCCGCTTAAAACATCGGGAAAACACATCACTTCGCCGAGTCCCAGAATCCGCGGATGATCGAGGTAGGGATGCATATCAGCGGCTCCAAAAGGACCGGCACCGTTTGTTTCAAAGGGGGTAGCGGGCACCGAAGAGGGGAGCATCATAAAAACCGTTAAGGGGAGCTGCTTAGTGGCGTTTAATAGATAGTCGAGCCCTTTTTTTCCGGCCGCGTTGACAATCTCATGGGGATCAGCAATAATGGTCGTGGTACCGGTGGGAACAATCGCCCGAGCCAGTTCAAAGGGGGTAACCATACTGGACTCAATGTGCATATGGGCATCAATGAATCCGGGAACAAGATATTTTCCGGCCAGATCAACTTCTTCAACCCCATCATAGGAACCGCTTCCGACAATGGTGCCATTGTTGACAGCCAGATCAGCCAAAGTGATTTCTTCAGAAAATACGTTGAGAATCCGAGCGTTCTTAAAAACGAGATCAGCTTTTTCCAAACCTTTGGCTACGGCAATATTTTTTTTGAGCATTTCTTGATATTTTCTCATCTTCCATCCTATCTGTAATAAGCAAGTTTGTACTAACAATCTTCCTTGTTGTGATAAGTTATTATAACCTGATATTGTCCTTTTTTTACAAAAAAAAGCAATTTCTATATAAATATCGGTGAAAAAGGGTTATAATGACAATCAGAACATCAATTTATTCCTGTACTTCAATTTGCTTATAAATTATAATAGTTATAAAGCAGATAGTAATTCTAAGAAAGTGGTGAACTAAATGAAAAAATGGCGCTGCACAGTATGCAATTATGTACATGAAGGTGATACTCCCCCAGACAAGTGCCCGATTTGTGGAGTGGGACCGGATAAGTTTGTTTTAATCGAAGAGTCAGAAGTCAGCGATTCTGCTAAAGAAAAAAAATGGCGCTGTACCGTTTGTAATTACATCCATGTGGGTGAAACCCCTCCCGATGTTTGCCCGGTTTGCGGCGTGGGTCCGGAAAAATTTGTGCTAGTCGAAGCAGTTGATGATGGTTTAACCGATAAAGAAAGAGAGGCCTTGCAGACCTTATTGTTTAATGTCAGTTATGGCTTATATATTGTTTCATCAGTAAAAGATGAAAAACTCAATGGGATGGTTTCCAATACCTTTATTCAGGTCACCAATACCCCTTTAAAAGCCAGCGTTTGCCTGGGTAAAGGAACCTTGACAGCTGAATATGTTAGAGAATCTGGGGTCTTTGGAGCCTCCATTCTGGGCAAGGATAATCTTGAGCTGATCAAACATTTTGGCTATCAGAGCGGCCGAGATGTCGAAAAGTTCAAAACGCTCAGCTATATTACCGGCAAAACGGGCTGTCCCGGCCTACTGGAAACCCTCTGCTTTATTGAATGTGAAGTGGAACAGACCATCGATTTGGGCACCCACTATATGTTTATCGGCAAGGTCGTTGACGGCGACGGATTCAGCAAAGACGAACCGATGACCTATGCTTATTATCACGCTAACCGATAGAATAAAAAAAACCATGCGAAAAATCGCATGGTTTTTTTTTAATTGGTGGTTTTTTCTTTTAATTCAGGGAAGGCATCTAAAACAGCCTTAACCAATTTATTACAGCCATGCATCAGTGTATCTGTCGTGGGCAAGAGATAGTCTTGCTCATAAGCCTTGATGGTATCAGCCACTTCATTTTCGTCCATATCATCATGATTGATCGTAATTGCAATAACCTTAGCCTCAGAGAAGCGTTCAATTAGTTCAATTTCACTGGCCAGGGTGGGCATTGGCAGATAATCAAAATCGACCCGTTTTTCTCGCTTGGGCGGATGCTGAACAACGATGCCATCCGGCTTACCGCCGCGGATAATCGCACAAGAGCTGATAAAAGCGGGATGGCTGAGGGCACCTTGACCTTCGAGAATGATCACATCTGGTTTTTCATGGATATTGGCCTCGACTACCGCGTTTTCGAGTTCGCCAGTCATAAATTCAGAGGGAATGGCGTCCAGAGCGATACCGTACTTTTCACCTTGAATCAATGAGGTCTGACCGGTGCCGATAAAGCTGGCCCGCAGACCCCGTTCTTTCAGGGCGGCAATAAGCATCATCGCGGTGGTGCGTTTACCGACGGCGCAATCGGTACCGAGGATGGCGATTTTGGGGGTTTTTACATTCAAAATATCCCCGGTGAATAGGTGCAGGTAGCGGTTGGCAAGCGGCTTTCGGATATCATAAAGTTTAACCCGATAACGCTTAGCCTGCTGCTTGAATTCGGCATCTTCAGAAATAAATTCATGGAGACCATTAACGATATCCATGCCTAAAGACATCGCCTTGAGAAAAATACGTCGTTCCTTGATCGATAAGATCGCATCTTTTGGCGCGATGCCATAAATAAAATACTTGGGGACTTCGCTTAATTGATCGATGGCTTCGGATAAATCCCGGTAAATCGGGATACCATTGTCAATTCCTTCTAATACTTTTCCGGCATCCAGTCCTCTTTTGGTGCTGTCTATCACACATGTGATCTGGTATTTTTGAGAACGTCGGATTAAACCATTGGCAGTTTTTCCATCGGATTCACCAAATTGACCTTCACAGTAGAGTAAAGCTTTTTCTTTCATAGAGTTTAGCACTCCTTTCGCGTGACAAGAACAAGTTCTTTACAAGTCAAACGATGAGTTTAAATGTTCCTAATGTGTTTGAGAATAAAGGCAGTTCGATATGCACTAATTTAATGATACCACATAAAATGTTAAATAAACGCTTCCTTAAGAAAAGCCAGAAATTAGACGCATTTCCTGAGCAAACTCCAGCAGAATGAGGATCAGATTTTGATCAAAAATCTAATTTGTGTATTGACAAAAATTGTCCCGGATGATATATTGAATATAAATTCAATATATCATCCGGGAGGGATTATGGCTCGATCAAAGGAACAAAATGAAAGAATGCGGGAAACCCGCAAAGAAAAAATTCGCAACGCCGCCCTGTTACAATTTGTCAAACAAGGTTTGTCTGCCACCCGGATCCAAGATATTGCAACAGAAGCTGGAATCGCTCAGGGGCTGTTATATCATTATTATCCATCAAAAGAAGAAATTTTTGTAGACCTCATCAATGATGCATTGGATAAGACCATTGAAGCATCCTATTCGGTACGGGATATGGAAACAGGCCCAGGAGAAAAAATTCGCTTTGCCCTGGAAAGACTAGTTGAAACCATTGAGCACAGTCAAACATTTTTAGACACCTGTCGCTTGATTACCCAGGCTACCAATTCAACGGCAATTCCTCAGCAGGCTCAGGTTCTTATCCAGGAAAAAAGGAATATCCCCTATCAGGTCATCGAAAAAATCATCGCAGCAGGACAAATAGAAGGAACCATTGTCGCTGGTGATCCCAAAATGTTGTCGATTTTTTTCTGGACCAGTATCAATGGCCTGGCCATATATTATTCAACTAACAATAATCGGGAGGTGAAACTGGATTATCGGGTGATTGCATCAATGTTTTTAATTAAAAATGAAAAAGAAGAAGAGGGAGAAAAATGATCCCAAAAATCAAACCGTTCTTAAATGAAGAAGGGAAAATTAAGCAGATTCCTGCCAAGCAATCAAAAAAAATGCTGGTATATGAATACTTGGCAGAAAAGTTTGATGACGATCAGGAATATCCAGAAAGATCTGTCAATCAATTAATTAATTCGTGGCACACCTTTGGGGATTGTATTCTTTTAAGACGCGGATTAGTGGAAAGCGGATTTTTATGTCGATTGCCGGATGGCAGTAGGTATTGGCGAAATAAAGAAAAGGAATAAATTTACATGAGTATAAAAGCAAAAATGATCCACACCACCATCAAATACCGGCATCTCTTTAAAGGGCAGATGCGCCCGGAAGTGATTGATAAAGCGACCTCAATCGCAAAGCTGCGACAAGACTGTGATGAAACGGCTGAACGTTTTTTTAAACCAATTCCAGGAATCAGTTTTAAACCCAGTGACTATGAAGATTTTTACGCAGAATGGGTTGAAATAGAAAATACCCCGAAAGAAAAGGCGGTTCTGTATTTTCATGGCGGCGGTTTCGTAATGGGCAATGCCAGGTCTCATCGAAATATTGTCGGGAACTTTGTTAAGCATCTGGGCATCAAGGCATTAGCCTTTAACTATCGGCTGGCACCGGAACATCCGGCTCCGGCCGCGGTCAATGATTCAGTAGCGATCTACTCTTGGCTGCTAGAAGAGGGATACCAACCACAGAACATCGCTTTTGCCGGAGATTCGGCTGGCGGCGGGATTGCTTTAGCCACCCTGCTAAAATGCAAGGATGATGGACTACCCTTGCCGGGGGTCTGTGCGGTGCTTTCACCGTGTACCGATATGACGCTTTCAGGAGCATCTCATAAAAGCCGGGAAAAGGCTGATCCCTGCACCCCCAAAGGAGCAAATGAGACCTATTTGGCCCATTATGTTGGTGGCGGTGAGCCCAAACATCCTTATGCATCGCCACTTTTTGGAGATTTAAGCGGTCTACCGCCGACTATCATTCAAGTTGGAAATAATGAAACACTGAGAGACGATTCAACCCGTTTTGCCAAAAAAGCTAAGGCAGCCGGTGTTGACGTTGAGATTAAAGTCTGGAAAGGAATGTTTCATTGCTTTCCACTACTGGCGCCGATGTTTCCAGAAGCATCCGAAGCCCTGGAAGAGGTCAGTCAATTTATCAGAAAAAAGCTGGAGCCTTGAGGTAAACTTATTAAGCGATGGAGTTAAGATGCTTGAGAGATATTAAGTTAAAAAAAGACTTCCGCTAATATTCCAGCGGAAACCTTTTTTGAGCATCAACTTTTATAGGCTAGCTTTCTTAAAGTCTGTCTTCAGCATCTTTAATGCCATGCAAACGGATCTTATACTGCAGATTCTGGCGCGAAATGCCCAGCTCTTTGGCGCTTTTTGAAATGTTTTGATGATTGTCTTCTAATACCTCGATAATCATTTGTTTTTCGATTTTGTTGAGGGTGTTTTTGAGGTTTTTATCATCACTGCTGGCGGCCAGATACTTTTCGCAGATCTTTTTATCGCTGATGTTTTTTCGCAAATAGGAGGGCAACAGTTCCGGGGTCAGGATGGTATCCTGGTATTTAGACAGATAGATGGCATGGGTAATGGCATGTTTCAATTCGCGGATATTTCCCGGCCAGTCATGGTAAAGTAGAATCTCCTGTGCCGATAAAGAAATAGTAAAGAGCTGTTTTCCCATAGCGGCGGCTTCGGTGGTTAAAAAAGTTCGAGCCAGATTGATGATATCCTGTTTCCGATCTTTAAGAGCCGGTAAATGAATCGAAAAAACAGCCAGCCGATAAAACAAATCAGCGCGGAGACGATTTTCTTCGATCGCTTTTAAAGGATCCTGATTAAGGGCACTCAACAATCGGACATTAGCAGATATTTCCTTATGACCGCCGACTTTTCGGTAGTTTCCGGTTTCCAGAACCCGGAGCAGCTTCGACTGAAGTTCTAAATTCATCGAGTTGATCTCGTCCAGAAAGATGGTGCCGCCTTCGGCAGTTTCCAAAAGTCCGATTGAATCGACGGCCCCGGTGAAAGAACCCTTAACCGTCCCAAAAAGTGAGCTTTCCAGTAAATTTTCAGGAATTGCACTACAGTTGATCGCTACAAAAGGCTTGCTCACCTGGGCACTGGCGTTATGAATGCTTTGGGCAAAAACTTCCTTACCGGTTCCGGTAGGTCCGGCGATCAGGATCGGTGCGGTATTCTGAGCGGCGATTTGGGCATGGTGAATACATTCTAATAGGTTAGGGCTAGTTCCGATGATGTCTTTGAAGGTAAATTGGGTGCCGTTGTTTTTAATCTGCTGCGTATTTAGATCACTTTGCAGTTTTTTAATCGTGCTCGACATATGAATATAGGCAGAAATATCCCGATAGATACAAATAGCAGCAGAAACCTTTTTGGGATCTTTTCTTGAAAAGATTGGATAGGTGCTGCTGATCACATCGGCAATTTTCCCAGAAGGGGAAGTATACTTGACATGCACATCCTGGACCTTTTTACCGGTTTTTAAGACCAGCGATTCCATCGATTCGTTTTCAAGATAGTCATAGATGTCTGACATGTTTTTGCCAATCACATCTTCACGCTTCATGTTTTCGATTAGCTCACAGCCTTTTGAATAGCAAACAATCTTTCCGTCACTATCAACCACGTGAATACAGACATCTTCAATTCGCTCGACATCCTGAATCGGAAAAAAGGTTTGGCTTGTCTTGATAATCGCTTCTTTTTCAGAGCTCATTTCACAGCCCTCCATTTCGGGGTTTGCTGACTTTGATAATATAATAACATGAATTCCCCAAAAATTATATAGGCAAACTCAATATAGGCAACCTCTATGGCGAGGTTGCCTGGGTGTTATTAAAAAGCCTAAAAGGATCAGATCCTACAAATATTTTTTTTCGATCTTTTCAATCTCAGCAAGAATCGCTGGATCCAAAGCGGGAACAACATGGGACGTTAGAATCGTATCAATTTTAGCATTCACCATTTCCATCACATCGGACTGATCGGGGTTGACCATCCGACGTTTAAAGAATTCCGGATACCAGATGGTTCGGAAATTTTTAAGGGTGTGTTTTTCGTTCAGATAGTGACCGCCCTGGCCGACCCCTTTAATAACATCCATTGCCAGGGTTTTTTCGGTGACCTCAACACCCTTGGAATAAGCCGACAGTTGATCAATCATTTCATTGGCCAATACCACCATTGCCGGAGCGACCGAGTTACAATGATCTAAGACGCCGACATCGTGAATCAGATTAGCCTTGCTTAAGATGGTCGAGAAGAGTTCCATTTGGACTTCAGCGACTGACTGGGGATCAATGGTTTTAGCATCACTGCAGCCAGCGGTTCCATAAAATGGCAGGTTATAGTAGTTGGCCAGTTCAGAGGCGGCAGCGATCGATTTATGGAATTCAGGGGCACCATAAGAGCCGATCGTGGTCTGCATATCAAAAATTGTTGGCATCGAACCGTAGATCATTGGTGCGCCCTCATTAACAGCCTGGGTAATGACCACGCCGGCCAGGATTTCAGCATTATTTTGAGTCAAGGCCGCGGCGATCGAAAGCGGCGCAGTTCCGCCCATCATTGAATATGGCATATAAACAACCGGAATCTTATTGGTTGCACTGATAAATAATTTTTCGGTACTTTCGACTGGGTGAGTCAGCGGCGGAATCGGTTCACAGTAATTAAAGATGAAGGGTTTTTCAGCCAGCTCCTTGTGCCCACCAGCGACAATCGCAGCAATATCAATGATTTCCTGGAGCGACCCGATATCATTGGTTGAAAAGTTAATCGTTTTATCAAAGTTCTTTAGGGTTTCGATGAAAGTTATCTGTGACTGAACCTTGGGATCAACATCGGCACACATGCCCACCGATAAGACGAAACTGATATTGGATAAGGCACTGGCAATTTTACACATGTCCTTAATATCCGATTTAACAAAGGGACGGGCGGTGTTTGTTTTATAATCCAGAATTTCTAATTGATCGGAGTGGGTTCCAAAATAGACATTGTTTTGGTTGTTGATGACCATGCTTTTTTGACCATCGCGGTTATAAAGGGTTATTTCTTTGGGAATTGTATTAAGGGCTTTATCGACAACGGCTTTGGGAAATTTGACCAGATTACCGTCAACTGTACAGCCGTATTTTTTTAAACAATCAATGGTACGATCACCAGTAACCTGCATCCCAAAATTTTCCAGCAGATCCATGCTCTTTTCATGAATCATTTCAATTTTGGTCTGATTTAAAACATTAAATTCAATATTTCTTTGTGTTGTTTCCATTGTTATCTCCTAAAAATTAATTTTGTTTAGATCTGATTTTATTTAGATCCGCTCCCGATAATTGGCGGGGATGTAGTCATTCAAAAGATCAGCTTGTTCGCTGGTAATATCCGGTGGGGTATAGCTGGCCAAGCGCTCTTTAACAGCAGCCTGGACATCTCTGAGAACCGGTTTACTGCCGTTTTCCTGCCATTGATTGGGATCTTCCTTGTTGAAAAATTTAGGAACAAAAAATTCCTCTTTGAACATTTTTGGGGTACGACCCTGGAGGAAGTTACCGCGCGGGCCAATTTTGGCAATCAGATCATGACAAAGATAGCTTTCCTCGGTTTTGATTCCGCTCAGAAGCCGGCGGTTCATTCGGTAGGTGTCTTCATCAACTAGGAATTTTTCAAAGCTCAGGATATTAAAGCTACCCATGATCCCACAGGAATGGAGCACCAGATCTGGAGCGGCTTCAAGGGTTGAGCGAATCATCATATCGGATTCAATCCCGGCCTGGATATCAAAATCCTTGGCATCACTTAAGCCGCCACCGGTACGGCAGGGAAGTTTATAAAAATCTGCCAGTCCCCGGGTAGCATAAGCAATCAAGGCGGTTTCAGGGGCACCGATGCTGAGTTGAACCGTCCGCAGGTTGGTTGAGGCTGAAGTCTGTCCGTATACGACTGGCAATCCGGGTTTAACCAACTGCGACATGACCATCCCGGCTAAAACTTCAGCATTTGTCATCGCAATCAGTCCGGCCACCGATGGCGGACCAGTCAGCACCGGCATCGCACAGGGGGAAAACCAGACCGGCTGATTCATTTCTGCAGCAACCAGGAACTTATCAAGCGGATCGTGGTCAAAGCATAAGGGCGATAGTGAATTAACATGGATAATATTATTATAAACACCGCTGCGGCCTTCAAATTTTTCAATCAGCTCCAGACCTTCTTTAAAGGACTCCCGAACCCCTGATTTTAATGGGAAAGTATTGGCCATCAAATGCAAGGCGGTTTTATTGGAATACTTTAAGATCATCGCAATCGGACTGAATACCCGTTCTTCCAGGGTCAGGCTTTTGTCATCGAGGAAAATATTAAAGTAGTTACAGTTGATGACATCACTGGTATCCGACAGTTTAAACTGATCAACGGTATCATCATTGGTCATTTTATGTAAATGACCCTCTTCCAGACGGAAAATATTGCCGATGCCAGGCATCAGAATCAGGCTCCCGCCGCCGAGGGTATGATTTCCTTTGGAATTTTCAATCGTAAAGCTCTCGGGAATGGTTGAAATTGCGGTCATGATCATTTTTTCATCGAGAAAGACGGTATTCCCATCAATCCGAGCACCGTGAGCTTTAAAAATATCGAGAATTTCCGGGTGTTCAAATTTTATCCCGACTTCGTTTAGGATCCGCAGTGATTCCTCGTGAATGATCTGCACATCGGATTTTGATACATATTTTTCATATGGTTTCATGGTTTTACTTCCTTTTCTTAGTAGTGAGTAGCGATCACTTTAGCCGATCATTACAAGTTTAGATATGACCGTAGTAATCACGATGAGCAACGCATGAATAAGCATAGTCAAGCAAGGTTCCCCAACTAAATACTGGTAAATCGACAGCCCGTTGAATTGCTCTGGCAAAGGGCTGCATGCCAGTACATTCTAACATGATCGCCTTAATATCGGGGTGTTTAGCAATAAATTCTTTGGTAATCCGAATCATGTCCTGCTCCGATTCTTCATAGTAGCTTTCTGGTATTTCTGGTCGTTTTTCATGATCCCAAAGGGTGTCAAACTGCGGACAACCATATTCGTCCTGGGCGCCGGCAATGTAGAAGTTACTATTGACGTCAATCCCCACTTTTTCCAGATGGGTATTGGTCAAGAAACGTTTTTGGGCACAAATGATCCCAACCGCATTGGTCGGTCCAATCAGTTGTTGAATAAAGGGAACCTGCAGCAGACTGGACATGAAAACAGGGATATCGACAGACGCGGCAACGTCTTGTTGGAAATAGGCAAAATAGCCGCATTCGGCGGCAATCGCACGACAGCCCATCCGTTCCAGGTTTTTGGCAGCCTGGACAATTGGTTCACGGCAGGGGCTTTTATCTTGTTCCCATACCAGTGTGTAATTATCAACACCCTTGGCTATTTCGTATTGAATCGGAAAACCCCAGGCACTGGCATTGCGGACATCGCCTGGAAAACCTGGATAAGCATCATCTAATACCATGATTCCAATACCCATACCGTAACAGGTATGGTTTTTTCGGGTCGTCATGTAATTCATTCTTAAATCTCTTTGCATTTCTTCCTCCTAAAAATTTTGGGATGTTTGAATTGTAGCGAGTTGACATTAAAACAAGCAAGGTTTATGCCAAAAAAACAATCAGAAAAAAAGCGGCTCATTTGCCATTGAAATATCGATAAATAAAATTTTACGAAAAGCGATCAATTATCATAGCAGAACTATCCCAGGGCACGATCATATCAGTGCAGGTTTGCAGCTGTTACGGTATAATAAGAAAAGCAATATCAGTGAGAAATTAAAGGTGCTGATCAAAAAATTGCCAATTAATATCGATGAAAGGCAAAAATAGCCTTAAATTAAGCGAAATACACCTGCAAAAAATGACGACATGCAAAATAAAATGACAATTAGAGCAGAATCGCATAGCAATCCGATTCTATGCAAAGGTTTTCAAGAGCTTGGCTAATTAGCTGCATAATATTTTGCAGGATCTTTTCCAAATCAAAAACGAAGACCCCAAATACCCCTTGTTTTCACGATATTTTAATAATTTGATTATTTTACGAATTGGCATGAAGCTTGCTTTAATTATTGACATCCTATCAATGTGTGAAATTCAGACAGGGAGGTGTTGATTTTAGGTTTAAGTGAGATGTGTGGGGTTCGTTTGATTGAAATCATGATAACCAGGTCAGACAGATTAAAAAAAGTTTAAAAATCAGAAGGAGAGAGTTTATGTTAAAAAGAATACGTATTGTACCAGTTTTGATTCCAATCGTATTAATGGGAATTATCCTTATTATCGGTTTCTTTTCACCAGATGAATTTACAACCATAATGACCGATTTCTTTATCGCATTAATGGCAAATGCCGGATGGATGGTTTCACTGGGAGTATTAATTTTTGTTGGTTGTATGGTGTTGTTATTTGTACATCCCTTTGGCAGTATTAAATTTGGAGGAGCAAACGCAAAACCCAAATATCGAACCTGGATCTGGTGGGCGATTTCGCTTTGTGCCGGGATTGGTACCGGGATTGTTTTCTGGGGAGCGACCGAGCCACTGATGCACGCCTTTGCGCCACCACCATCGGTCGGTCTCGAAGCAGGCAGTCTCGACGCGATTATCTGGGGGATGGGTAAATCCTTCTTACATTGGTCCTTTTCACCTTATTCCATCTATGCCGTAGCGGGAATCGCCATTGGTTATGCTTACTATAATATGAACAAAAGCTACACCGCCAGTGCCGGCCTTGTTTATTTAAATGATGGTAAAGAGCTCAATTCAAAAATCAATACAGTTATTGATGGTATTATTCTTTTCGCCATTTGTGGTGGTGTAGCCGGATCGCTGGGATATGGGCTGCTGCAAATTGGTAGCGGACTTAATTTCGTCTTCGGCATTGAACCAGGTCCGGTGGTATGGGCGGTGATCGCCTGTGTCATTATTGCATCCTATACGATTTCTAGTGCAACCGGTTTGGATCGTGGGATTTCCTGGTTAAGTGACAAGAACGCCTGGATTTTTATTGCCCTGATGATCTTTGTTTTGATCACTGG
>JAHIQT010000090.1 GCA_018903255.1 Bacillota bacterium | reverse complement strand
GGCCATCATGACCGCTAAATCTTCCTGTTTTTTTGAAATGTTCGTCAGATTTAGAATTCATTTTGTATTCTGAAAATAATTCTCCCGAATTTTATGAACCAGGCAAAAAAACAGGCCTTTTTCACAGGTCCCGAATGTGTCTTTGTGCGATTAATAGACCCTGGTTCAGATGAACGGTATTGCCGTTGGCACTAATTTTTATGGCCGGTGTTCCCTGAATTTTTCCACTTTCCTTTATTGGCGCATCAACACCAAGAATTTTTGCATCGGTTTTTGACACTTCAATTTGTGACTGCTCACGTTCCGGACCTAAAACCACCACATTTGAAAGTTGTCCTTTGGGTCCGATCAGGGTTACCCGTTCGGCACAGACAAACTGACCCGGCTGGGATAGTGGTTTTATATGCGTCAAAACATAAGCCTTACCAAACAGTTCATCGACAACCTGCCGCGACAGGTGTACATGACGTCCCGATGCTTCAATTTCAATGTAGCCCAAGCTTTTTAATTTAGCGGCTATTTTTTTATAAACAAGATCAACAATTTTTTCTACTTGCTCACTCATCCTTGTTCCTCCCGGTCTTAATGATCCAGATGCTTAAAGATAATGATATACATAATTGATGACAAGCGGTTGTATCCCTGCATCAGGTCGCCTCTGCTGACCGTGCCATCGGCCTGTTTAAAGGCTTCATAGCAGGCTACTTCGGTTTTTCTGATCATCGCCCGAAGTGAGTTTAGCAGGATTGGAATCTCACCCAGTTCATAGGTAATATTAAATAGGTGCTGATGCCCAAAATATTTTTTGGGGTTATGAGACATGGCACGGATCTCCTGCTCATTCAATCCCAAAATAGTGTCGGTGCTCAAGGGTTCATTTAACACTTCAGCTCGTGAGAGCTTGCCGATATAGTCAAATACTTCGTGTAGATCGGTGACCAGATCACTTTTTTCAAGCGCCTTAGCGCGGATTTGAACTTTCATGATCTCGCCCATTAGCAGATCGATCTCTCCTCTGAGCTTGATCCGTTGATGGTCTTTGTTGACTAACAGATTACCGTAAATCTGGGTCATGTGTTCTGGCTTTTCGTCGAGATAACCACCGCTTTCGAGGCTAAACTTGCCAATTTTTTTTGCTGCCAATTTAGCGGCCGTTTCCATTACATCAGTCTTTTTATCGGTCGGGGCTTCATCTGCATCGGTCTTTTTATCGACTGGGCTTTCATCAACCAGCACCAATTTTAGTTTATGATCCGCCAGCAGTGATTTTGCCGATGGGGTTAACATTGAGTTTTGGGGAAGTCGCAATTCATTATTTTTTATCGCTTGTCCATTTTTGATGATTTTTTTTAATCCATCTTCGGTTACTAAATTCATTGGTTCACTTCCTTAATTAAATGAAAGTGATGCTTTTTAGCGTCACCTGTGACTGGTGACAAGCGGCTCTTAAGTGCCGTCATCCCAATGCGCTGCAGCTATCTGGCATCACTTTCGATTCGTTTTTATTTAGCTTGTTCTAATTCAACTTATTTCATTGGCATTCAAATTGATAAACTAGTTTTTTTCCTGTGGCAGCATCTCGTTGACATCGGCATGGGGACGTGGGATAACATGGACAGAGACCAGATCGCCAACCCGTTCAGCTGCTGCTGCACCGGCATCGGTGGCCGCTTTAACGGCGCCGACGTCGCCTCTGACCATAACGGTAACTAAACCGCTGCCGATTTGTTCTTTTCCGATTAAGGTTACATTTGCTGCTTTTACCATTGCGTCTGCTGCTTCAATTGCTGCTACCAAACCACGTGTTTCAATCATTCCTAATGCATTTGTATTTGCCATTTTATTTACCTCCAAGTAAAATTAAATATTTAATTGATTTTTTAGTTTTTCAAAAATTATATCGGTAACCCGATCCAGCTGATCTTCGGTGGCCTGATCCAGTTTTGGCTCAGACACCCGCTTTGCTGTCGGCTTAAGATCAATAGCGCTGTTGATGGTGTCACGAATTTCTTCCAGTTCTTTTACCCCATAGGCTACCCGTCTTAAATTAAGTAAATTAAGCGGGGAAATATTATCTGAAGTAATGCTACCTCCGACTGCTCCGCAGCCCAGGGTAAAGGCCGGAATCAGGTTTGTTGTTCCACCAACACCACCTAATGCTCCTGGTGTATTCACCAATAGACGACTGACCGGTTTTTTCAGGGCAAACTCTTTGATGATTTGCTGATCGCGAGAATGGATGATCATGGTATGACCGACACCCTCCTTGTTGAGAATCTCAATCGATCGTTCACAAGCTTTCTGCCAATCGTCTTCGATATAGAAAGCCAGTATCGGACAAAGCTTTTCTCTTGAAAAGGCGATATGATGGCCAACCCGGCTTTCTATTCCAATCAGGATTCTGGTTTCTGGCGGTACTTGAATACCTGCCATTTCGGCAATGTAAACTGCCGTTTTACCGACGATTTTGGGATTCATGGTCATCCTGGGGGTCATCATCATTGTTTCTAGTTGCTTTTTCTCATCTGCTGACAAGATATAACAGCCCTGCTTTTCTAGTTCTTTGGTAACTGCCACTTGTGACTCTTTTTCGACAATGATGGATTGCTCTGATGCACAGATAACACCGTTGTCAAATGTTTTTGAATCAATGATCTGCTTAACTGCCAGCGCTATATCGGCACTTTTTTCGATAAATGCCGGACCATTCCCGGGTCCTACCCCAATCGCGGGATTACCAGAAGAGTAGGCCGCTTTTACCATCGCTTCACCACCGGTTGCGAGGATCAAGCTGGTATCTTTATTTTTTAGTAGCTCGGCGGTGCCTTCCATAGTGATTTCGGTCACACAAGCCATACAATCTGCCGGCATACCGGCTGCTAGGGCTGCTTCCTTTAAGACCCTGACGGTCTCGATAATGCAGTGTTGGGCAGATGGATGGGGTGAAAAAACAATTGCATTACCGGCTTTAATGGCGATCAGCGCCTTGTAAATAACGGTTGAGGTGGGATTCGTTGAGGGAATCAGTCCCGCTATAACCCCCATCGGCACGGCCACTTCAAAGATTTTTTTGGTTTCATCGGTACTGACAATCCCGACTGTTTTCATCTCTTTAATACTGTCGTAGACAACCTGCGAGGCAAAATAATTCTTGATCACCTTATCTTCGGCAACTCCAAAGCCGGTCTCCTCATTGGCCATTTTGGCAAATCGTTCGAGATTTGCCATTGCCGCATCTTTAATCGCCTCACAAATGGTATCAATTTGACCTTGACTCAGCTGCGCCAACGCCACTTGGGCTTTCTTGGCATTTTTTAGTAATGTCCGGGTTTCCTGGATGGATATCAGGTCTTTATCTGCTAATTGCACCATTATTCCTCCTCTTCACTTAGTTCTTTTAAAATATTGACAACCAGATCAACTTTTCGGGATCTTTTGATTTTTTCTCTGCTGATTCCTGTGATGCTCAGTTCTCGTGCCAGCCTTCTTAATTGCGAAACGGTCATCACATTTAATGCTTCTTCTGAATAGATCAAGGGTTCGTCTTTGGGTTCTTTTATTTCGTCTGTTAGTGCTTCGCTAGCTGCTGCTGTTAACTCTTCGTTGGCTTCTACTTCTGAGTCTACTTCTGATCCCTGATCAATTGGTGATGGCACCGGATCCCTTGTTTTATCAAATAAGACCTGCGCTTCCGGCCTTAGTGGCTGGCCTTCGGCAGCTATTGTTGCGTCCGAACCATCACTTGCTTCTTGATCACTTGGTTCTTGATCACTGCGATTAGTCAATTGACCCAGCAGCTTCTCGGTTTGATCGTCGAGCCTGGCAATAATGGTGTGTTTTCGGTATTCTCCGACTGCGGCAGCCGCCTCAATCCCGGCCATAACACTTGCTGAAACAGCCCCAACATCGCCTTTGATAATGATGGAGACAATTCCGCCTGACATTTTTTCATACCGGACAAATTCTACATCTGCGGTTTTAAGACAGGTATCCAGGGCCGTTACCGCACCGGTAAACCCGACTGTATCGATAATCCCGACAGAAATCATTTTTTATATCACAATCGGATTATTGGCAATATACTGAACTGCCTGGGCAAAGGCGTCACAGGCTGATTGACAGGCCGACTGCGAGCCGGTCATCAGTGCTCCGGCAAAATTGGAGGTCGCTGTTGGTGGCAAGAAGGTCTTGCAGATTTTTACATCCGCTGCTTTAAGTGCCGCATCAATCCCGTAGATCGCTTCAATCGGTGGAGCAATACAATAGGCTAAGGGCATGCCGGCGGGGATTTCTGCAGTTTCTGATAAATAACTGCCGGTACTGGAAACACAATGGGATAAATAGATCGATTCACCCTTATCATTGCCATTGACAAAGTAAGCACCATTTTCAATATAGTGGGCACACGCTTCAAGACCGCTCTTTACTTCAGCCGGGTTTTCGCCAGCCAGAATGCCAATTGCTTCGCCAGCAAAAGAAGTGAAAATTCCGACAAAGGCCGAGAACAGGCATTCACCATAAATAACTTCGACCTCAGCGGCTTTGGTGGCTTCATCGAGGGCGATAAAGGTCACATCATCAATCGACCCGGTAATCAGGCCTAAACTTCTCTGATGGGGCTTTAAATTAAGGGCTTTGGCTAAATCGTCACTGACATTTGGAATCATATTCATACAAACTACATTTGCGCGTATTTTTTCTCCGATCACTCGTTTATCCTCCTCGGAATTATATTAATTTTAAGTCAACACCAGACATTTTATGCTTGATCATGGTTTGACAGAGTTCAGCGATCTGGGCGCCTGCTTCTACTGGTGCGGTTCCCTGCTTGTGAATGTTTGAGATAACCGTTCTTCTGGCCTCTTCCATCCCCATTGTCGGTTTGTAGGTAATGTAAGCACCCATCGAACCGGTCGAGTTTAGTCCTGGTCGTTCGCCACATAAAACAGCAACCACATCAGCATCGGTCAGTTCGCCGATTTCGTCACCGATGGCAACCCGTCCGTTGGTGACAAAGAATGGTGTTGAGAAGCTTAAACCCAGTGATTTTAAACCCTGCTCAAAAGCCGGTAAAAAATCGGCCGCATTTTTCTCAATCGCCCGTGAGCTGAGTCCGTCAGCAAACACGATTTGCACATTTAAGTTTTTGACGGTGTTTTTCTTGACCGTTTCGACGGCTTCGTCGGTGAGTTTTTTTCCCGTGTTAGGGTTCTTAATATATTCAGATTTGTCAACTGCAACTGTCGCAAGGGGGATGAATCCCAGTTCTTTGACAAGACTTTCGTCGACGTCTGACCATACCGCGTTTTGCGCCGCTGAATGATCAGCCAAGAATCTCAGATAAGCTTTGGTTAGCGGTCTGGGGCCAGCTCGCCAGATCCCCAGGCGGCCGGAGGTGAACTCTTTCATCTTCATATAACCTTCCCGGTCATGGGGATCGGGAACATAAAAGGTTTCATTCATGGTCGCCAGGGTGACATCATCGACGAAACCGTCACTGTCATTAACCTCAGTTGCTGACACTTTCACGGTGCTTTTAGGCTCTGCTGTTGCTGCTCCGGCTAATTCTTCTTTGATCACATTTTTAATAATGTCACGGATTGACTCTTTTAAAGTAGCTTCATTTATCATAATATTTTACCCCTTCCTACTATTTCAGAAAAATTGATGCATCGCCGGCTTTGGCAGTAAACATGCCATATTCATCGAGGATTTCCATCTTTTGCAGCCATTTTTCAAATTCCGGTACCCGTTTAAGTCCCGACAACTCTAACAGTGTCTGCCAGTCATGATTGCCCAGCAATTGGTAGTTGAGCATAATATCATCGCCCATTGGTGCGGTTACAAAGGCTGGCATGCCGGCATGAGCCAGTAACAAGGCCAGGTTCTCTGAGTCATTCTGACTGGCGGGCATATGGTTGGTATAGCAAACATCAACACCCATCGGGAATAATGACAGCGTTCCCATAAAATGCTCTTCTAGTCCGGCTCGTAGTTGCTGAACCGAGTCATAAATATATTCGGGTCCGATAAAACCGACTACTGACATGACATAGAATGGGTCATATCGTCTGGCGTAACCATAGGTCCGCGCTTCTAAGGTCAGCATATCAACCCCCAGATGGGCATCAGCCGAAAGTTCTGAACCTTCACCGGTTTCAAAGTACATGATATTTTTACCACCAGAAACACATTCGCGTTTGCCCAGATCATAGGCATCGTCGAGCATCGCTGTGGTAACCCCAAAGGATTCATTGGCTTTTTGAGTCCCGGCAATCGATTGAAAGATCATATCGAGGGGAGCACCTTTGCGCAGGGCAGCCATCTGTGTGGTAATATGCGAAAGCACACAGTTTTGGGTCGGGATTTCCCACTTCATTCTAAAATCATATAATTTATGGAGTAGGAACGAGGTTGATTCGACGGTATCCTGAACCGGATTGAGACCCAACATGGCATCGCCAACCCCATAGGCAAGGGCTTCATAAAGTTCTGCAAAAATGCCGTCGATATCATCAGTCTGATGATTAGGCAAGGCCCGGTTGGCAGCGATTCCCCGCTGGCCGATGGTTGTTACACAGGTTGCCACATTATCAATTTTTTTGGCCACATAAATCAGATCCATGTTCGACATAATTTTTGTAACGGCGGCTATCATTTCCGAGGTTAACCCGGTTGCAATACGTTGAATAATCGGGCCGGTCGATGAGTAGAGCATCATGAAATCCCGTAAATCGCCGACTGTCCAGTTTTTAATTTCCCGATAAACAGCTTCATTGACCTGGTCTTGAATCACCCGGGTGACATCATCGAGTTCATAAGGAACCGCCGGGTTATTGCGAATATCTGACAAGAGCATATCCGCCAGGACAATTTTTGCTGCTGCCCGTTCTTCCGTGGAGGTTGCCGCTAAACCTGCTAATTCGTCACCTGACTTCTGTTCACTGGCCTTAGCCTGAACCTCATTCACGTTCTTAAACTGATAGGTTTTTCCAAACAATACGGTTTTTAGTTTCATACTTTCACTCCTTATTTTTTTGACTATCATACTTATAACAATCAATATTTTCTTTCGTTCAGCTTCCTGCTTAACTGATCAAAGCGCCGATTATTAGGTTTAATAATCGCTGCTTTGACCAGTTAAGCCATTGGCCAAACCGATGTTAAAAATTTATTTCATCGTATTTCCATACGTGATGAACAGGTATTTCTGCTAGTGCCAAATTTTACTTGAAAATCAGGGTTTTAACCGCAACCGGTAAAACCATTCCGCCGGCTATCGGATTGCCGATGTCGATGTAGTCACCATCGCTAACCATAATACTATCGATACAGATCACTGGATGGTCGTTGTTCATGATTCGTTTAATGGTTTGTCCCAGGACTTTGGCGATGTCTTCTTCACTAATGATGATGATGGCATAATCGTGCTTGATTATTTCCTTAAGTCCTTTGATCAATTCTTCGGCGCAGCCTTCAATTTGTTTAAAAGACGGTGAGTTGATGCCTTGAAAAGCAATGGCAACCTGCTGAAACTGCTCTTCTAGTTTAAACCATTCAACGCGCTTTGATACCTCCTGGGCAATTTCTGAAATGTCTTCGTTGTTGGCAAAGGGTATTTTCACGACTGGGATATTTTTTATCGGCAGCACCGATTTGTCATAAGAAACCGTGCTGCCACTGATGTCGGTGGTATGTGAGCCGGCACCAACCACTGTCGCCCGGATCGTTTCTTCGGCATCCAATACCTGTAATTTGGTAAATAATTCTGACTGCCGAATCGCTCGTCCTAAAATGATTCCGATATCCTGATACTTAAATAGGTCTTGGTGTTCATCATCATGGTAGACGATATCGGCTACCCCGCCGGAAAAAGTGATATACTGGATCGGTTTTTTTATTTCCATCGCCTCGATGGTCAGCATCATCTGATAGTATTGATCCTGCTCTCTTAAGCCAACCGCCGTTTCCAGCTGGTCAACCATGATTTTTGCCAATTTTGACAAACTATTTTCATTGGCCATTTGACCCAGTGCAATCTCTAGTTTTTCATGCTCAATGATCTGTTTTAGCTTTTCGTTGATGTAAATTATTTTTCCCTGGGCATCCATTTTCACCAGCCGGCCACCAATATCAAGACAGCCGGTACTAGTGGTTGTCCCATGGTCAAAAATAACCATATTTGAAGTTCCGCCGCCGATGTCGATATTTGCAACAGTGGTACTATGCTCTTTTGAAATCTTGTCTGAACCAGCGCCTTTACCCGAAATAATACTTTCTAACACCGGCCCTGCGGTTGCTACCACAAAGTCTCCGGCATAGCCGCTGAGCTTATGCAGCACCTCGCTGGCGTTGGCGCGGCGGGCAGTTTCTCCGGTGATAATTACGGCTCCGATGTCGATATCTTTTTTCTCTATCCCGGCCTTAAAGAACTCATTGTCAATGATTTTCATGACCTCATTCATGTCAATCCGGTCATCAGGGGTTAGGGGCGTAAAATAAATCTCGCTACGATAGATGATCCGCTTGCCGATAATTTCAATCCGGGCGATATTAAAACTTGATGCCATATTTTCCAGCAGTATCTTGGTAAATACCAACTGGGTGGTCGACGTGCCGATATCAATCCCGACACTTAGGATCTCCTGTCGTTTGAAATTTTCCATTTTCTTCACCTCTGATCTTAAACCAAAATTTTTAGATAAAAAAATAGCTCAAAGTTTAACTATCCAAAATAGATAGTTAAACCTTAAGCTACGTCGCTTATAAAATTGCCTCGTTGCAATTTATAGTTTAAATGCAAATGAAGTTTTTGTTCCTTCACTTCCTGTTTCAATAATTAATTTACCCACCAGTTTTTCATAAACGTATGATTTTACAATCGATAATCCCAAACTGTTGGTTTTTATCTGGCCGGGTTTATACCCCACCCCATTGTCCTTTACTTCAATCATTTTAATTTTTCCATCACTGGCGGTAGTTACTTCAATTAACCCTGCTGCGCCATTTGGAAATGCATATTTCAGGGAATTTTGGATCAATTCATTAACAACCAGGGCGACAACGGTTGATTTTTCACTGTCGATGAAAAAATCAGTTCCCTTAACCGTAATCTCAATCTTGTCGTTGTCGGTTACGCCAAAGGATATCATATTGTGTTTTATTTTATCGAGCACCTCTCTGACCGAGACCAGATCGTTCGATTTATTTTCAAGCAGTTCGTGAGTTACTGCAATACTCATAATCCGATTAATGCTGTCGCTTAAGATGGTTTTAACCGCAGGATCTTTAGAGCTCCGACTTTGAAGCCTCAGTAAAGATGCCACTGTTTGAAGATTATTCTTAATCCGATGATGTATTTCGTGCGAGCTGACCAAGTAGTTGTTTACCTCATTTTCATATTTTCGCATTTCGGTGATATCATCAATAAAGACAATCACATCAACATTCTTTTTGATACGCATGATGATATGAATGCGATAAAATTTTTCACCGATCGTTACCTTGCCGTCATAACATTTTTCAATAATAACATGACTTTGATCATCACTGCTGAAGGTTCCTTGAATATTTGCGATAATATCATCAAAGTTTTTAGGTGAGTAGTTCAAATTGTCAAAATGCTGATTTTTTATCGATTTGTAACCCAGCTCCTGATACAATTTAACCGCCCGTTGATTGTAGTACCTTAAATGACCGCTTATGTCAAAGATTAAAATACCTTCCCGCAATTGCAATTCTTCATTATCACTGTTAATCCCAAAAATCGACCCCCACACCGCATCAATTTTATCATTGTCCGGCATTGGTTCTAGCTTTACCACTGGTTTTTCATCTGAATTCAAATCCAGCACTTTTTCTAGTATTAAAGTGGCTACCACATTGTCCTGGTGTTTGATCGGCACAACGGTTTGTCTGGTCCAGATTTTATTCTCATGGCGGTCAAAGCTTACGCCAATGATTTCTTTTGAAGTTACACCCAAATCAAAGGAGCGAAATACCGCTGGTTCATTCTCCCGATAGATAATATCACCCAGAAATGAGTCGACATAAATTGATTGTCTTTCTTTATAGGACTCAGCCACAACAACAGCCAGATCCTCATTATGAACCTTGATATCGATAAAGGTTTCGCCATCAAAACCTTCATTAAAATAGGGCAAAATCTTGGCCACATCGATAATCGCTTCGATTTCGTCATTATTTAAGAGGGTATATTCTTTGCATTTTTTGATTATAAAATCACGATCACAGGAGTAAACCATATCATCCGCCTTTATTTGCCCGCATCAGCAACATTTCACTGATAATCCGCAGCGAACAGCTTTTCTCCATACTCAGAGACCGCATTTTCTGATAAGCAGTATTTTCATCCAGGCCTTCACTTTGCATTAAAAAGCCTTTAGATCTCTCGATTATTTTACGTTCTTCCAATCTTTTTGTGGCTTCATCGAGCTTGTCTTCGGTATCAGTGGTTTCCTGCGCCTTTGCATAGGCAATTTTTAGCGCTGGTACCAGACTCTTTTCATCAACCGGTTTGACAACATAACCAAACACACCAACATTTTTGGCACCTTCAATAAAGACCTCATCCGAATAG
This sequence comes from Bacillota bacterium, assembly GCA_018903255.1. Classification (GTDB taxonomy): domain Bacteria; phylum Bacillota; class Clostridia; order Eubacteriales; family Eubacteriaceae; genus Acetobacterium. Next base: position 19,934 of record JAHIQT010000090.1, on the reverse strand, counting down.
GCAGTCAGTAAAACAACACATTTGCATAGCCCGTCGCGGCGAATAATTCTAGCGGCGCTGATCCCATCCAAATTCGGCATGTTAATATCCATCAGCACCAGATCTGGTTGATGGGTTTTACATAGATTAATGGCATCAAAGCCATCTTTTCCCTCATCGACCACATCAAACCCGGCATCTTCCAACATACAGCGGATATCCATCCGTGTTACTGGTTCATCTTCAACAATGATAATTCTCATACTAACCTCAATTCCACTCAAGAAATTTTCGTAACTCCTCGATATTTTGATTTTTTAGCGATGAAATTCTAAATATTTCGTTGACTCCAGTTTGTCTTAACGCGTCATAAGCGTAATCGTCAGTCTCATCATCCTCAATTAAATCGGTTTTTGTCACAATGCCAATCATCTCTTTGGTGAACATTCTGGCAAAACCAGGCGGAAAGACATTTCGTCTGCTTTTACAGTCCATCACCAGCGCTACCACATCGGCTTCGACCGAGGTCACATGCAAGGCCGAATAATAACCGCGATTCTCCAGATATTCTCCTGGTGTATCAATTACATTCCGATGAAATTCGATCACCTGGGTCTTGTCATAATCGAGATGGCAGGATTCCAGCCGCTGATAAAGAGTCGTTTTGCCGCTTCCTGAAGCTCCGACAAACATCACTTTTTTCATTGTGCCCTCCTAAGATCGGGTGACGATTGGAATCGACATCCCCTGGAGCATCGATAGGGTCTTGAGCACCTCGCTAATTGATGCTTCCACCGAGGCGACATCGCCTTCGATGACTAATGACCCATTAAAACGATCAACGTAACCGATTTCAACGTCTCCCGATTTAACCGCTACATCGGCTGCGATAATCGCCGCTTCACTGGGGGTGATGGTTAGAATCCCGATCGAATTGCGGTTTTCCGCTAATCCCAACTTTTTATAAAGGCTATTATCGGGATTGACTATAATATGCGCTAAGGTAACCTGTTTTCCGGGAACATATTCCTGGATCACGCGTTTGACATCTTCATTCATTGTTGAATTCTCCTTGTCAGTTAGAGCATCTTCAACAAACCAATCATATAAAATAATCATTTGTTTGTCAACACTTTAACCTGAAATACTCACTTTATCCACGACTCTTGTGATCATTTACAGCCTGCTCACACTGCCTGCATTAAGGATTATTATTAACACTGACTGACGAAATAACCAAACGTTAGCGTCAGCATAATAATCAATCCTTAAGCAGCTAGTCTAAGATATTCTTTTATCTTATTATGTCTAACTATTCAGCTTGATCCATTTCTGCCGGTAAAATAAGTGACACGGTTTCATGGGGTCTGGCAATAACGTGAACTGAGATCAGCATGCCAACTCGTGAAGCTGCTGCTGCACCGGCATCGGTGGCGGCTTTGACAGCTCCGACATCACCTCTGACAATAACGGTTACTAAGCCGCTACCGATTTGCTCTTTACCAACCAACCTTACATTAGCAGCCTTAACCATCGCATCTGCAGCTTCAATGGCTCCTACTAATCCTTTTGTTTCAATCATTCCTAACGCTTCTGTTGAACTCATTTTTTCCTCCTGTAGTTTTATTTGAAATACATCCTATTTCTAATCTATTTCTTTTCTTCACATAAATCCTGCCAGTTAGCCGGATAGGCAGCAAAGAAAAATGTACAATGGTCCGGTGAACTAAATGTTACCGGTGTTTCTTTGGGAATGAAAATCACGTCGCCGCCATGACCGGTGTAGGTTTTACCATTATAGGTAATTTCTAAAGTTCCTTCGATGATATAGTCCAGTTCATCATAGCCGAGATACCAGTCAAAAGCAGATTTTTCAATTTTTAAAAAGCCGGTGGCCATGTTGGGGCTTTCTTCAATGGTGAGGATTTCTTTAAAGGTAACCTTGTCTGTCGGATTTCCGGTATCGAAGGTTTCAAAAACAACACGATCTCTTTTTATCAGTTTAATTCTATCGGTCTCCGTGTTCTTTTTTAATTGTTGTTGATCTGATTTAAAAGATTCCAAGACCTCGTTGACAATCCGGTTCAACAATTCTTCGGAAATATCCACACCGGCGGTGCTGTCTTTAAGCATTTCTTCATTATCATTCTTCATATCTCTTTTTGTTCCTCCTTCTTTCTACGATTGCTAGCTTTATAACAGGGTACTTTTAAAATTTTTATGCGGCGATGGAATAATTGAGTAGTAGACGATATTGCCACTTTCTTTGATTGAAGCGACCCCAGCTTCCATCGATGCATTCACTTCTGAAATATCACCAGTCATAACGACATAGGATTTTCCACCGATGCCAGAACCCAGTCGTAAATCTACCAGTTGTACCCCGGATGATTTAACACAGGTATCGGCGGCAACAATGAGTGATGCCATTGCCAGACTTTCGATCACCCCGATTGCGCCAATTTTATCAATCGTGGCCGATCCGGTCATGGCTGGAAAAAGCTGCTCATCAACATTGGGAATCATTAAATCATCAATAATAAATTCCTTGCCCAGCTCTTTCCCGGCCTTTATTGAATTTTCAACCGACCCGACGTCGCCATAGATTAAGGTAATATATTTTCCCGGACACGTTGCTGTTGAAAACATCAATTGGACGTTGGCTGTCTTTAGCATATGATCCGCCACTTCCATACCTTTTGCGATACTATTGAGTTCCACAAAACCAATTGCATTTATCATCCTATCCCTCCTTGGGCTTCAATTGTTATCATATCTGGGGTGACCTCTTTAATGATTCCGGCGATACTGGCATGAACCTTTGCCCCCAGATTTCCACTTTCAATGCTGCCAATCACGGTTCCTTTGCTGACTGACATGCCTTTTTGGACAACCGCTTTGGCGGCTGTGCCAAGATGCTGTTTTAGGGGGATCCTTACCGATTCGACTTGATGCTCAAATTTTTGCAGTGGTGCTGGCCGATCATATTCTTTAAGCCCCAGCCGCCCAATTAAGCGCTTAACCGGAATTTTGCGGTATTCAATCATTTCTGATGGCGGCTTTTGTTCTTCGTTTCTATCAATTTTAATGCCTGCTTTGGCCATTTCCTGTTTAATCATGATATTGACTCTTCGGGGGGATAAACCATTTGGACAAGCATATAATTCACAGGCCCCGCATTCAGAACAAGCCAGGGCTGTTTTCATTCCCGAGAAATCAGACAAGCCATAGTTGGCAATCCGCATGACGATGTGTGGTTTAACATGATGACCAAGTAAATCCCGGGGACATAAATCGGTACACTTCTGGCACTGGATACAGGCAATCCGCGATTGTTTCAAGACCTGTTCCAAGCTTTTCATTTTTTCCCGGATCACTAGAGCATCCTGGTTTAATAAAATAATCGCCTTTGTGGTTTTGGTTATCGGTAAGTCAAAGTCAGTGATCAGCCTGCCCATCATCGGACCGCCGTCGATGCCGACCATACCTTCAAATGTTTCGACCCCGCATAATTCCAGTGCTTTTTTGTAACTCATCCCAATTGCTAACGATAGGGTGACTGGCAGATTAACTTCCCCGGTGACGGTAACAAAGGTACTGGTAACGGGAATTCCCGCTACAGCCTGGTTGACGTTTAAAATGGTTTCAACATTACAGACAATACAACTGACATTTAAGGGAATCCCGCCTTTGGGGACAACTCTTTTTAAAACTTCGTAGACGGTTATCTGTTCATCTCCGGCTGGATAGAAATCTTTTAGCGGACAGATTTCGATTTTTTCATAATGTGTGATCTGCTGCTTTAAGCCTGCAATGACTTCCTGATGCTTTTCCTTAACTGCAATCACGCCCTTTGTAGCACCTGTTTCTTCGACAATTCTGCTTAAGCCGTCGAGAATATCACTGGTATAATGAACCAATAATTCCTGATCGACCCGGATTAATGGTTCGCACTCGGCGGCATTAACGATGATATAGTCGGCACGCGCCGCCAGCTTCACCGCAGTCGGAAAACCGGCACCGCCGGCACCGACTACCCCCGCTTCAATGATGCTGTTGATAAATTGACTACTCATTAATATCCTCCTGACCATCATTTTTTTCGTCGATAATACCAATAATAATGGCATCAACCGGTGCATCTTTCAGGCCTTCGGTCCTTCTGGCTGAGCTGCCATTCGTAATCAATACCAACTCCCCGATTCCCGCGCCAATTAAGTCGGTGGCTACCACGATTCGCGGATTATCCGCTTCTTTCTGATGATCCAGTAGTTTTACCTTTAAGAATTTTAGTCCCTTTAACTCTGCTTCTTTTCTGGTGCACCAGATACTATCGACAACTCGTCCAATTACCATTTAAGCTTCTCCCCCTTCACCCGCTATGCAATCCTTTACACTTAAAAAAACAAAAAACTTCTATGTCATTACCCTTTGAGTGGATAATCACATAGAAGCTTCGTCGCTTTTTACAAATACTCCGTTGCATTTGTCATATTAAATTGTATTTATTATCTCAGAATACCTTTTAATTGTCAACCTGAATTATTAATTTTATCGCTTTGCTTATTCAATTTTGTTAGAATAAGCCTCTTTGTTTAGCAGCTCTGTAAACAAAGAGGCATCTTGAATCCGATTAGTTAGACATCCATTAGACTTCCAAGTTTTTCTTGCGGAAGGCTTTAAGGTACTTAACATTGAAACTATCGCGGCCGATCAGTGTTTCTGCGGCACAGATGTTTGACATCATTTTTTTATCGAGTGGATCAATCAGCAGTGCATCCAGACCTTTTGCAATCGCCATCACGGCAAAATTACGGTTTAGGAATTTTCGTTCTGGCAGTCCAAAGGAAATATTTGACAAACCACAAATGGTATGGATGCCTTGATAGTTTGTCATGATCGCTTCCACGGTATCAATAAAACCTTTACCATAGGTAATGTCGGTCGAGATTGGTTGAACTAATGGATCGACATAAATATTTTCCATTTTAACCCCTTTTTGAACTAACTTATTGATTAGCATATCAGCTATTTTTAAGCGATCTTCTTTCGATTCGGGCATTTTTTCGTCATCCATGCACAGGGCTACTATTTTTAGATCAGTGCCGGCAATCAGCGGTAAGATGGTATCCAGTCGTTTCTGTTCCAGGGAAATGGAATTGATCATGGCGTCTTCGCCATTAAGGGCAATCCCCCGTTCAATGACCTTCGGGTCAGGGCTATCAATCGAAATCGGAAGCTTTGAGACTTCTTTGATGTTTTTGATCAGCCACTCCATGTAATCGCCTTCTTTGCCCACAAAGATCCCGGCATTGACATCAATATAGGTCGCTCCGGCTTCAGTTTGGTCGATGGCCAGCTTTTTAATGAAATCACTATCACCCTGCTTAATGGCCTCGCCAACGGATTTTCGGCTAGCGTTAATTAATTCTCCTACAATGATCATCTCGCGCCCCTACTTATGAAGCCAGTAGATTTCTTGCAAATACGACAGCTTCACCTGCGTCTTCTGCAAAACCATCGGCGCCAATTTCTTTGGCAAATTCTTCGGTTACAGGTGCCCCGCCGACCATTGTTTTGACACTTAAACCAGATTTTCTAATGGCTTCGACGGTTTCACCCATGGTGGTCATGGTGGTGGTTAACAGGGCGGATAAACAGATGATCCCGGCATTGTTTGCTTTGGCTGTTTCAATAAATTTGTCTGCCGGTACATCAATGCCAAGATCGATGACCTCAAAGCCAGCACTTTCCATCATCATTGAAACAAGATTTTTGCCGATGTCATGGAGGTCGCCTTCAACGGTACCAATTACGACCAGGCCTTTTCCGCCATCGTCACCTTTAAGATGGGGTTTAATGACTTGCATGCCAGCTTTCATGGCATTAGCGGCCATCAGCATTTCTGGTACATAGAGGTCCCCGATCGAAAAAAGTCGACCTACTTCATCCATGGCGCCGATAAGACCTTCGTTTAGAATAATCTGGGGGTCTACACCAGCTTCAATCGCCTCTTTTACTGCTTCGACAACATCATCGTCTTCAAATTCCATAATTGCATCATAAATTGCTTGTGTACTCATTTTAAATTCTCCTTGTTTTTCCTGTATTCAATCAAGTATTTAGTCAGTATTTAATTAATTATTTATTTATTTATTTATTTAATAAAATTGTTGTGCCTACCAGACCATATCGCCTTTTACCAGGCCGGGGAAGTTATTTCTAATTTTTTCATCAATTTCAGCCGGGAAGGATTTTTGTACTGAGTTTTCAAAGATCTTATTAACTTGTTCAAATGCCCGTTCTTCAGCTGTGGATCTGCTTGCTTCCCATTTTTTGCGCATTTCTCTGGTGGCAACCTTGGGATAGAAGGCCATTTTACGCATGTTTTTCTGGGTGTGTTTAAGATCCAGATAAGTTCCGCCTGGTCCAACTTCATGGATCAGATCCAAGCAAAGGTTGGCTTCGCTAAATTCCATTCCCCGTTTCATCCGTTTGAGCATTAGAGCGATTTCATTATCAATAACGGCTTTAGAAAAGTCAAAGGCCATCAGGCTTCCGAGTAAACCACCCATGTTAAACATATCTGAGCCAGCTAAAAGCGCGCCGGTGGTATTAATCCCAGTTTCATATCCACATTGGGCATCATTAATCTGTGAATTGGTTAAGCCAATGTATCCGCCTGAGGGGACGCCATAGAATCTGGCCATTTGCGAATGTGCCATTTGCAGCATTCCGGTTTCAACGGCACCGGGAGCGTAGTTACCGGTCCGCAAATCGGCAACGGTTGATAAGACTGCATAGATCATCGGTGCGCCTGGACGGATCAGCTGAATCAGTGTCGATAAGGCTAAAAATTCGGCATTTCCTAAAACCAGGGTTCCGGTCATCGTCATTGGAGCGGTCATCCCTGCATTCGGAACGATGGTGCCGTAAACCGGCAGTCCTTTTTCAGTCAGATAAATGACCGCATCGGTGGAATCGACATCCATTGTCAAAGGTGAAACCACTGGACAATAATGATGATTGATAAAGGGTCTTTCTTTATAGGCTTCTTTACCGCCGGCAATGATCGCTCCCAGTTCCAGAACATCTTCGAGATCTTTGATGGTTGGGGTATTGCTGTGGACTGGTTTTTTGCAATTCTTTAAAGCCGGGTAAAAGCGCGAGATGCTGGTTTGACCCTTTGGTGCGTCCTGCGCCAGGGTCGAAATTGAGAATACATCAAAGCCATCCAGCTCATTGATCAGGTTGGCAATATTAGCGATATCAGAAGAGGTTGCCCGACGGTCTTCGCCGGTTATTGGATCGATGATATTGGGTGCCGAGCTTCCGGTAATGACGACTGGTCGATTGTCTGGTAAGACAATATCAAACTTGGGATCCTGAGCCGTAAATTTATATTCTGGCACGTAAGATTTGCGACATTCTTCGACCAGCTTTCCGGGAATTTTTACCAGATGGGTTGTTTCATCAACCGAACATCCTGCTTTTTTAAAGATTTCTCGGGCTTTTTCATTTCTGACACTTAATCCGGTGTTTTGCAAAATGTCCAATGAGGCTTCGTGAATCCGGGTCACTTCTGCTTCTGTAAAATAGTCCATAAATTTCATTGATTATTCCTCCAATGTGGTTTTAGTATTGTGGTAACTGGGGAAGTGCTGTTAGCTTTGCTGTCACTTTAATCCGGTCGATGCCTTTCCCAATTACCCGGTTTTATTTCTATTTATGCTCTTTTATACTCTTTAGGTAAGTATTTGAGCCGACTGATGCCTAATTCTGAAATCTTGTATTCTTCAATCAGTTCATCCTTTTCGTCAATGCTGACATCAGCAATTTCAATCAGTCCCAGGGCTCTCATCGATATCAAATGACCGTCCATCGCTTTTTTCTTGAATTGCCCTTCTGTTCCGTAATCACTCTCTAATTCCTTCATGATATCTTCAGATTTCACACTATCTTTTTTTGTTGACATCAGATATAGAATTCTGAAGCGCAGGGGTAGTTTAACAGCCATCTTTCATACCTCCATATGCTTTCTTAATTTGCTTTTTTATTTGCTTCTTTAACTTATTTGCTTCTTTAACTTATTTGCTTCTTAAATTGATTAGTTCTTTAGGATTCGCACCGACTAAAATTGCGCCACAGGTGATTGCCAGACCACCGATGATAAGCGTTGGTGTAATTTCTGTTCCAATTAACAACCAGCCAAATAATACTGACCATAAGGCATAGGTAATGTTTAATGCCATTGCTCGGGCTGCCCCGGTCATATTGATGGCCTTATACCAGCAGATGTAAGATCCGCCACCTAAAAGTGCAGCGATAAGAATAATCCAGAGACTGGTTGTCGTAAACGCTGCCGCGATCATCTGATAGCCGACGACGCCAAACATAATTGGAATAATAGCTACAAAATAGACACTGAATGAGGCCGCTTCACGAATACCAACCGCAACTTCTGGATCAACCATGTCCATCCCAAATCCTGAGATGACGCCTTCTGTTCCCCAACCAATTGCTGCTAAGCAGGCCAAGGCGATTCCGGCGTAGAAGTATGGGTACATGCCGGCATCGGGCGGAACCCAGCTGACGACCATAACCCCGGCGATTGAAAGGAGAATACCGATCCAAGTTCGGACACTAATTTTTTCCTTAAGGACAAAAACAGAAAGAATTGCTCCAATGGCCGGATAAATTGCCGTAATGGCCAATGCATAAGATGGTCCGGCCAGGGTGATACCCAGCATATAACCCGACATCCCAATAGGACCTCCGAAACAGGCTGCCAAACAAACAAGCATTCCTGGTTTTGTTCTGATGGTTCGGCCATATTCCCGCCATTTACCATTAATTAAATTATATAAAAAAACCCAAAGCCCAGCTAAACCATCGTGCATTGCTGCGCCAACAATCGGTGCCAAAAGAAGACTGACACCTTCGGTAAATGGTGCCATTCCAAAAGCTATGCTCATGACGACGCCACTTAATCCCCAGGAAGCACCAGAAGCGACTCCATAAAGCAGGCCCTTCTTTGCATGGCCTATTTCCTGTTTTTCTAAACGTTCTGTAGTGTTCATAAAAATCCGCCTTTCAAAATTTTATTTTAGGTATTTTTTTATTTTTTTTTATTTATAGTCTGTTGACCATTTCCTTAATTGCTTCTTCGTTATCTTCAATCCAATCCATCAATTTAATCTGATGTTTCAGGTAGGCGAGATACTCGTAATCATTAAGCTCGTCCATATCATTATAGTAGGCATCGACACACCAGTTAATCAAATAGACATTGGCAAAGGCTAACATATTTTTCATTGAGGCCTTTTCTTCAACGGTAAAGCCGCTTAATCCTTTTAGCTCATGCATCTTCTGTTCATAGGCATTTAAGAAGATCTCACACTTATCAAGCCGCATCTTGTCTTCTTCTTTGTCTTCCCAGAAGCAACAGGAATAAATCATACCCAGACAAACATCAAAAAGTCTTAACTCAATTTTTGACCAGTCGAAATCGAAAATCCCAACGACCTGTTCATCGAGGAATTTCACATTACCAGGATGATAGTCATTGTGGGTTGGATTATATGGCATTTTTTGTGCAAGGGCTTCGGGAATTTTGTTTTTCTTGATCACTTCAATCACAGCAGCCAGTTTTTTATTGAAAAACTCATGATAAATGTTATCGTAGTCTGCTCCGGCATAGTCTGTAAAGATTTGTGGCAGAGTTTCGACAAAATCGAGTATTTTAAGCTCAACCCGCTCCAGCCCCATCGGATCAAAGTCTCTAGCGGCATTGTGGAAGGTCGCCATCACTTCGGCCATACTGGCAAACTCTTTGTCCGTACAATATGGTGTCAACCAGGTATACTTGTCTTCACCCCTTAAATAGTCATAAACGGCATAATATTCGATATTTTCTTCCTCATCGCCGACGATAGGGTTCTCAACCTTGATATATCCGCGACCGTCAGCAGCTGGGATAATCCCTGCGGCGATATCTAATCCATTTTCTTTGGCAAAGGTAATCAGCGAATGCTCAAATTCAATTTCTTTTGCCTGGATCCCGGTTTTGTATTTGCGGACAAAGTATTCTTCGACCTTGCCGTTTTTTTCAACCCGAATACCGAAACTGCGATTGACATACCCGCCAAAAATTTCCAGGACTTCATTGACTTTTCCGAAATCATATTCCCGCTCAACGACTTCAACCACGCGGTTTCTTAAGAATATCTTGTCCAGCTCTTCCTGAAGACTGGTCACCCCGACGCGAATCTCCTTTAACTGCGTGTACATGAGATAGAGCTGTTCTGAACTTGTTGGTTTGAATTCCAGCATTTTTGATGTATCCATTTTCATAGTATGCTTCCCCTTTTCTTATTGTAATCGACTACTTTTGTACAGTATATAGAAATTCGACCCGGAATAAAATCAAAATTCTTGTTACCAATGGTAATATCTTGTTAATAATCGATACTATTTAATCTTTTTGACTGGCATTCAGGATTTTTTTTTATTCATCGCGTCAAAAAAATACCTCGTATATTCCTTACGAGGTATTTTTTCTTAATTTTTTTTATTAAATTGCTTAAAAAAAGGCAATCTGATTAGAAGCTGGCAACTGATTTAAACAACCCTGTTTTTCCAGTGTTTCAATCACTGACTTGCTGATCTTGGTGCGGTTTTGCAAATCTTCGCGCGACATATAGGGGCGCAGCTGGCCTTCTTCAAAGATGCGCTGGGCGGCCTTATCGCCAATCCCCTCGAGGGCGTTCAGTGGCGGCAGCAGCGCATCACCAATGATTCGAAACTGACTGAAATGGGACTGATAGACATCGACATTTTTAAAACTGTAACCGCGGCAGATCATTTCATGGGCAATCTCCAACACCGTTAATAGTGACTTTTCTTTGTTGGAGGCCTTGGTGCCCAATTCTTTAATCTGGTTCATCCGCTGCACTACCACTCCTTTTCCCTGACTGATCAGCTGGGCGTCAAACTCGCTGGCGCGAACCGAGAAGTAGGTGGCATAATAAGCCAGCGGGTAATAAACCTTGTACCAGGCAATCCGAAAGGCCATCGTCACATAGGCGGCCGCATGAGCCTTGGGAAACATGTACTTGATTTTTTTACAGGAATCAATATACCATTCCGGTACCTTGTTCTTGCGCATATCTTCTTCCCATTCGGACTTAAGTCCCTTTCCTTTACGAACCGCTTCCATAATGTTAAAGGCGGTTTTGGCTTCTAAGCCGGCATAGATCAGATAGATCATGATATCATCACGGGTACAGATCGCTTCTTTGATGGTGGCCTTTTTCTCGCGGATCAAATCCTGGGCGTTATTTAACCACACATCGGTACCATGAGACAGACCGGAAATCCGAATCAGGTCAGAAAACGCCGTCGGCTTGGTATCGAGCAACATTTCCCGAACAAAGCTGGTGCCAAATTCAGGAATCCCACAAACCCCCAATGGCGATTCAAAATCATTGTCTTTAAATTCCAGGGCTTTGGTAGAGGTGAATAAACTCATCGTTTTTTCATCGTCCAGGGGAATTCCGACCGGATCGACATCGGTAAAATCCTTGAGCATTTTAAGCATCGTCGGATCATCATGACCCAGAATATCAAGTTTTAGCAGCCGGCCACTGATCGACTCATAGGCAAAATGGGTGGTGACGGTATCGCTTTCGGTATCATCGGCGGGCCGCTGAACCGGACAAAAATCATAAATATCCTTATCGGTTGGTACCACCATAATTCCACCGGGATGCTGCCCAGTGGTTTTTTTGACGCCGGCACAGCAGGAAATCACCCGCTCCAGTTCGGCCTTGGTCGCTTTAATTTCTTTTTCGTCATAGTAGTTTTTGACAAAGCCAAAGGCGGTTTTTTCGGCTATCGTCGAAATAGTTCCAGCCCGGAAAACCTTACCCTTACCAAAGAGTACCTCGGTATAGCGATGCGCTTCAGCCTGGTTTTCGCCGGAAAAATTAAGGTCAATATCGGGCTCTTTATCGCCTTCGAAGCCTAAAAAGGTTTCAAAGGGGATGTCAAAACCGTCTTTATCAAGCTTGGCACCGCAGTGCGGGCAATTGGCATCTTTTAAATCCGGCCCGACCCCGACCTCGGTGCTGTTGAAAAATTCGGAATGCTTACAGCTGGGGCAACGGTAGTGGGGGGCCAGCGGATTAACCTCGGTGATTCCACAGAGGGTGGCCACAAAGGAAGAACCCACCGAGCCCCGCGACCCGACCAGATAGCCGTCTTCCATCGAATGATAAACCAGTTTCTGGGCAATCAAATAGAGCACTGAGTAGCCGTTTCCAATGATCGAGTCCAATTCTTTTTTAATCCGCTTTTCAACGAGTTCCGGCAGCGGCTGACCAAAGAGCTCCCTAGCCCGATCTGCCACCATTTCGCGGATCTCTTCGTCGGAGCCTTCAATCACCGGTGGATAGGTGCCGTCGGGAATCGGTAGTACTGCTTCGATCATTGCACCGATTTTACGGGGATTGTCAATCACCACTTGGCGGGCGGTTTCCTCATCCAGGTAATCAAATTCATCGAGCATTTCCTGGGTGGTCCGATAATAAAGCGGTGGCTGTTTGCCAGCATCCTTAAAACCTTGACCCGTCATTAATATTTCCCGGTAAAGGGCATCTTCCTGATTGACAAAATGAACATCGCCAGTCGCCACCACCGGCTTATTCAAGCTTTTGCCGAGCTCAATAATCCGCTGATTGATTTTTTTTAAAGCTTCCTGATCCGGCAGACTATTATTATCAATCAGGTATTGGTTATTTCCCAGCGGTTGGATTTCCAGATAGTCATAAAAGCTGGCGATTTGCTGGATCTCATCCTGAGACTTATTATGAACCATTGCAGTGAACAATTCGCCCGCTTCACAGGCCGAACCCAGTAGCAGATTTTCGCGGTTTTCGGCCAGCAGCGATTTGGGAATCCGCGGTTTTTTATAAAAATAATTAAGATGCGCTTCAGATACGATCCGATACAAATCCTTAATTCCGGCCTGGTTTTTGGCATAAATAATAATATGGTTGGTAGCATTCAGGCGGATACTCCGTTCTCGACTAGACAGGGTATTAAGGGTCTGGATCGTGGTGCAGCCTTTTTTCTCAGCCAGATCCAAAAGCTTGACAAACACCTTGGCCGAGGCAGCCGCATCATCTAAGGCCCGGTGATGATTTTGAATCGCGATTTTAAAATGCGAGCATAGTTTTTTCAGGTTATGGCGGTTGATCTGGGTTAGCAGACAGCGGGACATGGCCAGCGTATCGACGGCCGTATTTTCGCGGTAAATGCCGTGGTCGGCTAAGGCTTTATTTAAAAAGCTCATATCAAAAGCAGCATTGTGGGCAACCAGAATCGTCTCGCCGGAAAATTCCAGAAATTTCGCCAGCGCCTCCCGCTCATCCATTCCATCAGCCACCATTTGATTGGTAATATTGGTCAGCTTAGTAATAAATGCCGGTATTTCACAATGGGGATTCACTAACGTCGAAAAGCTGTCAACGATTTGCTTGTTTTTAATCCGTACCGCAGCAATTTCAATGATCTTGTGATTCCCTGCGACCAGACCAGTGGTTTCTAAATCAAAAAAAGTAAATTCGCCACAGAAGTCCTGATCCTGATCGCCGTAAACCATGTTAAGCTGGTCTTCCACCAGATAGCCCTCGACCCCATAGAGGACCTTGATTTTTTTCTGGCGGCCCAGTTCCATCATTTCCGGATAGGCCTGCAAAACCCCGTGGTCGGTGATGCCAATGATATCATGGCCAAAGTTGGCCGCCTGCTTCATAATCTGCTCAACCTTACTGACCGCATCCATAGCGCTGAACTGACTATGGAGATGAAGCTCGACCCGTTTGACCGGGGCATCATCGGTTTTTATGGTTTCTTGGGAAAGGTTGATATTGCGGGGATAAAACATCATTTCCTGGGAATACTCGTCATAATTGATCTTGCCTTCGACCAGATACCAGTTGCCTTCTTTAATGCCGGCAATGACTTCTTCCTTGTCGGTAAAGATTTTACAGGTAATGCTGTTGGTGTTATCGGTAATATTAAAGGTCAGCAGGGTCTTATTATTCTTTAGCGGCCGGGTATTGACCCCAAAAACCCAGCCCTTAATGACCAGACTTTTTCCTTCGGATTCGCCATTAATATTAAAATCGACATTTTTGAGCCATTCCCAGGTATGTGTTATTTTTTTTCCGGTGACCACATCGCCAGGTTTTTCAGCCTTGGGAAGCTTGGTCTGACCGGATCCATTGGTTGAACCACTTGAGCTGGCACTGTTAGTAACTGGTTTGATAGCCGCTAACCTTTTTTCCAGATCCTGCTGGCTTTTTTCAGCCACCGAATCCTCATCGGTGAAACGCACCACCAATTCAGCTTCCAGACCATAATGGTCTGCGATTAGTCGCTTGAAACGGCTGGAAAAAATTGCCAGCGCTTCGCCATCGATTTCCCCGGTCGATCGGCCTCTGACGTAAAAGGTGTTGCCTTCGGCAATCAGGGTATTAATCAGCAGGATATTGGTTATCTTCTGATTGATCCCCACCAGTAACTGACTGACCCCTTTACCATCGGTGGCCAGCAGATGCGCGCCATCTTGATATTTGAGCGGGGCAACTTCAATCTGCAGGGCTTTGGCATAATCGAAAATTTCCTGCATTTCGGTTTTAATAAATTCAGTATCGGCTTGCTTTTTAGGACTGGAAAATTTAAAAATCAATTCCCCTTTACTGGAATTGATTTTTATACTATCGGTAATCAGATGACAGTCCGCTATTATTTTCTTAAATCGTTCTTGTCGTCGGGTTAAAATACTCAAAGATCTCGCCTCACATTTTTTCTATTTCTTCTAATAACACCGAGATGATTTCAGCCTCGGTTATGCTCTTGATAATTTCACCCTTTTTAAACAAGACCGCCTTATTTTTCCCGCCGGCAATGCCAATGTCAGCGGCCTTGCCTTCGCCGGGACCATTGACAATACAGCCCATCACGGCCACCCGAAGGTCTTTTTCAACGTGTCGTAATTGCCGGTCAATCTCCTGAGCAATGCCGATTAAATCAATTTCGGTGCGTCCGCAGGTGGGACATGAGATGACTTCCACTCGAGGTCGTCGGCCGGTGTATAAACCGATGCCGCGGAGAATATCACGGGCTACATCGATTTCTTCGAGCGGATCTCCGGTAATCGATACCCGCAAGGTATCCCCCAACCCATTAAGCAATAGATAGCCAATCCCCATCGCTGATTTAACCGCCGAGCTTCGTAGGATTCCAGCCTCGGTGATTCCCAGATGCAGCGGATAATCATACAGGTCAGCCAACCTTTCATATGACTCAATCGTAAACCGGACATCCGAAGCCTTCATCGAAACCACGATCTGATTAAAACCAGCATCTTCGAGAATCCGGATATGTCGCTGCGCTGATTCGACCATCCCAGCTGGGGTGGCTTGGCCATCATACTTGGCTAAAATTTCTTTTTCCAGGGAACCGGCATTCACCCCGATTCGAATCGGGATGCCGCGTTCGTTGGCCATCGCAACAATTTCCCGGATGCCTTTTTCGGAACCAATATTGCCCGGATTGATGCGCAGCTTATCGACCCCATTTGCGATGGCCGTCAGCGCCAGCTGATAATCAAAATGAATATCCGCCACCAGCGGAATATTGATCTTCTTTTTAATATCGGCAATGGCATTGGCGGCCGCTTGATCGGGAACGGCAACTCGGACTATCTCACAGCCGGCCGATTCAAGGGCATTAATTTGCGCAACCGTAGCGACACTGTTTCTGGTGTCGGTATTGGTCATCGACTGGATCGCTATCGGATTTTCACCCCCAATGGCAATTGTTCCAATCCTTACTAGCCGAGTTTTTTTTCGATTTTTCATGCCATTCTCCTAGGCTGCCAGCCGCACAATATCATTCACCGCAATCAGAACGGCCAGGGCAATCAGGGCAATGAATCCAAAATAGTTGATCTTCAATTCCCATTCCGCACTAAGCTTCCGGCGCACTACCATTTCAATCAAGATAATAAAAATCCGGCCGCCGTCCAGGGCTGGCAAGGGAAACAGGTTGATAATCCCCAGATTGACACTTAACATGGCGGTAAAGGCCAGTAAAATAATCAGTCCACTTTCTAAAAAAGTATCGACCATCGACACCATGCCAATCGGACCAGCCAGCTGATCCAGACCCACCTGACCGGTGAACAGCATCCCAAAGCTTTGAAAAATCAGGCCTGAAAACCGCCAGGTATTTAAAAAGGCCGTCCCGATGGCATCAAAGACGTTGGTATGACCGGTAAAAAAAGCCACCACAATCAGGCAGACTACGGCAAAGATAATGTTCATCGCCGAACCGGCCACCAATACCAACAGCTTTTGCCCGCGGCTTTTTGCTTCATAACTGCGGGGATCGACGGGGATTGTGGGATCTTTGGGAATCAGGTTTCCTTCTTCGTCAAATGCTGGCTCTTCGCCCCGCATTTTGCAAAATCCGCCCACCGGAAAGGCACGAATGGTAAAGAGGGTTTCTTTACCCTGACGGGCAAATAATTTCGGACCCATGCCAATAGCAAACTCTTCGACGAAAATACCGGTTTTCTTTGCCACGATATAATGGCCAAATTCGTGAACAATTACCAGGACACACAAAATCAGTAATGTAATGAGGATGGTATATAAATTCAAATTTTCACCTACGCGATGCCAATGGTTAATTTGGCAAATATATAAATCAAAGGAATGATAAAGAGGATACTGTCAAAGCGATCCAAAATCCCTCCATGACCGGGTAAAATCGTACCAAAATCTTTCATTTTGGCTTTTCGCTTGATCATCGATGCTGTCAAATCCCCGCATTGTCCGGCAATGCTTCCAAAAACGCCAACAATCATGTATAAATACCAGGGTAATACGAAACTGAAGTAGGAACTGAGAATCGTTCCATAAAGAATCGTGCACAATCCCGCCACGACCACCCCGCCAACCGAACCAGCAATGGTTTTTTTGGGACTGATTAACGGAGCAATCTTTCGATTGCCAATCGATTTTCCGATAAAATAGGCCGCCGTATCGGTTGTGAAAGCAATCACAAAAATCAGCCACATATAATAGGCCCCCTTATTGATCGTTTCAAAAAGGAACAGGTGGCCAAACATGATTGGCACATAAATTAATCCCATCAAGGTGGCGCTGCTACGTTGAATCCCGACATGGCCTGACAAAATTTCATAACAAAAAATGACAATAAAGGCGACCAGTAAAACCGGCATCAGAAAAAAATAATCCAATTTGATGGTCGTCATCACCATAATCGCCAAAACGATCATCAGAAAGACGTTTATTTTTGGACGAATCATTTTGTTAATCGCTCGAGTATACTCCATTGTCCCGACAAAAGCCAGGAAGGATACCCCCATGACGAGGATAAATCCCCCAGTATACAAAATAATAATCAGTAACGGCAGACCAATCACCCCGGTCCAGACCCGGGTTTTCATGGAACTTTTTTCTGCCCGCCTGCTTTCTGCTCTGGATCGTTCCGTCTGGCGGTTCTCCAGCTTGTTATTCAGTTGATCCATAACGCCGATTCCTTCTCTGATAATTTTCGATCATTTGATAATAGCTGGCGACCTCAAAATCTGGCCAATAGATGTCAGTAAAGATAAATTCTGAATAGGCCATCTGCCACAACATAAAGTTGCTGAGTCGGCTTTCACCGCCAGTTCGAATCAGCAGATCCGGATCTGGTTGATTCTTAGTATAAAGATGTTCGCTAATCTGCGCTTCGGTCAGTGCTTCCGGGGCAATTCCCTGAGCAATCAGAAGCTTGACTGCCTGGAGAATTTCAGCTCTGCCGCCATAGTTAAGCGCAATATTAAGTACCAATCCGGTGTTTTCCGCGGTGGTAGCCATCGCCTTGACCGCCGCTTCTCGGACTTTTTTACCAAGACCATCCAGGTCTCCAATGACGTTGATTTTAACATTGTTTTGATGCAATTCGCCAACTTCTTTATGAAAATACTCAACCGCAATATTCATTAGACCGTCCACTTCTTCGGGACTCCTTTTCCAGTTTTCGGTCGAAAAGGCATACATTGTGATTATTTTTATACCGGCATCTGATGACGCCCGGACAATTTTTTTCATTGTTTTCATGCCGGCATTGTGGCCAAATAAGCGGGGGCGATTTTTTGCTTTCGCCCAACGGCCGTTACCGTCCATGATTATGGCTATATGCTCAGGCAGATTATCTTTATTTAACTGACTTGTCATATTGCACCCCTATTTCTATTGTATTTACGCATTGTCATTTCACACTTTGCTTTTTTTAATATTATATGCTATTTTTTAAGATTTGTAAATTTTATCACCCGGTGATGGAATCAAACAAGCATTATTTAAGACTAGCGCTTTAAGAGGCTGTTAATTAAGAGTCGATGACGAGACCTTAATTTTGATTGGTCGGGCGCGCCCAAAAAAGGAAAAACCTCAGGCACAGCCTGAGGTTCCCCTGGAAATTATTGTGAAAATGAGAATTATTGATATCAATATAACATCTTTTAAACAAAAAGTAAACGATTAAATGAAAATTAATTTATTTTTATTTTTATTAAGGTTATCCTTAATCCTTTTAACGTTCAGGTTACAGGTTTATCCGTTACTTTATTGTCAGATAACCAATCATATTGATCAGGTCTTATTTTTTGTCAATGACAGGTAGCGATACAGCGTCGGCACCGAAACCCCCATGCATTTGGCCAGATACCAGATGGTTCCCTTGACTGAAAATGTTCCCATTTGATCGAGTTTACCGACCAGTTCGACTTTTTCATCCTTGGATAAATGCTTCAGTTTTTTAAGTAGCTCCTGGGAAATATGGTTCAGGTTATTATCGACCAGTTCTTTCACATCAATATTTATTTTTTCTGGTCCTTTTTCTTTTTGCTCATTTTCAACGATCGGTGGCCGAATCATCTTATCTAAAAGATTCCGGGCTGCAATCAGTTCATGACAATCAGAGTTGATGCAGATCATCCCAATTAGCAGCTCATTTTCATCTTTAATAAACCAGGATGCTGATTTGATCGATTCTTTTTTCTTGAATTTTTTGGGATCGTTATTCATATAAGGCACTTTTTCATGCACCTCACTTCGAAGAATTCTTAAGTTAGTTTCTGTAATCGGATCGCCAACCTTCCGTCCGCTAATATGGCCATTGCGAATAGCCACCACCGAATGATGCCAGTCAGTCATATCATGGAGAACAACTTCGGTATTTTCTCCCATAAATTCGGCTAAAAAATCTACCAGGGTCAGATAATTCTGCAATTTTTTATTCATGATTTCCCTCTCTTTTTAGTCAAGAAGATACCCATGGCCATTAACCGTAGCGGCATGACCATGGGCTCTTGAATTATCCTTATTTTTAAAGTTTTGACGAGTTATTTAACTGCGATCGCCTCAATTTCGAAAAGTGCAGCCATCGGTAAGGCAGCCACCTGCATACAGGAACGGGCAGGATACTCGGCCTGACCTTCAAAAAACGTAGCGTAAATATCATTGACAACCGCAAAGTCAGCCATGTTTGCCAGAAAAACCGTGGTTTTAACGATATCCTGACGGCTGAATCCGACCTCTTCCAAAACAGCATTGAGGTTAGCCAAAGCTCTTTTGGTTTGTTTTGCCACCCCTTCTTCTAATTGACCAGTTTCAGGAATCAGACCCAGCTGACCCGAGGTATAGAGGGTCTCTCCAACTAAATAAGCATGGGAATAAGGACCCACTGCTGCCGGTGCCTTGTCGGCAATAATTGCTTTTTTATTCATAATGATCTCCTTAAGGTTATTATAATTAATTATCCTAATATATTACTATCCTTCACTAAACCAAAACAAATTTCTCAATCGC
>JAHIQT010000089.1 GCA_018903255.1 Bacillota bacterium | reverse complement strand
CAATCATTTCATGTTTTTCATACTCTAAATTTTTATCCAAAAGTTTAATAAAGTCATCCATTTTAATTCCTTCTTCGTGCGTAATATATGGACAGTATAACACACTATGCAAGACAATTCAATTAACTTCGGAAAGAACCCAGGATAGGTTAGCAGCAACAGTATATCCACAAATTGCCCCTAAAAATATCATGGACAAAATAACAACAGCAATAAATTTTTTATTCATATTTCCACTCCAATCATTTACTATCATTATTTAATGATTTTTCTATTTTTAAAAAAGCATCAACGATTCTACCATCGAACTGTATTTGCTTATTACGCAGCATTTCCTCGACTGTTACCTCATGCAGGAATTTTTCACGATAAGGTCTATTAGATGTCATCGCATCATATATATCTGCGACTGAAATAATCCTAGAAAACGGAGGAATACTATCTCCACTAATCATATCAGGATATCCATTGCCGATATATCTTTCATGATGATACATTATTATGGGAAGAATATCATCCAGAAACTCTATAGATTTAAGTATATTCACACCCATTTCTGGATGCTTTTGAATTAAAGCATACTCTTCCTCATAATCATAATTGCAGAAAATCCAATCAATATTTTTTTTGAATCCTATTTCTGTTATCCTCCCTATTGCTAATTAAATTCGTATACTTTTTAATCATTAAAAATTCTCTCTCAATTGATGAAAATCATATTCAAGTCCAAACGTAGTAATCAAATTTATATTGGTATTTTAAAAATGGGTAGAGCTTTTTCAAATTAAACCCTACCCATTTAATATGTATTATTTTAATGATTATATTTGTTTTTTGCAAGTACTTTTTCCCAAAAGGCACTTTTATTATGCACTAAAAAGATTATATTTCTCATCTTTTGAAATACGTAAATTTTGAATAATATATTAAGATTTTCGATTTATTGAAATTGTTTTATAAAATCATTAAAAGGAGTATATTCTGTATGAGATTAACTATGGAAACAGGTAGACATCAGGCTTATGTAGATGCTTGCAACAGATCCAGTTCAGACAGTTCATTTTCCGGCTTCTTCCGGCCACGTTTATCCAATAATCCGCCAACACCTTTGGATTCGTTTTTTTGACCCACTGGTAGACCTGCTGATAGGATACCTGATATCGTTCCGCGGTCACCGCATAATTCATTTCATTTTCAATACAGGATGTTACGATTTCCACCCGTTCATCATAGGTAGTTTTCCGTCCTTTAGCCATGATTACTGTTCCAGAAGTTTTCAGTTTTTCATGACCTTTATACTTCAAAATCCAATTTCGCAATTGCTCTTTTGAATGAATTCCATACTTTTGACAGATATCTATCAACGATCCCAAACCTGATAAATACTCTGAAACAGCCGATTCCTTCAACGCTTTGCTGTAGGAAACATTTTGGTTGGCTGTAATGAGACCATTTATTCCAGGTCTCATATAATTACAAATCCATTACTGAATTGACTTCCGATCAATTCCCCGCAACCGGGCTTGATTGCAAGCCAAATCGATGCCATTTAGAATGGTTTCTACCACTTTTAATTTTTCTTCCGGGATAAACTTACGTTTTCTTCCCATAAAAATATGCTCTTCCTTATAATAAACAGTTTTTTTATTTAAACTGTCCACTATAAGGGGAGCATATCAATGATACCTAGGGAGGGTTTAATTTTATTCGCTAATTCTCACGCTGTCGATGTTTCCGTGTTGGTTGGATTAATACTTGTCATTATCCCAATCGTCCAGATCAATCCGGGGTTCAGCTGGGGCTGACTCCAATTGGCACTGAGGCTTGGCTGGAGCTGGGGCAAAGGAGGCGCCATCGGTTTTGATCGTAAAGGCACCCACCATCTGTTTGAGCATTTCGGCCTGGCCGGAGAGTTCCTCGCTGGCGGCGGCGCTTTCTTCAGCGGTGGCGGAGTTGGTTTGAACGACCTGTGAAACCTGTTCGATCCCTTTGGTGATCTGGGCAATTTCCGAGGCCTGATCGTTGGAAGCCCGGGCAATATTGCCAACTAAGCTGGTGACCTTCTCAATATCCGCGAGGATCTGGGTCAGGCTTTCGGCGGTTTCATCAGCAATTTTAGAACCCACCGAAACCTTATCGATGGAGCCTTCAATCAGCCCGGTGGTTTCCTTGGCAGCTTCGGCCGAGCGAGCGGCCAGGGTGCGGACTTCTTCAGCGACCACCGCAAAGCCCTTGCCATGTTGTCCGGCCCGAGCCGCTTCAACCGCGGCATTCAGCGCCAGAATATTGGTTTGGAAGGCGATGTCGTCAATCACCTTGATGATTTTGGAAATACTTTGGGATGAGGTATTAATGTCCACCATCGCGGTGACCATGTTATTCATTCGGACATTGCCGATTTCAGCGTTATTACGCACCTCAATCGAGCGTTGATTAGCTTCATTGGCCCGGGTGGCATTCTGTTTGGTTTCCTGGGCGACCTCGTCAATGGAAGCAGTCAGTTCCTGAATGGCCGAAGCCTGTTCGGTGGCACCCTGGGCCAGGGCCTGACCACCGTCAGAAATCTGACGGGCACCGCTTTCCACCTGACCGGCGGCATTGTTGATGTCCGCCATGGTGGTGCTGAGGCTGGCGGTGATATCATTGAGGGCCAGTTTAATAGCCTGGAAATCGCCCAGGTAGGTGGTGGTGATTTCCAGGTTGAGGTTGCCGCGGCCAATTTCTTCCAGGGTATCGGTGATTTCTTCGACGTACTCCTTGAGGAAGGCAATGGTCTGGTTCATATCTTCTTTAATCTGACCATGCTGGCCTTTAAAGTCACCTGTCATGGCCGTGTGAAGATTGCCCTGGGCCAGTTCCCGGAGGGTCGCCGAGGCGGCATTGATTGGTTCAATGACGACATCAAGGGTCTGATTGAAGCCTTCCACGACCTTGGCATATTCGCCCTGGAATTTAGCCACGTGACCGCGGTTGGTCAGATCACCATCAACGGCGATCCGGGTCATTTCCTGGGTTTCCGCCACCAGCATGGCAATGCTTTCAATCATGCTGATAAAGCTGGGTACCAGGGTATCATTGTCGCTGCGCTGGCCAATGGCCTTGAGGCCATCGAGATCACAGAGGTTGCCGGCGGCCAGGTTATTGGCAATTTCGACAATATGAACCATCTGGCTGTGAACGCCGTTAATCGATTCGCCAATTTCCTGGTAAATCCCCTGATAATTACCTTCAATTTTCTGGGACAGATCATTGGCCGCCAGCATCGCCAGCACCTGATTCCCTTCGGTCAGGGCGCCTAAGCCGTCAATACAGGCGTTGATATTGGTTTTAAGATCATTGAAATCACCCTTGTATTCGGTGGTGATCGGGGGCGGAATGACGCCGTTGCCGATCCGTTCGATGGCCTTGCTGGCGACTTTCAGCGGTTTGACAAAGGTGTTGATCATGTTGTTCAGACTGACAATCATATCCTTGAAGGCACCGGCATACTCGGTGGTGTTGCCCCGGTAATTGAGTTGACCATCCTGAGCGGCCAGACCGATTTTTTTAATCCCGTCATTGACCTTATTCATTTCGGCAACCAGGCCAATCAGGGAGTATGCTAGCACATCCTTGTCAGACTGCGGAATGATCTCCACCGCGAAATCGCCTTCGGATAACCGTTGGGCGGCATCAGCCTGGGCTTTACGGTTTTCAATGATAGTCGCAAAGGAATCCATCAGGGCACCGATTTCGTCTTCAGTGGTCGCCGCGATTTCCAGATCCACATCCCCCAGCGCCATTTGATCGGCCAGGGCAGTTAATTCGACAATCGGTTTGCTGATTCGTTTGGCCAGATACCAGGCGGCAGCGCCACCAAGTAACAGCACCAGCAGCGAGACCAGCAGGGTGATGTTGCGTAAATGATGCATCGGTACCAGCACATCACTTTCATACTGGGCAATAACTAGGGTCCAGTTGGTTCCGGGAATGGGTGCAGTGGCTCCGATTTTAGTCTCACCATTTAGGGTGTAGGAGAGCATCCCGGTTTGTCCGACACCCATCTCTTTAAAGGCGATCCCAAAACTTTTCAAGACCCCATTGTTTTCGATATCGTTAAATACATTGGTCTGATTCATAATCATCTCATCATCAGGGTGGGCTATCAAACTACCCTCGTTGTTGACCACAAAGCCGTATTGACGCTTGCCGTCCCCCATAGCATTGGTGGTATCTTTTAAGAAGGTGGGATCCCGACGTCCGACCAGTAATCCAACTACCTGACCATTGTTTTTAATCGGGACTACATCAAAGACCACCGGCTTCTGAGTGACCTTGCTGATGGCAACATCAGAAATAGCCGTGTCACCTTTGAATCCGTCCTCATACCAGAACTGTCCGGCGGAGTCGAACTCGCCTCCGCCCGCCAAATATTTGGCATGGCCGTCCATGTTCATCACGGCAATGTCCTGGTATCCCAGTTTTTCCACGTCGCCAGCGATGGCGGCAACCTGGGCATTCCAGTCCATGGTGGAGACACCGCTGCGCAGAGTTACCTCACTGAGGGTGTTGAGATTACCGGAAATGATGGCCCCGACGTGGGAAGCTCCTTCATCGGTGTATTTCCGGGCATCGGCATGGGCTTGTTCCAAAATGGCCGCTGACCCCATATTTATAAATATAATACTAAGAGAGATGACTGCAATTGCCAGAATTACCAGAGTAAATCCCAGCAGTTTGGTGGACAAATGTTTTCTACTAGTACCTTTGATAGTGCTAGTAGCGCTGGGTGGGTTCAGTACGTTTCCCGAGTTTAATATTGCATTTTTTTTCATTTTTTTCCTCTTTTCATTGTCGTTCTTCCTTTAACAGGTATCTTGTGTGGGTTTTAACTTCAAGCTCAATCTATTTAAACTGTCTATACAACCTGGGATGCATCTGTGATTGTGAAGGCATCAGCTGTGGATTTAGTTTTGGGATCAGTTTAATGCGGATTATCTTTTTCACACTTTTATTACAACTTTACACCTTTTCTTCCTCCTTTGTCAATACCGTTTCAAAACTTCCCAAAATAAACGGTAAAAATTACCCATTAGCATCGTTCGACTCGTTTTCATATAGACTGACATCATAAAAGCCAGCCTTTTTCTTTTCCCTGATCCGATAGCTGTCACCTTTGATATTGATCGTTGTGGAATGATGCAGCAGTCGATCCAGGATCGCCGTTGCAACGACATTATTTCCGAACACATCACCCCAACTACCGTAGGACTTGTTGGAAGTTAGAATGATTGATCCTTTTTCATAGCGATTGGAGACAATCTGAAAAAAGTAATGAGCCACTTCATCATCCATGGCCGCATAGCCAACTTCATCAATAATCAGGATATTGGGTTTATTCAGTGTTTTAAGTTTGCGATGAATGCGCCCGGAAACAATATTTTCCTGAATCATTGAAATCAGTTCATGTGCACTGAGAAAATAAGCAGTATAGCCACTTTTGATCGCACAAACCGCCAGACCTACGGCCAGATGAGTTTTGCCAACGCCGGGCGGGCCCAAAAATACGACATTTTCGGAACGTTCCACAAAGGCGAGCGTTTTCAGTTCATTTATCTTGCGCTGATTGGCACTAGGCTGGAAGTCAAAGTCAAATGAATCGATGGCCTTGATATAGGGAAATTTTGCAAGTTTCAAGTTCGTCGTAGTTGTCCGTTCTCTTTTTGCATCAATTTCTGCCCAAAGCAGCTTGTCCAAGAACTCCAAATAGGATATACTATCCTTGGAAGCTTCTTCAGCATGGTGGTCATAAATGGCGGCCATATGCGTGAGATTCAGACGATCAAAAGCTTCCTTCAGGTGATGGGTTACCATGTGGACACCTCACTGACTAAAGAATCATAGACTGCGAGCGGTCTTTGATGCACTTTGGGCGATTGGTCTGGAATCATAAGCGGTGCTTTGCGGGCTTTGGCTTTATGATTTTGACTGTTCAATCCTTCAAAGTGCTTTTTCATTTTTTGAACCTGATGCCTTTGAGCCGGTTTCCGGTAACCTTCAATCAAGGCACCCGTTTCATCATAGATTTCAATCGTTCCATTTCTCAGATCCCGCACACCGACACGGTGACCAACAAAGCGGAAGGGAACGGAATAATAATTGGACTGATAACTGATCATGCAATCGTTCATGACTTTCCGGCTGACCAGATCCACAGAAAGAAACGGTTCGGTGTTCATCGGCTTCAGCAGTTCTTCCGTCAGGATTTCATGGGGTATTTTGTGAATCGTCTGATGTAGCCGGGTGTTGCATTTCGTATCAAGCCAGAGCCGAGCCTGATCATTGAGTTCGGCCAGACCTGAAAAGCTTTTGACTCTCGGCCAAAAATTGCCGCGTACATATTGGACTCCGCGTTCCACCTTGCCCTTGGAACGGGGCAGATAAGGCCGATGCCGAACCGGAATAAAATGGTGATGCTCGGCAAATCGCAAAAACCGCTGATTCCATTTATCGTTGCCGGTTTTGTGACTGTAGGCAACAACAGTTTTCATATTGTCATACAGAATGCTCTCTGTTACACCACCAAAATAGGCAAATGCTCGTTCAAGGCAGCCGATTAATGTGTCAAATTTCGAATTCTCGGTGAATTCAAGATAATAATTTCTGGAATGCCCTAAAACCATGATGAAGGCATACAATTTCTTGAGCTTTCCATCGGGCATCGTGACAACGAATTCTCCCCAGTCAACCTGGGCCTGTTTGCCAGGGGGTGTTTCATAGCGGATCGATGCTTTGGCTAACGCTTTTTTGCGATATGGCTTCATAAATTCCCGAAGAATCGTCATTTTGCCCTGGTACCCATCGGCTGCAATTTCATCAAAAATCACAGCGGCATTGACACAGCCTTCATTCATTCGTTCCAGAATATAATCTTTAAACGGATCAAGCTTTCCTTGCCGAAACTGATGTATCCGATATGCTGGCGGTTCGTTGCGCTTAAGCCAATTGCTGACCGTTTTTCGATCAACACCCATTTCTTTGGAAATCTGCATGATTGACATTCCCTTGTTTTTTAAACCTTTGATCATGTAATATTCCTCCATTGTTATCATTCGGTTGTCCTCCTTATACTTTAAGAAGAAACATACCGTGTTTTTGGGGAATTTTCAACCGTTTATTATGGGTATTTTAACACCGATTTTGACACTCCTTGCCACTTCTCGTCTGTCGATATCATAACAATAACTTTTGTAGAACTTATGGAGATAAGAAATTATTTAAAAAATTTTAAAAAAAATAAAGCAATGTATCAATTATTCTAATACATTAACTTTATTTTAAATGATGGGTATTTCTGATCACACCTAATTACTAGTTAATACTTTTGATGATACTTTCAATTTTTATAAATATGTCAACCAATTTGTCATCAAATTGAGTGCCACTGTTTTTTTGAATTTCCGCTACTGCAACCTCATGGCTAAATCGCTGTCGATAAGGCCGATCTGTCGTCATTGCATCATAAGTATCGGCAATGGCAATGATCCGTGAACCCAGTGGAATTTCCGCACCTTTGAGCCCACATGGATAACCATTGCCTGAGAACATCTCATGATGGTGGCGAATAATTGGTAAAGCTTCAGTTAGAAAATCGACATTACTAAGGATATTAATTCCAATATCCGGATGCTTTTTTATAACCTCGTATTCTTCATCTGTCAGCTTACCATTCTTATTCAAAATATGATCAGGTATCCCTATTTTCCCGATATCATGGAAAAGCCCTGCATATTCAAGAATTTCTTGATTTTCTGCTGTCAATTTCAGTTCTCTACTTAAAAGCATGGATATTTTTGACACCCGTTCAGAGTGTCCTGCTGTATAAGGATCTCTTGCATCAACAGCATTGGATAAAGCAAAGACAGTATTTAAATAGGAATCATCAAGTCTTTTCAGTGATAATTCGATTTCTGACTTTTGATTAATTAGCTCTTTATTTTGTTGTCGAAGTGTTTGTGATGTTTTATAAAGAATGCCAACCAACAATAAAAAAAGGATCAAAAATCCACCAAAGACTGTCAATGCTATCACTTGTACAATCATGTTTGCATGTTCACTGATGTTCTTTTCAAGGATTTGCAAAACGGCAACACCTTCAACTTTACCGTCATAGATGATCGGTTCATAAATATTTATGACCAGCTTGCCTTTATTCTCATCTTCAGCATTATTGAGTGCATAAGCATCTGAAACGACGAAAGGAGTCTCACCATTTAATACTTTTTCAAGATTTTTTTTGTCAGGTTGTTCAACAGTAAAAACAGAATTATCTGCCATGATTACTTTTTCATCCTGGTTGATGAGCATAATCGCTTGAATGTCATATAAATTCATGGATTCAATGATATTAGACTTGATTTGAGATGCCTTAGTGTCAGATATGGTATCAGCAAAGTCTGTTTTAGTCAGATTGTTTTTAACAACCGTACTAATTGTAATTTTAGAGACTTCTTCAAGATTACCTAGCTTATCATTTTTAATATGTTCATATATAACCAGGGAAAGCACAATGCCCATTAAAACAAACGCGAATAGACTGTATAAGGCAAAAGTCCTTATTAATGGATATCTTTTCATAAATATCACCTTTCACAATGTTGTTTAATCCTATCATATCTATCTGTTATGATAGATATGCATTATACGTTATTTTATCGGCTAAATCAAGTTGTAGATTATCTTTTTTATCTTAATATGAAATTCAGATAATCTCAATCACTATTTGACAGATATCTCATTGATATCCGATTTTTCTGTTTTCTAAAAAAACTGTAATAAATTTTTAAAATTTTCCAAT
>JAHIQT010000088.1 GCA_018903255.1 Bacillota bacterium | reverse complement strand
TTTTTTCTAGAATAAACCAGCAATTACGCCGTTATCATCAACATCAATTTTTTCTGCTGCCGGTACTTTAGGCAGACCAGGCATTTTCATGATTTCGCCAGTTAAGGCAATGATAAAACCAGCACCTGCTGAGATTGTCAATTGACGTACGGTAATTCTAAAACCAGTTGGTCGACCAAATACTTTTGGATCATCGGTTAAAGAATATTGGGTTTTCGCCATACAGATTGGCACCTTGTCAAAGCCTAAGGCTGTCAGGTTAGCCATTTCTTTAAGGGCTGCAGGAGCAAAATCAACGCCATCTGCGCCGTAAATACGGGTCGCAATTGCTTCGATTTTTTCTTTGATTGGAATATCCAAATCGTAACAGTATTCGAATTTTCCTTCGCTTTCGTCGATTAAACGGATCACTTCTTTCGCAAGCTCAGCTCCGCCTTCTCCGCCTTTTGCCCATACCTGGGAAATCGCCACGTTGACGCCTAATTTTTTACATTCTTCTTTGACTAAGTCCAGTTCTGCTTGGGTATCCAGTGGGAATTCGTTGATTGCAACAACAGCTGGTAATTTAAATACCTGGGTGATGTTTTCAACATGTTTTAATAAGTTTGGCAGTCCGGCTTTTAAGGCAACCAGGTTTTCTTCACCTAAGTCAGCTTTAGCAACGCCGCCATTGTATTTAAGCGCCCGAACGGTCGCTACGATAATAACCGCATCTGGTTTTAAGTTGGCCATTCGACATTTGATATCAAGGAATTTTTCTGCCCCAAGGTCAGCGCCGAAGCCGCCTTCGGTTACCACGTAGTCAGCAAAATGCATCGCCATACGGGTCGCGATTAAGGAGTTACAACCGTGTGCAATATTTGCAAATGGTCCACCATGAATAAAGGCTGGTGTTCCTTCTAAGGTTTGAACCAGGTTTGGTTTTAAAGCATCTTTGAGTAAAGCTGCCATTGCGCCATTGGCTTTTAAGTCAGCGGCTGTTACTGGTACGCCGGCATGGTTGTAAGCAACAATGATGCGTCCCATTCGGGCTTTTAAGTCATTGATGTCAGAAGCTAAACAGAAGGCTGCCATAACTTCAGATGCTACGGTGATGTCAAATCCGTCTTCACGAACAACGCCATCGCCTTTTCCGCCTAAACCATCAACGATGTTTCGCAGTTGACGGTCATTCATATCCATACAACGTCTCCAGGTAATTCTTTTGGCGTCGATGTCTAATTCATTGCCTTGTTTGATATGATTATCTAACATTGCTGCCAATAAGTTATTAGCTGCGCCGATAGCATGGAAATCTCCGGTAAAATGAAGGTTGATATCTTCCATTGGGATTACTTGTGCATAACCACCACCAGCAGCTCCCCCTTTAACACCAAAAACTGGTCCAAGAGATGGCTCTCTTAATGCTACGATGGTATTTTTTCCTAAGTAGGATAAGCCATCCGAAACACCGATGGTTGTGGTAGTCTTTCCTTCACCAGCTGGTGTTGGATTGATTGCTGTTGTTAAAATCAAGCGTGCTTTTTTGCCCGTTGATTTCTTTAACAGATTGTAGTCAACCTTTGCTTTATACTTGCCGTATAAATCCAGATCGTCTTCTGTTAAACCCAATTTCTTTGCTATCTCACGTATATCCTGTGGAATAGCCTCTTGTGCAATTTCAATATCTGATTTAAAACCCATAAAATTTCCTCCATTACTTTGATAAATATTTAACAACTACTGTTAGTTTAACCTATTTTATGCTAAAAATCAAACACTAGTTGTGATAAAATTTTACTATTTTTTTTGCAGGATTATAAATTATAAATGGTATTTCTGTATCATTTTTTACTCTAGATTCATTTGCCTCATTATTGTTTATACTTTTGTAGTATTTTATTCAATATATTATTTATTTATTCAATTTTATGCCAATTTTTTTACAAATATATCATTTTATTTTCTTTGTATACGTTTTTTTATATCTTTTGTAAAATTTATTATTATTACTATTCTGACCCCAGGCATTAACTACAGCTCCAACAAAAGCCTCCGTCACTAAAGTGACGAAGGCTTTTCCTTTTAAGTCAAGATCAGTTCCAGCTGACACAGAACGGTGTTGTCCTGATTGACAATCTCAATCCGGTAGTGATTTTCTTCGAGTTGTTCACCTAAAGCCCTAATCTGATCACCATAGAAGCACTGCGCCTTATAGACCATCTTCGCTTCTGACAGCTGCTTCGTTTTTACCACCTCCAGTGGCAGAACCTCAATCGCCCAGGCCAGATATTTGACGTGATTGACGTGCTTATTGAAATCAATATCGAGAAATCGCACCGAGAAAGACTTTTCCAGATCGATTTGATTGATTTTGGCAATCTTTTTAAAGATCGGTTCGCCTTTTTCAAAACACTGATAGGCATCCATCTCCGGATGTTCGTCGATCCGCTCCATTTTTTCAGTGTCGCGGTTGATCAGTAGCCACTGGGTATCGGCAATGACTCTTTCTGCTCCGCTAGCATCTTCGATAGTAAAGCGCCTGGTGGCACAAAATTTATCCATCCCGGTGGCTCGGGTTGTTACCGTCACCTCGTCCTGGTAGCGGGGATAGTCGTTAAACTGAATCACGTATTTGACCAGAAACCAGGCCAGATTATTGGCCTTTAAGTAGTCCCCGCCAACACCCAGCTGATTGCCCTGGTTGGTGGAAGCTTCCTGAAAGTAGTTCATCGCGGTGGTTGGCAGCATCTTTTCGGTGGAATCTGATTCGTAGCAGGCCACCCGTTTTTCTTCCTGATAAACAAGACTCATCGACTGCTCCTATAAAAAACTGCGCCGATAGAGACTGATCCCGTCAAGGCTCCAGTTGGCTTCGGTAAAGCTCCCCGGTTCAACCCGACTAAGCGCCTGTTCCATGGTATACATCCGGGCATCGATCATATCAATATGATGGAGCAACTCGGCTTCCGGGAACATCGGCCGTTTGGGACTGCCAAATTCGGGCTGATAGTGATGCGAAAGAATCATGTGTTTGAGCATCATTAAGACCTCGGGATCAGTACCGAGCGACTGACCGACTACTTCCAGTTCAACAATTTCCTGGGTGATGTGGCCTAGCATCTTGCCCTCTGGGGTATAATCAGAAACCGATCCGTTTTCATCGGCGACCATTTCATTGATCTTGCCGATATCGTGGAGAATGATCCCGGCATATAGCAGATCCCGGTTAATAAAGGGATAAATCCCGGCCAGGCTTTTGCCGATTTTCAGCATCGAATAGGTATGGTAGAGCAGCCCGCCTTTGATGGCATGGTGGTGCTTCTTGGCCGCCGGGAAATAACTCAAGACGGTAACCTGGTCGCCAAGTATTTTTTTAGTGATGGCGGCGATGTCGGCATTGCCAAAATCATCAATGGTATCGCTGATATAACCGAGCATTTCGTCGATATCAACCGGTACCGTTTCGATGAAATCATCGATATTGACCTCATCCGTGTCGTCAATCAGGCGCATTTTCTCGACAATCAGCTGCAGCCGGTTATTGAATTCCTGAACCTTACCCTTTATCTTGACAAGCTTGCCATTGGTAAAGATTTCCTCATCTTCGGGCTTGACGTCCCATTTTTTGCCATCAATTTCGTCAAAATCGGCATCGTTCAAGACCATGTTAAAGTAGCGGCTGCCATTGGTGGCGGTTTTGGTCATCTGTGATTTTATAAATAGAAAGCCCAGGTAATCCTGACCCTTCTGTACTGACTTAATTTTCAATTTTTTCTCCTTGTGGTTTTATTATTTACACTGCTCGGGAAAGGCCTTGGCATAAGCGGTCAGGCCGTGTTTTAAAATCTCCATGCTTTTTTTTAAATCCTCGCCGTTGAGCACATAGGCGATTCGTACCTCGTCGGCACCATCACGGGGGTTTAAGTAAAAATCATTGGCTGGTGATAAGAGCACCGTCTCGCCCTGATAATCAAAATCGTTGATCAGCCATTCGATAAAATGACAGGCCGCTTTAATCGGCAGCTTGGCCATAAAGTAAAAGGCGCCCCGCGGTTCTTTGCAGATCACCCCGGGAATTTCCTGCAAGGCCGCATAAACAATCTCCCGGCGACAGGTATACTCTTTTAAGATCCCATCAAAAAAATGCTTATCAAGTTTAAATAAGGCAACTGCTCCGATCTGATCGATAGTGGAGACCGACAGCCGCATCTGAACCAGCTTTTTAAGCTGCTGCATCAGGCTTTTATTTTTTGACACAATAAAACCAATCCGGGCTCCACAGGCACTGTAGCGCTTAGAAATACTGTCGATCAAGATAAAATGCTGGTCCAGCTCCTGATACTGAGCCGGGCTTAAATAGTCCTGACTATCATAGACAAACTCCCGGTAGACCTCATCCGAAATCAGATAGAGATTGTGTTTGACGGCCAGTTTTACCATCACCTCAATTTCTTCCTTAGAAAAGACCTTGCCGGTGGGATTCCCGGGATTAGTCATTAGCAGCGCTCTGGTGCGCGGGGTAATCGCCGCTTCAATCACCGCCGCATCGGGCAGGGCAAAGCCGTCTTCGGCATAGGTTTTAAAACCGACCAGCTTGACATCGGTGGCCGCGGCCATTTCCTTGTAAATGCTATACAGCGGTTCAGCGGTGAGGATTTCATCGCCTGCATTACAGATCCCGATAAAGGTAAACAGCAATGCTTCACTGCCGCCATTAGTGACAAAAAGGTCACCGATATCGTAATCAAGACCCAGCCGCCGATAATAATCGCAGGCCGCTTGCCGCAGCTCCACGATCCCCTCTGGCGCCTGATAGGATAAGACTTCCTGATCAATGCAGTTGACACTTTCTAAAAAACCGGCCGGAGTTTTAATATCCGGTTGACCGATATTTAAAAAATAAACTTTCTTGCCCTTTTTCTGAGCCGCGCTGACCAGCGGATAGTATTTTAAAAGGGCTGGTTCGCCCATATTTTGGATGCGCTGAGATGTTTCCATTTTTTCTCCTGTTTGTTCGTATTATCACAATGACTCTGTGGAAAATTATAAACTTTATTGGGGAAAAATGCAAATCTTAAGACCACTGCAGAACATCAAAAAAAAAGAAAAACAGTAGGGTTGATGCTACTGCTTTGGGGTTGGCTATTTTTTAAGTTCCACCCGTGAAGACAAGAACCTTGCTTTGATGCTGATTGTCCTTTTCTAATCATTCCTGACCTAAATTTATCAATCCTAAGATTTTTTATCACAAAGATAAATCATTTTATTGCAAAACTTCGAATTTATAACCGATCCCATAGACAGACTTGATTTCAAAAGCATGATTTGTCTGTTCCATTTTTTTTCGCAGCCGCTTAATCTGTGTATCCACTGCCCGGGTATCTCCAAAATAATCATATCCCCATACCTCACTCAGCAGCTGCTCTCTGGAAAACACTTTGCCAGTATTTTTTACCAGATAGTATAGTAGTTCCAATTCTTTTGGCGTGCATTCAATTGTATCTCCGGAAACTTTAAGCACGTACTGATCAAGGTCGATTATCAGATCCGCCTGTTGAATTCTTTTGGAAACCAGATTCTTTCCTGATTCCAAACGTGTCAGTATTTTTTTGATCCGCAACACCACTTCTCTTGGAGAGAAGGGCTTCACAATATAGTCATCTGCCCCCAATTCAAGACCAAGAATCCGATCAATCTCATCGTCTTTCGCAGAAATCATGATAATCGGAACCTCAGAAAATTTTCGTATTTCTCTGCAAACATCAGTTCCCAATAGGCCTGGCATCATTATATCTAGAATAACCAGATCAAAAGCTTCGTTCGCTATTTTTTCCAGAGCAGCCCGGCCGTTAAAAACCGAGTGACACCGCAGTTCTTCTGCATTAAGATAAACCGATAAAATCTCATGTGTTAGTCTGTCATCGTCACATATTAATATTTTCTTAGCTTTCACGTTACCACCTCCAAAAAGAACTAGCTGCTTCCGAGTTAATCTGCCATTAAAATTATTACCTAAAAAACATCATGCTGACATATGTCATTATGATGTATTATATCTAAATGTTTCCCAAGTGTCAACAATATTAGGCATCTTCATTTACCAAATCGATGTAAATTAAATGTATTTAGTTTTATCAACACTTTCTATCTATCCTTAACGACACTTCAATTATCTGGAGTAATTTAAAAGCGCCACAGTCATTAAGCTTTTGAGACAAGCGATGTGCTGGTTGCAACCTGATTTTGCTAGCTAATTTGTGAATACCTTACCTTAGTGGTTCTTTAACCGCATTGCTCCTAACCTGATGGTTGCCAATTTTTTCTCATAAACAAGAAACAGGCCAATGATAAACGATCGGCCTGTTTCTTGGTTTCTTAATTCATTTAGTTTAAGCTGATCTAGTTTGACCTATTTCAATACTTGTCAAGCTCATCTAGAATAATCTGGGGTTGACCCGTAACTTTCAGATTTTTTGCATCTGCAACCACTGTTCTTTTTTTCACCGTAACGCCACTATTTTGAGCGCTGTTTTTTAGTTTAAACGTCCCCACCATTTGTTTGAGCATCTCCGCTTGGCCGGACAGTTCTTCACTGGCAGCGGCGCTCTCTTCGGCCGTAGCGGAGTTGGTCTGAACCACTTGGGACACCTGCTCAACACCCTGGTTGATCTGGGCAATTTCGGTAGCCTGATCGTTGGATGCCTGGGCAATATTCGCGACCAGGCCAGTGACTTTTTCAATTTCACTAAGAATCTCTTTTAAGCTAATTTCGGTCTGATCGGCAATTTTTGTACCCGCTTCAACCTTTTGGATTGAGCCTTCAATCAGGCTGGTGGTTTCTTTGGCAGCTTCGGCACTACGGGCTGCCAGGGTACGAACCTCTTCGGCAACCACTGCAAAGCCCTTGCCATGTTGTCCCGCCCGAGCAGCTTCTACCGCAGCATTAAGAGCCAGAATATTGGTCTGGAAAGCAATATCATCGATTACCTTGATGATTTTAGAAATATTGTTGGATGATTCATTAATATCGACCATTGCCGATACCATCGTGTTCATCTGGTTGTTTCCTGCTTCAGCATTGGTTCTGACCCGCATCGCCAGCTCATTGGCTTCATTGGCACGGATGGCGTTTTGCTTGGTTTCCTGGGCCACTTCTTCAATCGAAGCGGTCAACTCCTGGATCGAGCTGGCCTGTTCGGTAGTTCCCTGAGACAAGGCCTGTCCGCCATCAGAAATCTGTTGCGCACCGATTTCGACCTGACCAGCCGCAATATTGATATCCGACATGGTATTACTAAGAGTCGAGGTGATCTCATTAAGGGCTATTTTGATCGCCATGAAATCGCCCAGATATTCAGTGGTGATATGCTGATCGAGATTGCCCTGTCCTAACTGCTCCAGGGTGTGGCTGATTTCGTCGACGTAACGTTTTAAGAAGGTGATGGTTTGGTTCATATCGTCTTTGATCAGAGTATAGTCGCCGTTGTAATTCCCCACCATGCCAGTGTTCAGGTTTCCCTGTGCCAGTTCTTTTAAGGTCGCTGATGCTTCTTTTACCGGTGCTACTACGGCATCCAGGGTACTGTTTACGCCGTTGACAATCTTGGCAAAGTCGCCCTGATGGCGACTGGCATCGGCACGGGTATCAAGACGGCCGTCGATACCGGCCTGCGCCAGCTTGCCGGCATCATTTACTAATAGCCGCACGGCCTGAATACAAGTATTGAGGTTGTTCTTGATTTCGTTGAAATCACCATTGTAGTTATCGGTGATCTCTGGCGGAATATCACCCCTGCTAATCCGCTCAACATATTGGGCGGCGACATTCAGCGGCCCTACCACCGCATCCAGGGTATTATTAACGCCCTCTACTATTTTGCGGAAATCTCCACCGTGTTTGCTAATATCAGCGCGGGTATCCAAGCGCCCTTCCACCCCAGCTTTTTCCAGCAGGGCTGCATCATCAACCAGGGCATTAACGGCATCAATGCAAGTATTTAGATTGTTTTTTATCTCATTGAAATCGCCATGATAGGTGTCGATGATCTTGGGCGGAATATCCCCTCGGCTGATCCGTTCGACATATTCAGCCGCCACATTTAGTGGTCCGACCACCGCATCCAGGGTAGCATTAACCCCGGCAACAATATCTTTAAATCCACCCTTAAACCCGTCTGCATTGCCACGGGTATCGAGTTTCCCTTCAACCGCTGCATTAGAAAGCATGGTTGCCTCACTAATCAGATCGCGAATGGTCTCAATGGTACGCTTCAAGGCCGGGGCAATCTCATCCTGGGGATCGCGAACTTCAATGTCAGTGGAAACATCGCCCTCAGAAATCTGGTTCATCGTACCGATCACCACATTTTGGAGATCATCAGCAAACTGATTCATATTTTGAGCCATTTCACCGACTTCATCTTTTGATTCAATTTTTAACCGCATTCCCAAATGTCCCATGGTCATTTCCTTAAGCATCTGACTTGCTTTTGCAATCGGAGCGGTTATTTTTTTTGCCATTACAAAGGATGCGGCGCCGCCGATAATTATAATCACCAGTGAAATCAGGAGAATGATGTTTCTAAGATTATTGATCGGTGCTAATACATCCGATTCAAATTTAGCAACGATGAGCGTCCAGTTGGTTCCCGGAATCGGGGCAGTAGCACCGATTTTAGTTTCATTTTTTAAACGATACGAGATCAACCCCGTTTCACCGGTGCCAACTTCTTTAAGCGCCACCCCAAAGTTTTTCCAGGGACCGTCATTTTCAATGTCTTCAATAACATTAACCTGATCCAGCACATTTTTATCATCCGGATGAGCCATAAATCCACCATCCGCATTAACGACAAAACCATAAGCTCTGACGCCGTCACCCATGGCATTGGTGGTGTCTTTTAAAAAGGTAGGGTCGCGTCTGCCGACTAGCAAACCAACCACCTGACCATTGCTTCTGATCGGTGCCACTTCAAAAACACAGGGGGCCAGGGTTACCCTGCTGATGGCAACATCGGAAATCGCTGTTGTGCCATCAAAACCGGCTTCGTACCAGAATTGACCCTCCGATTTGAATTCGCCGCCGCCCAGAATGTATCTGGCGTCGCCGTTTAAATTCATAACCGCCAGATCCTGATAACCTAAATTTTCAACATCTCCTGCCAGTGCGGCTACCTGGGTCGGAAAGTCCATACTGGCAATCCCGGTACGCGAACTGACCTCTGCCAGCGTTCCCAGATTACCGCTAATAATCGCTCCGATATGGTTGGCCCCTTCAATCACATAGGCTTGCGCATCAGCATTAGACTGCGCAGTGATTGCCTCAGATCCAATCCGAATCGACAGCATCCCTAGCGACAATACCGCAATCGACAAGGTAAAAACAGTAAACACCAATAGTTTAGTGGATACATGTTTTTTAAACACTTTTTTTTGAGACTGTGGTTCTCCAGAATTTAGACTTTCTTGTTTAGTTTTTCTCGCTTTCATAACATACCTCTTTCCCTTATTTTAAAAACAACCCCTGATGCAAAACTTTTTTATCTTTCACACACACTTGCATCGTTGTTTATTTTAATACCTGTGCTCTTTTTTTAATTCAACCTTAAATAACTCTTCAAGTAATCGTTGCTGTTAATGACCCCCCATATGAGTACTTGCTAATTTTTACACGCACAAAGGCTGTTTGCCATTTTATCTAATAATTATGGCAAAAATATGGCATAAATAAGAAAATATTAGCACAATTCGCTATAATTCTGTTAAGATTATCAAGATCAGATAATTATTGTAAAAGAGAGGCCTCCAAATATGAAACCTTCAAAACCAAACATCCCTCCTGATCTGGAGCTAACCACCGACTTGTCATCGTTGATGGCCTGGGCTCGGGAAGAAGAAATGGATATCGAAAACAGGCATTTTAAAGACTTGACCCTGACAAAAATTGATTTTTCCCATCTCTCGTTCCGGTCATCGCTTTTTGAAAACTGCGATTTTTCTGACTGCAACTTTGAAAAAATCGACTGCCGGGACCTCCATTTTCAATCCTGTAGCCTGTCAAACTGCAATTTTGCCGAGGGCTATTTTAACCGTTGTACGTTTTTTGCCTGCAAGCTGGTGGGCGCTGATTTTCATCAGGCGCAGATAGAGAATGTTTTGGCCTCTGAAACCAGTTTCAAATATGCCAATTTCAGCAAAACACAGCTTAAAAGTAGCCAATTTTCCAGCTGTGATCTCAGCGAAGCCACCATCAGCGAAGCCAAACTCACCCAGATCAAACTGGATGATGTCAATTTCAGCCAAACCAGTTTTTTCAAAACCCCTCTCAAAGGGCTGGACTTGACCAGCTGCCAGCTCGACGGCCTGATTGTCTCTATCGACGCCTTAAGCGGTGCCCTTGTCTCCACCTACCAGGCCGCCGAGCTGGCCAAGTTAATGGGTCTGATTGTCCGCTGAGGGCTTGCTAAAGAAAGGGGCCTTATGAAAACCATCCCTGCTAAAAATATGCTGACCCGGACAAAAAATAATGTCTGGTTCGGTACTGACTACAATATGAATATCTACCGGGGCTGTTCCCATGGCTGCATTTATTGCGACAGCCGCAGCGACTGCTACGGGATTGAAGACTTTGATCAGGTTCGCGCCAAAGAAAACGCCCTGATCATTCTTGAGGATAATCTGCGCCGCAAAAACTTAAAGGGAGTGGTCGGAACCGGTGCCATGAGTGATCCCTATAATCCCCTGGAGAAGAAATATCAGCTCACCCGCCAGGCGCTGGAACTGTTTAAAAAGCATGGTTACGGGGTTGCCCTCGCCACCAAAAGCCCCCTAGTGACCCGCGATAAAGATATGCTTGCCGCGATTCAGAAGCGGTCGCCGGTACTGGTCAAAATCACCATTACCTGTGCCGAAGATCCGCTGGCAAAAATCATCGAACCCCGGGTAGCCGCCAGTTCAGCGCGCTTTGCCGCGATCAAAGAGCTGGCTGACTGCAGCATCTTTGCCGGGGTTCTGCTGATGCCGATTCTCCCCTTTATCAATGACACCCCGGCAAACATCACGGCCATTGTAACCGCTGCGGCCGAACATGGCGCCCGGTTTATTTATCCCGCCTTCGGGGTTACCCTCCGGGACTCTCAACGCCTTTATTTCTATGACCAACTGGAAGCCCATTTTCCCGGCATCAAAAAAGAATATCTGCGTAGCTTCGGCAACGCCTATAGTTGCGCCAGCCCCCAGGCCAAGATCCTCTGGACCACCTTCACCCGGGAATGCCAGCGCCAGGGCCTGCTCTACAAAATGGAAGACATCGTCGCCCGCTACAAACTGGAACACGGCAGCCAGCAATTGTCATTTTTGTTTTAGCCTTACTTTTAGCAATTGCCGTACACAACGATAATCCCCCCCGACAAAAGAAAGAAACGCTTAGAACCCTTAATCCTTGTTCGGCAGGGTTAATTTCGGCTTTGAAAAATCCTTTGCTTAATCAGCAGACAAACGCAACATAATTATTATATTGGTCTTTATGTAATATATACTTGACATTTAATATTATATATTATACTATATGCAATGTGAGGTAAGCTGATGAAAAATATAAAATTAAAGGTGGCTCGAGTCGAGCACGATATTTCTCAGGAAGAACTGGCCAAGCGGGTCGGCGTTACCCGCCAGACTGTTGGCATGATTGAAGCCGGTAAATTCAACCCTTCTTTACAATTGTGCGTTGCCATCTGTAAAGCGCTGGGAAAAACGTTAAACGATTTATTTTGGGAGGAAAACGACAATGAAAAAAATTAAAAAAGTAGTTGATGAGCGCCAGGAACTGGAGCTGTATAAGATAGAGCATGTCTGTTTTTGGATTGTTTTCTGGCTGCTGCTGGGCAGCATCATTGTGCAGTCGATGTTTCTCAATGCGCCCTTTAGTCAGTGGGGTTTTGAATGGTCGATCTTTATGATCAGCTGCGGCGGGGTTATGGTGGGCTGTTATAAAAAGGGACAATGGGATTTTTATAGCAAACCGACCACTAAAAACTACCTAATTTACAGCCTGGTCGGTGCTGGTGCCTTTGCCATCATTTACGCCATTACAATGTACCTGAACCACCCTTATTTAAAAGACAATCTGCTGGCGCTCGCCTCGCTGACTGCCCTTATCTTTGGCCTGCTCTTTGCCCTGATCTTCGTCGCCCTGTTTGTCAGTGGCACCCTGGTAAAAAAACGCCAGCAAAAACTGGAAAACCAATTTAGTGATGATGACCCGCAATAGCTTTATCGCTTTCAAATAAAGCATCCCCCTGATTTTTCAGGGGTTTTTTTGTTATCAAATTTGACCGCCTTTGACAAGAGCAAGGGCCTGCATCCCCAAACTGCAAAATTTCTGCAATCGTTTTATTACCGATTTAGTGTTAATTCCGCACCACTTTTTTATTTCTATGCTATACTACAACTAATTTTAAGCAATTCTGTTTTTTATCAACAATCCGTACTGATTCAATTCGATGAGGTGAACAAATGAAAGAAAAACTAAATCTTATGGCTGTTTTTTGTGATGATAATGACCAAATTTCACGGTTTGATGACATGACCAATTTTGTCTTCTACACCAAAGAAGAAGCCGGTTGGCACAAATCGGATAAGGTTCCCTTGAGTCCTGATCTTTCCGGGGGGCTGGACGCCATTCGCGAAAATATTAGTCAGATGCTTAGCGCCTTTAATGAATGCCGGATCATCATTACCAAATCCATCTCCGGAATTCCCTATCAGATTTTTGACCGTTCGGGTTTTATTATCTGCGAATCTGAAGCTTTTGATCTGGACTTGCTAAATGCCATTAGAGCCGATTTAATAAGTCAAGACGAAGAGGCAAGAGCCTATGCCCGTCTGCTGGCCAAGACTCCCGAAGAAACTGATGTCCCTGGTTATTACCGCTTTGATTTAAGCCAGGTGCAAAAAAAACACCCGGAACTGAGTTCGAAAATGGCGCTGCTGCCGTTTTTAAAAGAAACTCCCTTTTACAGCCTAGAAGTGGTCTGCGACCATATCCCACCATGGTTTGAACAGCAATTACCAGAAATGCAATTACAATACCATATCGAAAATAAAAATGATTCCACTAAGCATGTGGTCATCACCCATGTGGTGTGTGAATAAAAGGAGTGCGTCATGTCAATCTGCCAAACGCAAAACTATGGCTCCCTCACCGGGATTACCTCTCTAGAAACCTATACCGATGGTTCGTTAAAAGGCTGTGCCTTTGACGAACCCAACACCATCAATACCCCTGTCGGCATTCTGGTTCCCAACTACGGCTCCGCAAACCTACGAAATCGGGAAGGATTAGCGCTGGAGTTTTTT
Organism: Bacillota bacterium; assembly: GCA_018903255.1. Lineage (GTDB taxonomy): Bacteria > Bacillota > Clostridia > Eubacteriales > Eubacteriaceae > Acetobacterium. The sequence continues at coordinate 6,753 of JAHIQT010000088.1, read as the reverse complement.
AAAAGCGGCCAGATCAAAAGCATCGATCTGGAAAACGCTACCGCGGTGATCACCTCGCTGGGGAGCCTGTCTGCCGAACGGATCAGCTTTTATGAAAACGGCCGGATCCACCGTTTGTTTCCACTGAACGGCCGCATCAACGGCTACTGGACCGAGGATGATGAATATACCCTGGCTAAAGCAATTGACTTTGATCTGGCGGTGGGTGCCTTTTCAGCCAAGGTGGTAAGCCTTTGTTTTTATGAAAGTGGCGCCCTGAAAAGTCTGACCATGTGGCCCCAGGAAACCATCGAAATCAATAGCCCGGACGGACTGGTCAAGGTACGCTACGGCTTCTCTCTATACGAAAATGGTAAACTGAAAAGCTTTGAACCGGCGCTACCGGAACCGATTGTCACCCCCATTGGGATTGTGATTGCCTATGACAGCCTGGCTCACGGCATCAATTGCGACCAAAACTCGGTCAACTATTCCGCTGCCGGGATGATCCGTTCTCTGATCACCGGTAATAACGGTCTGCTGATCACTGAACCGGAAGGCAAGAAATTCATTCAGCCGCTGATGAAACCAGGCACGCTAGACCCGGACGTATTGGTTCCCGAACCGATGACGATTGTCTTTACCGATGGCAAGATCGAGATTATCCAGGATGATATCGTGACGGTCGATTTAAAAACGGCCACTGTCCGGACGATTCTAGTCCATGATCCGATGAAAAAGTCTTGTGGCGACTGTTCTTCCTGCTCCAGCTGCGGCTGATCCCCGGCCAATCAGCCATCGTTTTTAAAGCATCACTTAAGTTTTTCTTAAGAGAGAAAAAACCAAGCCAAGCCAAAAACATTGTATCACTGTGAAAATGATTTCAGCCCATCTATCAGCTGAAAAACATGTCCGCCAATATCAGTACAATCGCAGTTTCTGACTGATAAAAAGCTGCCGCTAGACCTTCCAATTCTTAAACCCATTTCACTTTGAAAAGGGTTTACAAGCAAAGCAGCTTGACTTATCCCGCGAATCCGTGGATAATAAGCCCATAGAAAACAATGCAATACGGATTTGACAAAGACAATGTGGTCTTGGCTCCTTACAATTGGGTAGGGGCTGAGACCTTTTTTGTTCTAACCGATCCACCCAATTTAGACAAAGAGGTCTTAATTGGCTGCTATAAGAGGCTGCCAGTTAAGATCTTTTCGTTTATGCAAAAACAATAAGTTTTTTAGACAAGGAAGTCTGACCTTTTACACTGTTGTGAAGGGAAAAGGCTTCTTTTCTTTTTGCAAAAAAACTTGCATTGGATCTTAAAATTTTCACACTCAGGAGGAAAGATAATGAGACAAATCGCGATTTATGGTAAAGGTGGTATTGGTAAATCTACCACAACACAAAACCTCACTGCCGGACTAGGACTCATGGACAAAAACATCATGGTCGTCGGATGTGATCCCAAGGCCGATTCAACCCGGTTGCTACTTGGTGGGATGGCACAAAAAACGGTATTGGATACCCTTCGTGAAGAAGGTGAAGAAATTGAACTGGATGCGATCTTAAAGCCTGGCTTTCGGGGCATCCAATGTGTCGAATCCGGTGGACCAGAACCGGGGGTCGGATGTGCCGGTCGAGGAATTATTACTTCCATCGGGATGTTAGAGCAACTCGGTGCCTACACCGAAGATCTGGACTATGTTTTTTATGATGTCCTCGGTGACGTTGTTTGTGGCGGTTTTGCAATGCCAATCCGTGAAGGCAAGGCTCAGGAAATCTACATTGTCGCATCGGGCGAAATGATGGCCTTATATGCTGCCAACAACATTGCCAAAGGGGTTCAGAAATACGCATCAAGCGGCGGCGTTCGTTTAGGCGGCATCATCTGCAACAGCCGTAATGTTGATGGTGAAAAAGAACTGGTTGAAGCCTTTGCCAAAGAACTGGGCAGCCAGATGATCTACTTTGTACCGCGGGACAACATGGTTCAGCGCGCCGAAATCAACAAAAAAACTGTTCTAGAATTTGATGATACCGCTGTTCAGGCTCAGGAATACCGTAATCTGGCCGCCGCGGTTGATGGCAATCAGATGTTTGTTGTTCCGACTCCAATGCACCAGGATCGTTTGGAAGAGCTGTTGATGGAACATGGCTTAATGGATATTTAGTTTAAAAATAATTTTGATTTGAATCACGAAAGGTAGGTTGACTATATGTTAATGGTACGCGCAATTATCAGACCTGAAAAAACAGGAGTAGTTTTATCCGAAATGTTATCGGCTGGATTCTCAGCGGTAACCAAGCTGGATGTATATGGACGTGGGAAACAAAAAGGAATCAAGGTTGGCGACGTCTATTATGACGAAATCCCCAAAGTAATGCTGCTTTGTATTGTAAAAGATGAAGACAAAGATGATGTTGTTAAAATAATTATGAAAAACGCAAAAACTGGCAAGGAAGGTACTTTTGGAGATGGTCGTATTTTCATTTCTCCGGTAGAAGAAGCATATACAATCAGTACTGGAACAGCTGGCCTGTAAAAGGAGGAATTGATATGAAAGAAGTTATGGCAATTATTCGACAGAATAAAGTGAACCAGACCAAAGAAGCCCTGGTCAATCAAGGCTATCCTGCTTTTACCTGCTTAAAGGTACTTGGTCGCGGCAAGAAAAGTATTGATTTATCGATTATCCAGGATATTGTTGACGCCGGGGAAATGCCTGTTTCACCAATGGGTGAAGCATTAACTGAGTCCTCCCGTTTAATCCCAAAACGGTTTTTCACGGTAATCTGTGACGATGCCGATGTCAGTAAGGTTGTTTCTATTATCATTGATAACAATCAGACTGGAAACCCTGGTGATGGTAAAATTTTCGTCATCCCGATTGAAGAGTCCATTCGTGTGCGAAGTGGCGAAAAAAATGCCGATGCATTTTAGAAAGAGGTGATTTGAATGGATTCAAGAGATAAGGTACTTGATAAATATAGCTCTAAGATATACAAAAACAGAAAAGAACATGTTATCGAAATTGAAGCTGGCGAACCACAGGTTATTGCCGCTGACACCCGGGCGATTCCCGGCATCATGACCAACCGCGGCTGCTGCTACGCTGGTTGTAAAGGGGTTGTTACCGGCCCCTTAAAAGATGTTGTCAACATCGTTCACGGACCGATCGGCTGTGCCTACTACACCTGGGGGACGCGGCGAAACAAAGCCAAGGGTGATGAGCACACCAAAGACTTTACCCAATACAGTTTTTGCACCGATATGCAGGAAACCGACATCGTTTTCGGCGGTGAAAAAAAATTACGACAAGCTATTAAAGAAGCCATGGAAATCTTCAACCCCGAATGTATCATGATCAGCTCCACCTGTCCGGTTGGACTAATCGGTGATGATATCCACGCCGTTGCTGCTGAATCAGAAAGACTCTACGGCATTAAAGTTTTAGCCTTCAGCTGCGAAGGTTATAAGGGCGTCAGCCAATCCGGCGGTCACCATATTGCCAACAACGGTCTGATGAAATACATCATCGGTACCGGTGATGCCGAACCACAAAAATATTCGATCAACCTTTTAGGTGAATACAACATCGGTGGCGACGGCTGGGAAGTTGAGCGGATCTTAAAGCGCATCGGTTATCACGTTGTTTCGGTGATGACTGGCGACGGCAGCTATGCTGATCTTAAAAATGCCCACACCGCCGACCTTAATCTGGTTCAATGTCACCGATCAATTAATTATATTGCCGAAATGATGAAAACCAAATATGGGATGGACTGGATCAAGGTCAATTTTATTGGTCTGGAAAGTATCAAAAAATCTTTAATGGATATTGCCTCCTACTTCGGTGACCCGGAATTGTTAGCCCGAACGGAAGCCGTTATCGCTGAAGAACTCGACGAAATTGAAGAAGGCATGGCTTACTACAAGTCAAAACTAGATGGTAAAAAAGCCGCTGTCTATGTTGGTGGATCGCGTACCCATCATTACATCAACCTACTAAAATACCTGGGTGTCGATGTGATCCTGGCCGGCTATGAATTTGGCCATCGTGATGATTATGAAGGCCGGGATGTTATCCCCAGTATTAAAATCGATGCCGATTCTAAAAATATCGAAAGCATCACCGTCACCAAAGACGAAGGCAACTATAAAACCTTCCATACGCCAGAAAAAATTGAAGCCTTAAAAGCCGCTGGTGTTCCGCTGGAAAAATACGATGGCCTCTGGTCTGACATTGCCGAAGGAGCTATCATAACCGATGACTTCAACCATTTTGAAACCGAAGAATTTTTAAAACTGTTAAAGCCTGATATTTTCTTCTCGGGGATTAAAGACAAGTTTATTGTGCAAAAATCAGGTGTTCCCTCACGACAATTACATTCCTATGATTACAGCGGTCCCTATGCTGGCTTCAGAGGAGCATTAAATTTCGCCAAAGACATGACAATGGCCACTTACACCCCGGTCTGGAATATGGTTCAGGCACCCTGGAAAAGTGAGCCCACGTTAGTTGGCAGCTTAGGAGGTATCGAATAATGTTAGAATTAACCCCAAAAAAATTATCGGACCGATCCACGTTACGAATCAATCCGATAAAAACATGTCAACCGGTTGGGGCCATGTATGCCGCCCTGGGTGTTCACCAATGTATGCCCCACAGCCATGGCTCTCAAGGATGCTGTTCATTTCATCGGATGTTCTTAACTCGGCATTTTAAAGACCCGGCCATTGCATCGTCGAGTTCATTTACCGAAGGCGCATCGGTATTCGGCGGCGGCGCTAACCTGAAAACTGCCATTAAAAACATTTTTGATATTTACGACCCTGAAATTATCGCGGTTCATACCACCTGTTTAAGCGAAACCATTGGTGATGACCTAAATGGTTACATCCAGGACGCCAAGATTCCCGAAGGCAAATTGGTCGTTCACACCAATACGCCCAGTTATGTTGGTTCACATGTTACCGGTTATTATAACATGATTTCCGGATTTATTAAATATCTATCGACGGCAACCGGCGAAAAAAATGGCAAACTGGCCCTCTTCCCGGGATTTGTGAATCCCGGCGACATGCGCGAGATGAAACGGCTAATGAAGCTGATGGCTACCGAGTTCATTATGCTTCCCGATACCAGCGGCGTTTTAGATGCTCCGATGACCGGAACTTACACCATGTATCCCAAGGGCGGAACCACCATTCCCGAGATCCGCGATCTGGGCAACTGTGAGATGACCTTAGCCTTAGGTGAATTGACCTCTGAATTCCCGGCCGATTTTTTAGAAAAAAAATGCAAGGTGCCTTACAAAGCTTTGCCGCTGCCAATTGGCGTAGAAAATACCGACGCTTTCATCATGGCGCTAAACCAATTTTCTAAGAATGAAGTCCCTTATGAAATTGAAGAAGAACGCGGCCAACTGATGGATATCCTCTTGGATTCACATCAGTACACCCACAACAAGACCGTCGCTATTTTCGGCGATCCCGACACCGTTTTAGGGATGGCGCAAATCACCCTGGAAATGGGGATGATCCCTAAATACATGGTAACCGGTACCCCCGGAGCAGCTTTTGAGCGAAAAGCCGCGGCCTTACTGGAAAAATTTGGTGTCGAAGGTTGTACCGCCAAACAAAGCGGTGACTTATTCGAACTCCACCAATGGATTATAACTGATCCGGTTGACTTATTAATCGGCGGCACCCACGGCAAGCAAGTAGCCCGAGCCGAAGACATCCCCCTGGTTCGCGTTGGTTTCCCGATCATCGACCGATATGTTCACTCTTACATGCCGATCGTTGGCTACAAAGGTGCCATCCGACTGGCCGAACTGATCCTCAACGCCCTGATGGACCGTCAGGACCGCGACTGCGAAGACGAAGATCTAGAAATGGTAATGTAGCCTGGGGAGGTTCCTTTCTCTTAGGTTAGGTTTCCCGACTACCGTACCGACCAATTGTTAATCTGTTGTATGCCGCAAGCTCGGACAGGCTATCGCCATGTCCGCCTTGATGCATACAACATGATGTAACAATTGTCGGTACTAAGTTATCTTATTATATAACACCAGGGGAGGTTTTCCTTCCCTTTATTTGAAAGGAGGCTGTAAATGAAAAATGATGCGGCAATTTTACCAGAAAGAGCCCAGTCGATCCGTTTTTCGGAATGCAGCGGCGACGGAATTAAGTGTGAGTCAGCCAGTGTCTCCGGGGCTGTCAGTCAGCGAGCCTGTGTTTACTGCGGTGCCCGGGTTGTCTTAAACCCGATCACTGATGCCTTCCATATTGTTCATGGCCCGATTGGATGTGCCAGTTATACCTGGGATATCCGTGGTAGTTTATCCAGTGGCGAAGATGGCTACCGGAATTCTTATTCCACCGATCTACAGGAAATTGACGTTATTTTCGGCGGTGAAAAGAAACTGGCGGCAGCCGTTGATGAAGTGGTCGCCATGCATGCCCCAAAGGTCATTTTTATTTACGCCACCTGTATTGTCGGCGTCATCGGTGATGATATCGACGCTGTCTGTCGCAAGGCCGAAGCAAAATACGGTATCCGGGTCATCGCCGTTAAATCCCCGGGCTTTTCAGGAACCAAAAAAACCGGCTATAAAATGGCTTGCAATGCCATTATGAGCCTGGTTACCCCCGAATTCTTACCGGCCAAAACTGCCGGCGTCAACATTCTCGGTGATTTTAACCTGGCCGGGGAAATGTGGATCATCAAAAACTATTTAAGACAAATCGGCGTCGAAGTGGTTGCTAAT
>JAHIQT010000087.1 GCA_018903255.1 Bacillota bacterium | reverse complement strand
TGCCGGATCTCTTTGCGATCAATCAGTATAATCGGTGCTGGAGACGACCTAAGACGGCGCATCCGTGCGTGACTGATCACTTTACTTGGCAATCCGCAGTTGTCCATGAAGCAGGAAAAAGTCTAAGGGCCGACAGGCCCCCATTCGAATCCCGTGACTTCAGTCATGGGTAGTTCAAGGAACGATAACCGAAGCTTATGACTGGCTTCCTAGAGCCAACAAATACTTCAACACACAAATTATCCCAGAAATGGTAACAGCCTATGATGAATATCTAAACCTCGGGGTAGAACAAGAAGCCTATGCTGAATTTTATCGCTTGTTTGGCGAAACCATTTATGCCGAGTCCCACATCCGATTAGGAGTAAAAGACGTTCTTACTGCCCTTTACACCAATCACAAGCTTCACTTTGTCACCGCTCGCGAACCAGAAATGAAAGCGGTAACCGAAAAGTGGCTGTCTCATTACCACATACCAATAAGTACCCTATCACTGCTAGGCTCTCATGATAAGGTTGCCAAAGCCCATGAATATTGCTGTGATATTTTTATTGAAGATCGCTACGAAAATGCGGTACAACTTTCGAGTCACGGATTTAACGTGCTGCTGATCGACTGTTATTATAATCAGGGGCCTCTATTTCCGGGGATCACCCGAGTCAATGATTGGATCGAAATCGATCAATATATCGAAAACTATATTCAAACCAATTACTATCGACAGATCGCTATATAAATCTGTTTCATTAAAACTCAGTGCTTTTCATTAAATAAAATAGCAGCCCGTGAGATTTCTAAACGCATGGGCTATTTAGAATAAAAACCATCCCGGTTGCAGCACCTTATCTGTTGCAACTGGGATGGTTTTATTTAATGTCTTAATCTGATAAGCTAGTTGACCACTTCATATGGCCAATCCAAGATGCCGCCAAAATCATAGATATTGGTATAACCCATATCGACCAGTTTTTTTGCCGCCTCGGCGCTTCGGCGTCCAGTTCGGCAATACACCAGAATAGTCTGATCTTTATCGGCTAAAATCGTTGGCGCCTGGCCACTAATCTCGGTATCAGGAATCAATATGGCATTTTTAATATAAGCTTCGTTGTATTCTTCTTGGGTTCTGACATCCAGAATGACCAGGTCTTGACCTTGATCGATCATCGCCTTGGCTTCTGCTGCTGTAATTTTAGTAACCACCGGGATCTCCTTTGCTTTTTCCTGACTCGAACATCCGGCCAATAAAAAGACCATCACTAGCAGGAGTATTCCAATCTTTTTCATAACTTTACCTTTCGCAACAATAAAATGCACTAATAAATCCCATAGAATTCTTCCATGGTTTTGCCGCTGTTATAAATGGCGGTGGCCACCGGAACCCCCAGGTAGCGGAGATGCCAGGGTTCGTAGGCATAACCGGTAATATGCGTTTTTCCCTGGGGATAGCGTACAATAAAGCCATACTTATGAGCGTGGTCTCTAACAAACTGACCTTCCGCCGTGGTACCAAAGCTTTCGACCAGATCAAAGGAAGCACTGGCCGATGTGACATCCATGGCCAGTCCCAATTGATGCTCGCTCATTCCCGGCCGGGCACTGACCAGTTCTGCCCCGGCTACCCCATACATCTCCACATGCCATTGATAGATTGCTGCCTGGGTCGCATAGGAGCGATACCCGGAAGAACAGTAAAGCGTTAACCCCTGGGCACTAGCGCCATCAAAGAGCTTTATTAATTGTTGGGCGGCCTCTGCCCGAAGCTGAGTATCCCGGGTCGATGGCAAACTAACCCAGACCAGATCAGCAGGAACGTAATCCCGGGGGATGCTGTGGTTTTTATTAACCAGCTGGGTCATCGAACCCAAAGCATTTTCTAAGTTTTTAGGGCCACCTGATCCTTTTAATTGGACCAGAATCCGGACCCCCTCCAATCTCAAACCCAAACCTTCGGTGCCGGCACTTTCGCCATTCATCACCCAGGGCATCCAGCCAAAACCTTCGACATAGGCGGCATAATATACCTCAAAAAGCTCGGCATTAGCGCCAGTCAACTGGATTTGAATCCCCTCCAGACGGAGGCTCTGGTTTGAAGTTCCACTCATTTGGCCGTCTTGTTTAAAGCCCTGCCAACCGAGATTCTGGACATGGGTTTGATATTTTATACCGACATTACTTTCGGGATTATTATTTTTTATTTCAATCGCTTCCAGGCGGAGATTCTGGGCAGTGGTTCCGCTTAGTTCGCCATTTTGTTTCCAGCCCTCCCAACCGATGTTCTGGATATGGGTCTGGTAGGTCATTTGAATGTTGGTGGTTACAAATGGTCGATTCGTTGGGCCCGGTGCCGGATCACTCTTGGGAACAACCATAATTTTGATCCCCTCCAACCGAAAGCCAAACCCTTCAGTTCCGGCACTGGCACCATTTTTAGCCCAATCCAGCCAACCAAAATTCTGGGCGTGAACCTGATAATAAAGATCGTAATTCTCGGCCGCAATCCCGGTCAGTCGGATTTTGATGGCTTCCAGCCGGAGGGACTGACCAGAGGTGCCGCTGATGGCACCATTATTTACATAATTCTGCCAGCCGATGTTTTCGACATGGGTGGTATATTCCACCCCCACATCGCCGGTGACATTTTCGAGCTTCACTTCAATCCCCTCTAAGCGGAGCCCCAGACCTTCGGTTCCGCTGATGACGCCATTGCTGACAAAACTCTGCCAGCCGACATTCTGGACATGGGTGCGATAGGAACAGCCCATCGTGGCATTTGCCGCGGGCTCCGAGTTCGTTGCCTGAACCACCGAATCGGTGGTGGTGTTGACAGCGTTTTCAGTTGGTGCCAGATTATCCTCCGCTTTGACGCTACCGAAAATTGGCGTCACCCCCATCAATAAAGCCAGACAGCATAAACCAATCGATACGATTCTAATTGACCTTAATTTTAACATGTCATTCAACCTTTCTTCTATGTATCACGTGTTATATCATAAAAAAATATTTCCATAATTTATTCTATCATAAATCATGGAAATGGTCAGATAATTTGTTCTTAACTTGTTATAAAATCATGTCTGTTGGATTTTTCCAGCTGTTCTTTTCTGGTTGTTCTCTGGTGATTCTACCCGGGGCGCTCCGCTTTTCTGAAATGAACAATCCCAATAACGTCAGCGCAATGCCCAGAACAGCCATCGTAGGTAAGTCTTTCCTGCAAGACAATCAGGGTGAGATTAAACTAGCGGGCCAGTAAAACAGCTTCATCGGTAGGTGCTGAATGAGAAGCGATCACCGGGATTCCACTTCTTTCTCGACTTTTTTACTATATACAATCGAGTATATCATCCACTTTCACGGATAGTTGAATCTTAAACAAGGTTTCACTGTCAGATAAATCAAGATCGGTTATTTCAATGATCCGATTAATCCGATATTTCAGGGTATTATAGTGAATATGCAGACTTTTAGCCGTCAGGGTGGTGTCCTGATTATGATTTATATAGGCAACCAGGGTTTTTAAAAAACTGCTGCCTTTTTTCTCATCCAATTCTTTTAGCGCTCTTACCACCGGATGGATTAAATTCTTAATGTTTGTCTCACCTCTGAAGCTGAGGATCATATGGGGAATAATCAGTTCGTCATAACTTCTGATACGACCCGGCTTCTTTAGCTGATCCCCTAAATTCAGCGCGTTGTGCGCCTGTTTATAGTGTTCACAAAAATCATAAAGATGATAAAATATTTTGCTGATCCCGGCAGTGCAGTCATTTTCTTCCAGCAAACTCTCAAAAGAAGCCATTTCCCGTTCATTCTGGATTTCTTCGGTCATCGAGTCAAGCAAAATCACCAATTGTCCATTGTAAATAATCACTGTTTGACGATTAAAGAAATTCTGATAGATCCGTTTTAAATAATACAGGCGATCGTTGGTATTCTGGCGATTATCAATACGAATGACCAGAGCGAAGAGATTTTTATAGAGCTTCAACCCATAGATTCTTTCCCGTTCCTCAATGGCCCTGTGATCATACATTTTCTGATTCAAAAGGGCAATCAAGAAGGTATCACTAAGTGAACTCGCGACATGACTGCTACCACTTATGTGCGCCATCGTCATGGCCACCGCATGACACAGCATAATTAAAATTTCCTCATCACTTTCGCTAATCGGATGATGATATTCCAACAGTTTGAGATATGCCAGCGGGCGATTATTGTCTAAAACCCGGCCAACCAATTGGCGATGATTTAACAGACCGGTTTCCCAGATGACCAGCACCGTATCACCCTCAAGCATGTCCGTTTGAGAGTCGTCGGTCATCACTGAGCGGGCGTACTCTTTATTGACATATCCCTTAGAAAGGGTCCATTCCCAGAGCGGTTCATTTTCAATATTATTGCCTCCGGAATGGGCAATAAAGCATAACGAAACGTCCACCAGAAGTAACGGATTACAAAGCATCTGATAGCCCAGATCGAGTAGTTGCTGGATGGTTGCGCCTTTCTGGCAAGCCTTTAGAATTTTTATTGAGCTGTCACCAACCCGATACTGATCCTCAAATAATTGTCTTATCTGTCTGACCACACGTTCCGGTTCCCACTCTTTATCGACCAGAATGGCATTGTTTTCGCGGAGTTGTTTTTCGTCCAGCGGCTCATTCTCAATGATGATAAAGTAATTCTTATTCCCCAGTGGCCGTCGGTAAATTTCTGACCCTTTTAGAACATAGACCTCGTCAGGCGATAAATCTGTGAGCTGCTCCGTAAAATAGTCAACGCCTTTAATCTCAATGTTTTCACCGTCGCCACTACTGATCATTTTAAGGGAACGGCCATTCAAGACCGAAATAATTTTTTTAAGTGTTACTGCCATCAGAACCACCTTACTATCTTTTCGAATTTAACCCATTATATCACGAGGTCAAATCCCTGTACATTAAGGTCTTAAATAAAAACCTTAACCCTGGTCGCATCCATTGATCCCAACTACCGCTTTGTAATCTTTTACAATTTCACCATCTGCTTCTTGTCAGTTTTTACAAGTTTCCTTTGTCGTCAGACTTCTTTCCGATCACAGAAATCTCAAACGCTCACATAGACGAAAACGCTTGCAACTGATATACTGATAACAAAATAGGACTGACATGTCTTTAACAAAATCAAGGAGGATTTGAGATGGTACAACGATACACGCAATTATGTCCGGTCGCTTTCGGAGCAGGTGCCGTGAGCACAACTGGAGATGTGGCAAAAGAACTGGGATTCTGTAAGGTTTTAGTTGTAACCGATGAAAACGTTGAAAAATTGGGTCATATTCAAAAAGTAGTCGACAGTTTAGAGGCCGCTGGTATTGAGATGATTTTATTTAACCGCAGTGAAATGGACGCACCGGATTACTCTGTTCAAGCCGGGGCCGATCTTGCCAAAGGCGAAGCCGTCGATGGTATCATAGGTATCGGTGGTGGCAGCGTTCTGGATACCGCCAAGGGCATCAGTGTGCTCGCCGCAAATGATATAACCGTCGCCGAAATGCTCGATTACACCCGAAAAATGATGCCACTTGCAAATCCATCGATGAAACTGATTTTAATCCCTACCACTTCCGGTGCCGGATCAGAAAGCACCTTTGTTGCCGTCATCAGTGACACAAAAACTCATGAAAAAATCGGCGTCCCTTCACCACCTAGCTTTGCCATTGTCGATCCGGAATTAACCCTGGGTATGCCGAAAGCAATCACCCTTTATACTGGTATGGATGCCTTGTCTCATGTATGTGAAGCCCTGACCAGTATTCAACCCAATCCCCATTCTGATGTACTTTGCTATGACACTATTGAGCGTATTTATAAGTGGTTGCCGGTGGCCGCCGATGAGCCCATGAATCTGGAAGCCCGGGAAAACCTGGCCCTGGCCAGCAACCATGCCGGCATTGCCTTTAATGATGCCATGGTCCATCTTGGTCATGCTATTGCCCACTCCCTGGGTGCAACCTACCACATTCCCCACGGTGTGGCCTGTGCCCTGGTAACACCAGTCATTATTGAACTGACGGCCCCGGTTTATCCTGACAAGATTAAAAAAATCGGTGCCTGTATGGGCCTAACCGTGTCATCAAAAGACCCTCAGGAAATTGGTCTGGCGGTTGCCAATCACCTTCGCACTTTTCAGAAAGAACTGGGCCTGCCAACCCTTACAGAACTTGATCTGACCCGGGAGCAGATTCTTGGCTGTACGGACTATGTCGCCAACGAGGGACTGCGCTTCCTCTGCCCGGTTCCCATTACCCAAGCGGTAATTACCGAATCCCTGGGCAAGCTTTACGATTCTTATCAATAAATTTCTATCACTTTAAGATTAAAAAAGGAGAACACGATGTCATTTGAAAATCTTTTATCACCAATTAATATTGGCACCCTAAAACTTAGAAACCGGGTGGTCATGGGTGCCATGGGCTCAGGAACAGCCCATGATAACGCCACTGTTTCTGAATGCGAATGCGCCTATTATGCCGAGCGCGCCAAAGGCGGCGCTGGCCTGATTATTACCGAAGTCACCCGGGTCAACAACGAAACCGGTGTAATGATGCCGCGGCAAACCTCGGCAGCCACCGATGACTGCATCCCCGGGCTGACAAAACTGGCCCGAGCTGTTCATTTTTACGATGGCGCCATCTTTATCCAGCTGCACCATCCCGGCCGTCAAACCGACAACATGGCGATCGGTGGACGTGCGACCATTTCCCCCAGCGGCATCAAGAGTATGCTGACTCAGGCTGAATGCCGGGAAATGACCAATGCCGAAATCAAAAGCTTTGTTCAGGATTATATCAATGCCGCCGAACGCTGCTACAAAGCGGGGATCGATGGGGTTGAACTACACAGTGCCCATGGCTACATGCTCAATCAGTTTATTTCACCGCTGACCAATAAACGAACCGATGAATATGGTGGCAGCACCGAAAACCGTGCTCGCGTTATTAAAGAAATTATTGAAGGTATTCGCAAGCGACTGGGGCGGGACTACCCGGTGATGCTGCGGATCTCAGCGGATGAATTTCTGCGGGAATCGATGTTCCCCTTTTCTGAAGACGGCCTGCTGCTTGATGAAGCGGTTGAAATATGTAAATATCTGGTCCCCTTTGGTCTGGATGCGATCAATGTCTCCGCTGGTATTTATGAAACCATGAATCAGGCCTGGGAGCCGATTTCTTTTGCTGAAGGCTGGAAGATCTACCTGGCCGAAGCCGTTAAAAAAGCGGTAGATGTACCGGTCTTTGGGGTTGGTGTGATCAGAAACCCTGAGTTTGCCGAAAAAATCATCGCCGAAGGTCGGGTCGACGGGGTTACCATCGCCCGGGGTTTACTGGCCGATCCCGATTGGGTCAATAAGGCTGCCGCTGGGCAAGTCGATGAGATCCGCCGCTGTATTTCCTGTCTGAACTGTATGGACTCAATGATAGCTAATGGGATGAAGGGCGAACCCTTTGCCTGTGCCATCAATGCCCGGGCTGCCCGGGAATGGTTCTACAACGATGACCGCCGCGATGGTGATGGTCGTTTAGTGGTTGTTATCGGTGGCGGGCCAGCGGGAATGGAAGCCGCTAGAAAACTAGCGCAGCGCCAATTCAAGGTCGTCTTATTTGAGAAAAATAGTGAGCTGGGCGGGCAGCTCTGCTTAGGCAACAAACCGCCCCACAAAGATAAAATCAACTGGCTGATTGATTATTATAAAACGCAACTCACAAAGCTCGGTGTGGATGTCCGCCTCAATACCCCAGCAACCCATAATGCCATAAGCGCCCTCGATCCTTATGCCGTCTTTGTGGGAACCGGTGCCGAAGCCATTGTTCCCCAATCGATCAAGGGTGTTAAAAAAGCCCATGTCTGTACCAGTTCTGATATTCTTTCCGGGAAGGTAACCTTAACCGGTAAAAAAGTAGCTGTCATCGGCTCTGGCATGACTGGGGTGGAAACGGCTGAACTGTTAGAAACCCAGGACAACGAGGTCTTTGTGGTGGAAATGGCGGATCGCATCGGACCCGATGCCAGCTGGCAGAGTTTCAGCGATGTCCAAGCCCGGCTGATGCGCTTCGGCACTGTTTTTATGCCAGCTCACAAACTGGTTGAAATTGAAGATCAGTCCATTAAATTAGAGCAACCAGATGGCCAACATATTGACCTCGCTGTTGATCATGTGGTTCTATCCCTCGGTGTCAAAGCAGATCAGACCCTGGCGGATGAAATCCTTAAGAACTTTGACCGTGTCGAAAAGATTGGTGATGTCGCCCAAGTCGGCCGCATTGCTAATGCCGTGGAAACCGGTTTTGTTGCCGCTTATCATTTAGTTTAATACTTAAATATCACACTATTAGTCTTGATATAAAAATTGGCGAATACCATAAGGTATTCGCCAATTTTTTGTGATTAATATTTTACCGCCGTTTCCTCTGAAACCAGAGCATTTCGCCCGGCATTTTTGGCCTGATACAAAAGCTTTTGAACTACCCATGACTGAAGTCACGGGATTCGATTAGGGCCTGTCGGCCCTTAGACTTTTTCCTGCTTCATGGACAACTGCGGATTGCCAAGTAAAGTGATCAGTCACGCACGGATGCGCCGTCTTAGGTCGTCTCCAGCACCGATTATACTGATTGATCGCAAAGAGATCCGGCAGTACAACCGCACAGTATGGAAAACTCCCATCCCCCGAAGGCGACAGCCTAAAACCATACCCAGGCATCCACCGGCGTTCGACCGGCAGTGAGTTTATTGGTGTTGCTTATTACTTGCAGAATTAAACGGCCAGCAACCGCAGCCCTTCGTTACGGATATTGACGCTGGCATTGTGATCCCGGTCATGAACCGTCCCACAGTGACTGCAGGCCCAGTGGCGTTCGTCCAGGGTCAGCGCCACATATTGATGGCCACAGGCAGAACACAGCCTGGAGGATGCGAAAAAGCGGTTGACTTTGACAAGCCGTCCACCCCGCCAGTCCAGTTTGTAGGCCAGGAAGGTGATGAACTGCCGCCACCCGGCATTGCTGATGGCTTTGGCCAGCTTATGATTTTTTACC
>JAHIQT010000086.1 GCA_018903255.1 Bacillota bacterium | reverse complement strand
TTTAAAACCGATTGTCGATAATGCCAAGGTCGATGTGGCTCTTCATCTTGATCACTCCACTGATGTGGAATTTACCAAGGCCTGTATTGATGGTGGATGGTCATCGGTGATGTATGATGGTTCACAGTTGCCACTAAAAGAGAACATCAAGAATACTCAAGAAATTGTCGCATATGCGCGACCGAGAAATGTCAGTGTTGAGGGTGAGTTAGGCGCAATTGTCGGCGTAGAAGATGATATCTTCGTTAAGGAAGGTGACAGTGCTCATGCTAATCCCAATGATTGCCGGGTCTTTCTAAATGAAACCGATGTGGATGCCTTTGCACCGGCAATTGGAACTGCTCACGGGGTCTACAAGGGAGAAATTAAGCTGGATTATGATCTCTTTGAAGAAATTAATGGGTTTGCCAAGTGCCCGCTGGTGCTTCACGGCGGGACAGGACTCAGTGATGCGATGTTTCATCGTCTGATTGCCTTGGGGGCAGCTAAGGTCAATATCTCCACTGCTATAAAAATTGCTTATTGTCAGGGAATGCGAAGCTTTATGGAGATAAATCCAGACAAAAATGATCCCCTGAAATTGGATGCTTACACGAAAGAAGCCGTGAAAAAAGTCGTTGAAAAACATATTCGGTTTTTTAGCCGGATCGATTAAAGGGGGAAAGAAATGGAACGAAGAACGAATTATCCGGTCGACTTGCATTGTCATACAACCAATTCTGATGGCGCTGATACGCCCAAAGAGCTGATTGATCATGCCGCAGCCTTGGGAATGCGGGTCATTGCAATCACTGATCATGATGTATTGCCGCCCAGTGAAATCGAAGTCGATGGACAAATGGTTGATCCAGTGGTTTATGCCAAGAATCAGGGAGTCAAGTTATTGCCGGGGATTGAATTCTCCTGTGAAACGGATATTGAAGATGTTCACGTTGTCGTGCTTGGCTGCGATTACACCGATCCAAAGATATTGGAAATGAATCAGAAAATCGTCGACAGTAAGATTTATTCATATCAGAAACTAGTTGATCTGCTCACGCAAAAGGGTTATCCAATGACTTGGGAAGAGGTGCTCAATTATAATAATATCCCCCGTAAACCTGAAGCGGTGCAAAAAAAACTGATCTTTAATCTGATGGCTGAAAAAGGCTACACCACAACCTGGAGCGAGGCCAAGCTGTTGATTCGAAATGACCCGGAGTTTAGTGTAAAACGCGAAAAGCCAGATGCTGCAGAGATTATAGAATTAGCGCATCAAACCGGTGGGATTGCCATTCTGGCGCATCCCTATCTGATTGATGCGGTCGTTCAACATCAGGGCGAAACGATGACCCGGGAAGATTTTATAAAAACGCTGGTGAATGCCGGTCTCGATGGTATTGAAGCCGCCTATACCTATGATAAAACGACCTATAAAGGAGAAATGACAAAGGATGAAATCATCAAAAAAGTCAGATGGGATTATCAGGACCAGGTAAAAATTATTTCTGGCGGGTCGGATTATCACGCCGATTATAAAAAGACAGATAAAAATGTGCGCAATATTGGAGAATGTGGGATAAGCTGGGAATATTTTCAGACGAATAAGATACTAGCAAGCCTATAAGCTAGATAAAGATGGTTGGATTGCTTAACTGTAAACGTTTAAAGAGGTGAAGAAATGATCATTAAGAATGTCCAAGCCAGGGTTTACGACTATCTAATCTTTGATTTAGATGGAACCTTGGTTGATACCTGTCCTGATATTATTGAAACTATAAAATTTATCATCGAACGCTATCGTTTTACGGAAAAGAGTGATGGTTTTATCCGAAGTTGTATCGGGGGTGGGGCAAGAAATGTGCTGTTAAAAGTGTTGGGCGAGGATAAGGAAGCCCTTATAGATGGCGAAATACTGCCCTTATTTGTGAAACATTACACCGAAAACTGTGACAAGAAAACATTTGCCTACGATGGGGTTGAAGACGTGCTGAAATATTATAAAAACCAGGGTAAGGCCTTGTCAGTGGCGACCTTTAAAATTAGAAGTGCTACCGAAAAAATATTAGAGACGCTTAATCTGATTGACTACTTTGACATACTGATTACTGCCGATGATGTTAAAAATCCAAAACCGCATCCCGACTGTATCATAGCCATATTGGATTACTACGCTTGTAAATCGTCACAAGCGATCTTGATTGGTGATACTAAAACAGACTATTTAACGGGGACTAATGCGGGGATTGACGTCTGTGGTGTTACCTTTGGATATGGTGATCCGGATGAGGTTCGGGATCTCAAGCCGGCCTATGTTATTGATACGATAAAAGAGCTTAAGGAAGTGGTTTTATGAGATACAGGATTTATAGCAAGTAAGTAGATAAAACAAGTGGTACGATAAAAGCGTCACAAGTAATAAAAAATTAACAGGAGGTTCAGATCATGGTAGATTTATCAAAACTTGATAAAAAAGCGCTGGGAAAATGTTTTGATCATTCAGTATTGCCAAAGAACACAACCGAGGCAGATATCAGAGCAGGATGTCGGGAAGCGGTGGCTTATAATTGTGCAGCCTTTTATTCAGCTACCCCTTTCTGGACACCAATTGTTGTTGAAGAACTTGCTGGTACGGATATCTTGATTGGTACCGGGCTGGATTTTCCCTTTGGAGCGTCTCCAGCAATTGTCAAAGCATTTGAAACTGAGCAGGCAGTCAAAGCCGGGTGCACATCACTGGATATTGTTATGAATGTTGGCGCCTTAAAGGATAAAAAATACAAGGTTATTGAAGAGGAATTGGCTACTTTTAAAAAAGCCGCCCAGGGAAATCTGACAAAGTGTATTATGGAAGTCTGCTTTCTGACCGATGATGAAATTGCCACCGCCTGCAAAATGATTTTTGAGGCAGGAATTGCTTATGCCAAGACATCGACCGGCCAGTTTGAAGGTCCGAGTATGGAACAATTTTTAGTCATGAAAAAAACGCTGGCCGGAACGGAGTGTAAGTTAAAGGTCGCCGGGGTAAAATTCCCACGTCCACAAAATGCCTATGCGTTTCTGTTGGCTGGAGCAGACCTGATTGGAACTAGAGCAGCAATACCGATTATTGATGCATTGGATCAAATGCGCGAAATTGGTATCGTTCCCCCATATAAAAAATGATCTCATTTGGTGAAGCATAATTTTTAATGCGTTTTAATTCATTAGTTACGTTGAGAACAAAATAAATAATGAAAAAGGAGAATTAAAAATGGGCAATTACTTAATCGGTGTTGATGTGGGTACCACAGGTACAAAAGCAATGATTCTTGATCGACAAGGGAAGATCTATGGAAAAGGATATGGCGAATACCCCTGTCACTATCCCCATCCCAACTGGGTCGAGCAGGATGTCGAGTTGCTAATTGAGGAGACTTTTAAAGCTTGTAAACAGGCGGTCATCGCGTCAGGGCTGGATCCTAAAGAGATTGAAGCGGTCGGGTTTTCCTGTCAGCGGGCTACTTTTACCTTGGTAGATCAGGATAACAATGCCATTGAAAATATATTTTATGGCTGGCAGGATAACCGCGGTGGAGAAATCTTAGCAGAGGTAATGGAGAAAATGGATCCGGATACCTTTTTTAAAAGTACCGGAATGCCAATGACACCAACCTTCACCTTTTTAAAACTGCTATGGATCATGAAAAACCAACCGGAACGTTATGCAAAAACAAAATATCTGGCAATGATGCCGGACTATGTACAGTATCGTTTTGGTGCCGATGATTTTTATTGTGAAATGACCAATGCCTGTACATCGGGTTATTTTGATCCCAATACCATGGACTGGGCCGACAATGTTATTGATGCCTTGGGAATTGACAAGAGCAGACTGCCGAAACTGGTAAAACCCGGTGAAATTGTCGGCAAAATAACCGCTGAAGTAGCCGAAAAAACAGGTCTGGCAGTGGGAACATTATTGGTGGCTGGCAGTGGCGATCAGCAATGCGCTGCCATTGGGGCAGGTGTTATTGAAGATGGGTTCGCATCGTTAACCCTGGGAACAGCAGGCCTTCTTGTTGTCGGAACCGAAAATCTGGTATTAAAAGATGTCCCCGGTGTTATGGCCACCTCATCGGCAGCATTGGGTCTTTATAACCTTGAGGGTATTCAGCTGGGGGCAGCCAGTAGTTATCGCTGGGTTCGCGATGAATTGGCAGATTTGGAAGTTGCCCTGGGTAAAAAGACAGCGGTGGATCCCTATGAGATAATGGATTTGCACATTAAGAAAAGCCCGGTGGGTTCAAAGGGGATCATTTTCATGCCATATCTTTGTGGTTCTGGTTATCCCTATTGGAATCCTGATGCCAAGGGAATTTTTGCCGGAATTACCTTTGCCCATAGTAAAAGCGATATGATCCGATCGGTTATGGAAGGCATCACGATGGAAAGCAAGGATATGTACGAAACCATGAAAAAATCCGGCGTCGAGCTAAAACAATTGGCCATTACCGGTGGGGCGACTAAATCTGCGGCCTGGCGGCAAGTCATCGCCGATATGTTTGGGGTGCCGATCCGCAAGCTAGAGATCCCCGATGCAACCATCGTGGGCGCAGCCGTCATCGCCGGCGTTGGGGCAGGATGGTTTGCTGATGTCAGCGAGGGTGTTAAAACAATGGTACGATATACCGATACGATTGAGCCAATTGCGGAAAATGTAGAAAAGTATAATGAACTTTATGAAATCTACAAAAACCTCTATGTAACCTTAAGTAGTAATGGTGTATATGATCAATTTGCCAAATTAGGTCTCTGATAGGCTATTGATCGCATTGTCATAATTGATAATTAACAATCGAAAACTGAAGGATTAAACAATAAAAAAATGGTTTCCGCCGGGTTTGGTAGAAACCATTTTTTAAATTAATCGCTTAGTCATCATTCAAAACGGGTTCCAGGGAGGTATCCCTAAAAAAAGTGTTGGCGTTAAAGAGATACAATACATCGGTGATTTGAGAATCAGCAATCAGATCATCGATACTGTTATAGTAATAACGGGGATCAATGACAGTGATCTCACTATAAAAAGGTGTTAAAAAGGGAATAAAGGCATTGGCATAAGAATCCTTGATCACCAGCAGATTTTTACCATTCATCACCGGATTTTTAATTTTTATAAGGGGATGATTGCCCGCCAGAAAAACCGCGTACTTATCCTTGCCCTTGAGTTGTTCGCTGTCATAGAGGGAAGGCGATTTTTTTTGCTGTTCGACATAATTTACCACCGAATAGTCACCTTCATTTTTGGGAAGATAAACCTCAATGGTATCGGTAGCAAAAATCAGGTAGCCGCTTTTCGAAGCCAGTGCCCCTGAAAACGAATCGGTAACAGAATAGACCGTGTAGGCATCGGCATCGGGTTTAATCCCCATCGCATCGGCAACGCCCTGAAAAGAAAGCCAGGCTCCCTGAGTGGTCCAATGATGATCGGTTTTAAAATATAAAAGCTGATCCCGATGTTCTGCCAAAATTGGCCGCGGATCAAGAATCGTTAATTGTTCATTTAACCCTGCAGTAAAGCCATCGATATAATCGTTTTGATTTAATACTGGGGCATAAGCCGGCAATTTTTCAGCGTTGACACTGATCGCATTGGGCACCAGCAAAAAAAAGTGCTTTAGATCAGGGTGCTTTTCGGCAAATCGGTTTAATGCGGCTTTGGTTTGTTCGCTACTCTCGGCAGGCAGGGGATCAAAGTTTTCGATCAGGGTGAAGTTCTTTCCCAAATAAACGCCATTGGAACTATTTTTTCCGATCAGCCGATCGACACTGGTTTTGCTATAAATCCAGAAATTTCGGCCGATTAACTGATCCGCCGTATATTTCTGCATTTTTTTCATATAGCGACCATCGACAATGCTATCCAACGAAAAACGTGGTAATTGGGTAAGAATCCGGTTCTCATTTTCAGATAGTTTGGTGTCTGGGATGATTAGCGAGGCCAGTGGAAAAAAGAGGATGATGCCAATAAAGAGCAAACCTAATAAATTGATGTATTTTTTGTAAAATAACGAATGGGCGTATTGATCGTGTTCACGATGGTTATCTTGTTTTCGCATAAGGCTTCACCTAAAATCTAAAATATAAGAAAGGATTGTATGTTTCAGTTACTAAATAAGCGATTGATAAGAACATAATCACGCTGTTGACTCCCAAACCAAAGGGAATCACCCATCTTTTTTCACGGCGAATCAGTTTGTTGTAGCGTTGATGGACGAACGGGGTGGAACAGATCCCACAGATGATTAACAAAATCAGGCTGGTGGTGAAGTAATAAAGGCCAGTTGAATCAACTAGTGACGCACCAGCAGTAAAAAACATCACCCGGAGGTAAGATAGCGCAAAACCGATATCCGGACTGGCAAAGAAAACCCAGCCGATCACCACCAGAATCAGGGTATAAGAATGCTGAATGAATTTTGGCGCTTTAACCAGCAGCGCGCTTAAGAATACTTTTTCGGCAAAAAGAATCAGCCCATAATAGCCACCCCAGATGACAAAATTCCAGTTGGCACCATGCCAGAGTCCAGTTAATAGCCAGACAACACCAATGTTAATAAATAATCGGGGGATCGGGACACGGTTTCCGCCCAGGGGGATGTAGAGATACTCGCGAAACCAGGTGCCCAGGGAAATATGCCAGCGTCGCCAGAATTCTGATACGCTTCGGGAAATATAGGGATAGTTAAAGTTTTCCAGAAATTCAAAACCAAACATTTTCCCCAGACCAATGGCCATATCGGAATACCCGCTAAAGTCGAAATAGATTTGAAAGGTAAAGGCAATAATCCCGATCCAGGCCGTCAGTACCGACAATTCGCCGACATTCATGGCCGAAATAAGGGTCCAGACATAGCCGATATTATTAGCCAACAGGACTTTTTTTCCGAGACCGTAAATAAAGCGCTCCACCCCGATCCCGAATTTTTCCTGGTTGATCACCCGCTCGGTTAGCTGATCATTGATATCTTTATAGCGAACAATCGGTCCGGCGATCAACTGAGGAAACATGGTGACATACAAACCAAAGGAAATAATATTTTTTTGGACAGGTACCTTCCTCAGGTAGATATCAATGACATAGGAGAGGATCTGAAAGGTATAAAAGGATATCCCAATCGGTAAGGGCAAGGGGGTATGGACAATAGCCAGACCAAAGATTTGGTTAATGATATCCAGCAGAAAGGCCCAGTATTTAAAAAAGAACAAGAACCCGAGATTCACAATCACAGTGAAAATGAAGATTCGTTTTCGGATTAAATGGGGCTTTTTTTCCATCAGAAGCCCCATGCTAAAGTCGAAGGCAATCGTGAAGAGCATCAGGAAAACATAAATCGGCTCACCCCAGGCATAAAAAAACAGACTGACTAATAGCAGAATCAGATTTTTCCCCTGCTTTGGGATAATGGTATACAGACCTAATGCGATCGGAAGAAAAGCAAAGATAAATAAGATACTGCTAAAAACCATAGCTACTCCTTAGGGTTTATTCTTGATGCTGTTGACAAAAGTGTTTTTTAATGTGTCAGCTTCAGGCGAGACACAATAAAAAAGCGTATTTCCGACAATTTTAAAGGCATAATTATCGAGCAGTTCCACTTGTTCAGGTCCGTATCCGCTAAAGCTTTGCAGCTGCATGGCGTTGCGGGTATCGACGGCTTCTTCGATCAGATCCAACTGACCGGGATCGGAGACTTTGATCACCAGCAATTCGGAAACATCCATATAATTGGCAGGAACGTAAATCAGAACTTCCTGAAAGTCGTTGATATTAAGTCCGTAATAACGTTTCAAGGTTTTATCATCGCCTTTTACCATCCCGCTAAGATTCTGGGACGCGGCCAGAAGATCAGCCTCAACTTGTGATAAAGCGGCCTGTTCAGGCGAATGACAACCGAAAGCTGGTATGGCGAGAATTAAAATGAATAGCAGTACAAGAAATTTTTTCATGAGACTCCAATTCTACAATAAGTTTTTTAAATTACTGTTATTCACAAGCGAATCCAGCCACAAGGGGTAAAACTCGCGGATCACATGGATGCCGTCCTGTTCATGGTATTGGGGATTGTTTTTTAAAAGGCTATAGGTATCGATGTACTTGATGTTTTTTCTGGTGGCCATTTCCACTAAGGCGGCATTATAGGTCTCAATTTGACTAAGTGTCGGGTTTTCCTTGAGTGCTTCTGCGGTAACCGGAAAGATGCTGCAAATATAGATCTGGGTATTCGGTAATTGCAGACGGATCGAATCGATAAGTCTCTCATAGGAAGCGATATAGGCCTCCAGAGTCGTATCGGGATGGCTGATATCGTTGAGACCCAACTCAAAAAAAACATAGCGGGGAGCCAGATTAACCAGATTTTGCACGTCTTCCTGACTGTTTTCGGCAGATTTTCCCATCATCGCAATCAGTGAGGTGGGGTTTAAAAACCCGAACAAGCCAAGTCCCTCGGCGATCGAATCACCGAAAATAAGAGCATTGCCAAACAATGCGGAGTAATCTCCAGGATTAACGGCTTTGCGCTTCATAAAGTCAATTTTTTCTTCCATGGTATAGAGATCCCGCGCTTCCAAGGCAGTCAGGACTTGGAAACCTTCGTCCAGTTTTGCTTTCTCGTTGGCGGTGGTTTGATATTGAATGACCAGGATAAGGATTAAAATGGCACAGGGTACAAGGACAATAATGACCAAGTTTGGATGAATGCTTTTTTTTATTTTTTCGAACATCGCGCAGCACCTTAAATTTTAGAATTTGTATAGTTAAACTTATCATAAAAGATGGTTGTAATTCAATGTCTGTTTTGTAACAAATTTATATTTTGTCGTTACGAGTAGCGATTAGTTAAGTGGATAAATAAAAAAAGAGCCAAAAATAACGGGTAAGATTATTTTTTGGCTCTGTGCTGGCACTATTTACACAAAAATTAACATTTATCCATGGTTCGGGTGGCAACTACATCGATGCCAAGACCTAAAAGATCTTTGACGACAACGTCACCGGTTTTGATTGGCGCTTCTACTACAACCTGATTAATAACGGCCATGGCTTCAAAAATCTGTCCTTTAGGGATCGGTTCGGCAGTCTTAACGGGGAGACGCGGAAGCATTGCATTTTTAATCACCACGGTGGTGGGGATAACCCGGGTTGGATTGGTCATTTCATTGATGGCATACTTGGGACCACGTTTACAGGTGTGGCCGGTAACCTCGTAGCTACCATCGGCTTTTTCCTCAATGGTCATCTGGCACCCGATGGGGCAAACAATACAAGTCATATCTTTTTTCATTATTTTGCCTCCTCTACGACAAAGCGGATTTCTCCGGCGGGATATTGAGCTAAAACTTCTTTGGTGATCTTAAAGTTAACCATTTCAGCAGGCAGCAATTTCTTTTCCTTTTTAGTGGCAATTAATTGATCGCCGATATAGGCATTAACGACCTTATCTTGAAAGACCTGACGAACCCGCATATAGAAGGTGACCTTTTCATCGACGTTTTTCATGGCAACCTGTTGCGGCACAACATAACCGATACCGTCGCCGTTGGTGGTTGTAAAGGTAATCTCGGTATCGAGATCGCCTTTGATATATTTTGCTGCGCCCTTACCGGCCAGAACTGCTTCTTCGCTGACAAAATCGACCAGGTCATGAACATGAACCACATTTCCGCAGGCAAAAACACCAGGCATCGAGGTCTGACGCATTTCACCGACAATCGCACCGTTAGTCCGGTTGTCCATAACAACACCGGCATTACGGGTAATTTCATTTTCGGGGATTAAGCCAACCGAAAGCAGCAGGGTATCACAGGGAATATATTCTTCGGTGCCGGGGATCACTTTTAGTTTTTCATCAACCTTGGCAACTGTTACGCCTTCTAATCGATCCTTACCATGAATAAAGGTGATGGTATGGCTAAGTTTTAAGGGGATATCATAATCATCCAGACACTGAACAATGTTTCGAACCAAACCGTTGGAGTAGGGCATCAGTTCGCAGACAGCCTGAACATGGGCACCTTCTAAGGTCATTCGTCGAGCCATGATCAGTCCGATATCGCCAGAGCCGAGGATCACGACCTCTTTACCAACCATGTATCCTTCCATGTTGATAAAACGTTGGGCAGTACCAGCGGTGAAAACACCCGATGGACGATAGCCTGGGATTCCGATAGCGCCAGAGGTGCGTTCCCGACATCCCATGGTTAGAATTACGGCCTTGGTTTCAATAACCATGTAGCCGCTTTCTTCATTGATCACGTGGATTGATTTAAGCTCGCCATTGTCATGCATATCCAGAACCATAGTATCCAGCATGTATGGAATAGCCATTTCTTTAACCTTATCAATATAGCGTTCTGCGTATTCCGGTCCGGTTAATTCTTCATTAAAGGTATGCAGTCCAAAACCGTTATGAATACACTGGTTAAGAATACCGCCTAATTCACGATCTCTTTCAAGGATCAGGACATGCTCTGCCCCATCATTTTTAGCCTCAACTGCAGCCGCTAAACCAGCTGGTCCGCCGCCTAAAATAACAACATCATATATCATGATTACGCCTCCTCCGAA
>JAHIQT010000085.1 GCA_018903255.1 Bacillota bacterium | reverse complement strand
CCAAGCGCCTTATAGGCTTCCTGCTGCAGTGTACTGGTGGTAAAAGGCAAGGGCGGTTTTTGATAGCGGGTCCGTTTTTTTACGTTTTCAACGACAATTGCGTTTTCGGCTACCACTTGTTCTAAACGGGTCGCTTCTTCAGTATTTTCGATGGTCTTCTTCTTACCATCTTCCGAATAAAACTTTGAAACAAATGATTTGTCAGTATCCTCTTTTTTTAAGAGCAGTTCCAGGTTCCAATATTCTTCTGGGATAAATGCCTCAATTTCCTCTTCGCGATCAACAATAATCCGGGTAACAACCGATTGAACGCGACCGCCGCTCAGTCCCTTCTTGACTTTTTTCCACAAAAATGGACTGAGCGAATAACCAACCAGCCGATCAAGGATCCGCCGCGCCTGCTGTGAATTAACCAAGTTAATATCAATGGTGCGCTTGTTCTCAATCGCGGCATTGACAGCCTTCTTGGTGATCTCGTGAAACTCAATTCGACATTGGGTGCTTAAATCAATTTCAAGAAAGTTTGCCATATGCCAGGAAATGGCCTCCCCTTCGCGATCAGGGTCAGTCGCAAGAAAGACTTGATCGGCTTTTTTGGCAGCGGTTTTTAAGCTTTTCAGTAATTGGGCCTTGCCCCGAATTTTTATATACTCCGGTTTAAAATCTTCTTCTATATTAATACCAATCCGACTTTTGGGCAGATCAATTACATGTCCCATGGTAGCTTCAACTTCAAATCCTTTTGGTAAATATTTTTTGATGGTCTTAGCTTTTGCCGGTGATTCAACGATAACCAAGGTTTTACTCATTGACTACCTCCTTCTTTCTTAATTTTATGATGATTATTCTCTAAAATAGCCATATTATAGCAAATAATTCCACTTGATACAAACCTATGTAGTCGAATATAACCTATTGTCCTTAAATTAACACAATATTTCCGTACTTTATCACAATAATTTCCTCAATTTCCATCATCGTCAGTAGACTATTGACGCGGCTAACCGGTAAAGCTGAACAAGCAACCAGCTCATCGATCGTCTGGTAGCCCTTGTTGATCAGATCATAAAGCAACTGCTGATCGGGATCAGTCAGTTTTAGGGTTGGCTGATGGTTGTTATCATCGTTTTTATTGATCGGCTGATCAAAAATAATATAATCCTCAAGGATATCATTCGGCTCGGTGACAAGTTTAGCGCCTTCCTTCAGTAATTGATTGCCGCCCGCCCAGTTTGATCCACTAATATCACCGGGTATCACGTAGACGTTTTTGCCCTGTTCTAATGCATGGTTGACGGTAATTAATGAACCGCTTTTTTTGCGGGCTTCAATCACTAGAATTCCTTGTGACAGCCCACTAATAAGCCTGTTTCTTTGGGGAAAATGAAAGGGCAGGGGTTTTTCACCGAGATTAAATTCTGAAATAATCAGGGCTTTCTCGGTCATCAGATCAAAGAGCTTTTGATTGGCGTAGGGATAACACCGGTCAATCCCGGTACCAAGAACAGCAATCGTGCTGCCCACTTCATTGACACTGCCCCAATGACTCTGGCCGTCGATGCCAGCGGCTAAACCACTGACGATTGTAACCCCACGGGATGATAGCGACTGGGCAAATAGTCGGGCAAACTTTTCGCCGGCCACCGTTGGGCTGCGCGAACCGACAATCCCAATCGATAGTGGTGCATTGAGTAAAGATAGATCACCTTTGGCATACAAGCCTAAGGGTGGCATATAAAGGTTTGAAAGCGATTTCGGAAATTTGGGATCGTAGCGGGTGATAAATTGAATAGTGTTTTTTTCCAGGTAAGATAAATCTGCTTGGGCTTTTTTGAGTGATCTGTCCTGATCAAAATAATGCAATGCCTTTTGGTCAATGATTTTTGTCTTTGCAAGACTTTCAGCACTCAATGAAAAAATCACTTCTGGGGATATGAATTGTTCAAGCAGGATATTTTTTTGTTTGACTGATATTTTTTCAAGACGCATAAACCATATCCAATAAATTAAATCCTTCATCCTTCCAGTTTCCCTTCTTATCAAAATCAATATTGATATCGATTATCTTAACACCAGTATAATGGTAATCAAAAGTCTTTGCAAATAAAAAGCCCCTGCGCCAGAATCTCATCTCAGCGCAGGGACCAAAGAATAATTATGATAAACACTTAAAACGAATAATTACTCAATAACTTTTAAATTCGTATCAATATTTTGGGTGACATCCTCGCCAAACCATTTCATTGATATCTCTGTTAGTTTTCCCTTTTCTCGCAAGGCGTCCAGAGCTGTATTTAATTGTTCGTTGAAGGCTGTATCAGCTTTTCGAACAGTTATACCGATCGGTTCGTTTGATAAGACATCGGAAGATACCGCATAGACCTCTGGTTTTAAAGTGGTATAAAACTGAGCCACACTGATATCGGTCATGATATTATCAATCTGCTTTCCTTCAAGGGCAGCAAAGGCGTCAAGCATGGCATCAAATTTACTGACCGTATATTCAACACCTTCCTGGGTTTTTAAAGCTTCAGCGGCGTAGTCAGCAGTGGTTTCAATTTGAACCCCGACCGTTTTACCAGCCAGATCTTTTGGTGTTTTAGCTTGCGCTGCGTCGGTACGAGAGACAATCACGATCCCATTAGCAAGATAAGGATCAGTCATATTAAATCCCTTTAAGCGGTCTTCAGTAATACTGGTTCCAGATAAAACAATGTCGTACTGGTTGGCATTCAGACCGTTAAAAATTCCGTCCCAAGCAGTCGGCACCCACTTCATTTCAACCCCAAGTTCCTCTGCCAGTGCCTCACCCAGGTCAATGTCAAAGCCAACCAGCTCATTGTTTTCATCCCGGAATTCTAGTGGCAGATACATATCATTTGTTCCGGCAGTCAAAACGCCATCGGCCAGCGGATCTTCACTACTGGCTGAATTACTTGCACACCCCGTTAGTAATAGTGTCGCTGCCAATACCATTGTGATCAGTAAATAACTTTTTCTTTTCATTTTTTCCTCCTTGTTGTGTAAACTGTCTTACATTATATTTTGCAATGCATAAAAATTCAAGTATTATTTGTCCAAAACATTTATCTAAGCATTTATCTAAGCATTTATCTAAGCATTTATCTAAGCATTTGTCTCAATAAAATAAACAGCTGGAATCCCCCTTCGTGGTGGAATCCAACTGTTTAATTGTTTTGGCGATGATCTTAGCGTCCTTCTGATTCCCGGTTCCCCGGAATCAACAGCACTGAAGCGGAGGCATGACGAACAATATTATGACTGACACTACCTAAAAAAATCTCTTTGATAAAGCCCCGACCCTGTGTTCCCATGACAATCAAGGGGATATTTTCTTCGGCAACACGTTTAATTATTTCTGAGGTTGGCGCGCCATAGCGTATTTGGATATCGACTTCGACATCATTTAGTGCCAGCAGTTCTTGCTTGAGTTTTTCAAGCCGGTCATGATCAAGCTCATTAAATTCAACCAAACGATGCAAAAGATAGGGATTAATTTTAGATTCATCTTGAATATGGAAGATGGTCACTTTTTTAACGCCGCTTTTTACCATTTCCTTGACTTGTTCAAATGCGATATCAGCATTCTCTGAAAAATCTGTCGGAAATAAAAGATGACGGGTCAAGTCACTTTCATCTTCCGGCAATTGTTCTTTGTGCTGTTCGCGCACGACCAAGATTGGTTTTGTTGCCCCATACAAAATATTATAAGCAATCCCACCCAAAAACAGTGAACTGACCAGTGAATGCTTCTCGGCACCGACAACAATTAAGGAAGATTGATCTTCCTCGGCGATCTGATTGATCTCTTGCTTAATATTGCCGGAAATAATGCGTGTCTTGACGGTAAATCCGTGATCTTTTAAAATTTCCGACTGTTTCTTTAAATTTTCATTGAAAATCGATATTAAATAAGAGTTAACGCCAGTATCGACATCCTGGGGGTTAAAACATTGGACAAGCAAACAGGCCTTAGCACCAAGCTTCCGCAGGCTGCGAACGCATTTAACCATCTCAGATGATGCATTTGAAAGCTCAGAAACAACGATTATTCGATCAAACATATGCGACCTCCTCGTTTATTAAAATTGGTAATAACAGTGGATTACCTTAGGTTAGCCCTGATTGGCAGTATTTATCGTTCTTCTGCGGTGAGATTTAGTAGGCTATCATCGACGCTGTCGATCAAAGTCAACGAATTGTTCAGGTTATTGGTTAACTGCATCCGCATTTCTCGGTGGCTTTTGATATATTGATCAGCATTGCTTTTGTAAATTGACAGCGCCGCCTTTATTTGGGTCTTGCAATTTAAATCAAAGCGATCTAATTGTTCCTGTAAATCAGTCATCTGACTGACCAGGGTCTTATTTTCTTCAAGTAAATGCGTTTTTTCAGCTAGCAAGGCACTGCGTTCCTTAAGGATATCCTGATATTGACTTTCTAAAACGCGACTATCCGGCTGCGTTTGTCCACCAGCTGAAAGACCGGATCCCGCATCGATAAGATTCTCCCTGGCATAGCTATTAAGCTCATCATTTAGATCTTTAACCATCGCTTTTAACTGATGCAGCTGTGCCTTCAATTCGACACTTTCCTGTTCATAAATCAGGTATTCATTAAGCTTATTTTGTGTTTCGGTTTCACTAGCAGCAGGAATTAATTCAGCAACCGGAGTAGCAGTATCATCGACAAGGCGTTCGCTAATTAATTGATTCAATGCCTGATTTTCTTTTTTTAGTTCGTCAAGCTGATCTGACATGTCACTTTTTGAACTTTTGCAGAGATTATACATTTCCCCATATTGATCGCGTTCCTGCTTTAGCATCGCGATCATCGCAGCATACTCGTCAAGTCGGCTGTTAAAGGATTCTTCGGCGCTGCGCAAGTTCTCAGATAAGTTATCGATGTATTCGGTTACTTGTTTTTTACTATAGCCGTTCATTTCTTTACCAAAAGACAATTTTGTTTTCGATTGAACGGACTTGTCTCTTAATGCATCTAAGGTTAATTGTTCCGATTTTTTTGCCATTGCTAATCATACCTTTCTAAATTACTGACTGATTGTGAGCTGCTGGTTTAAGTCAATCTTTAAGCGATCACAGGATCCTGATCTGACTTCCAGCACCCAAACTGTTTTACTGATATGAGGGCTGACTTTTCCCGGAGCC
This sequence comes from Bacillota bacterium, assembly GCA_018903255.1. GTDB lineage: Bacteria > Bacillota > Clostridia > Eubacteriales > Eubacteriaceae > Acetobacterium. The sequence goes on along the minus strand of JAHIQT010000085.1, from coordinate 1,359 downwards.
AAAGCTTTCTCGATATGGAGTATTTCCCCATCTTTAGACAAAAATATCGCATCAATCGAAAATTTCATCCCAAAGGTGTGGATCTGGCTACATTTATTTAACAAAAGCCCCTGATTTTCATTGAGACCCGCTGTTTTTAATAAACCAATCAAGCGCGCAGCGAAATGATCAGCTATTTTTACATCACTAAATAATATCGACTCATCTCTTTGTACCACGCATCTATTCATTAATTATACCCCTTATCCAAACTGTTTAACAAGCTGTAATATTGTTGGTCCCAAAAGAACGATAAATAAAACCGGCAGCACAAAAAAAACTAAGGGAATCATCATTTTGACTGGTGCCTTCATCGCTTTTTCCTCGGCTCTTTGTCTGCGTTTGGTGCGCAATTCTTCGGACTGCGCCTTTAAGACCTGGTTAATCGGGATCCCTAATTGTTCAGCCTGAATGATTGAACCAACAAAGGACTTGAGCTCCTCAACTGAATTGCGGTCGCCCAGACTCTTGAGGGCATCCTTTCGCGGCTTGCCAAAGTTGATTTCTGAGTGAACGATGTTTAGTTCCGCCACCAGAACCCCACTCAAACGCTCACCAATTTTAATCAGCGCGGAATCAAAACCCAGCCCCGCTTCCATGGTAACACATAAGATGTCCATGATATCGGGCAACTCATCAGAAATAGCGCCTTGACGTTTATTGATTTTAATTTTCATAAATAATACCGGGGCAATTATTCCGAGCAACATACTTATAAATATGAATAATAATTCATTCAAAAGATTCCACTGGGTAAAAACTGTGATAACGAAGGCGCCAATAAAAAAGACTCCAAAAACCACCAGCCGAATGGCATTATACTCATTAACGGCTAGCTGCAAGCCGGCATGCCTGAGGTTTGTTTCGGTTTTTTTGTTTTTTGTGCCGCTATTCTTGGGGAATAAGGATGAAACCTTCTTGATTAAGGATTGATAGATCGGTAAAATAACCCGTTGCATAAAGGGTTTTTCATACTCATCTTGGAGATCATTTTTATTTCGCTTTTTAATCGCATCGAGTCGTTTCTTTTTGGTGTCGGCAACCTTTGCCTGATTATAAAAAAGGATTAAGATTACCACAAAAAGCAGCGCCGAAACACTTGTTGCTAAAAATCGCATTAAATTTCACCTCGTCGCTTTTAGAATTTTATATTGACAATTTTCCTGATCAACAGGTAGCCGATAATTTCCATAATCATTGCAATAACAATCATGGCGATACCAAGATTTGATTCAAAAAATATTGTCACATAGTCGGGATTAAAAAGCATAAAAACCAGAATAATTACAACTGGCATTAAGCCAACCACCAGCCCTGATG
>JAHIQT010000084.1 GCA_018903255.1 Bacillota bacterium | reverse complement strand
GAACCGGAGCAAGCATGTTGAATTGCTGGCCAATCTTTATGACCACGCCGACCATCGCTTCATCAAAGGGTTTACCCTGCTGGCGCTTGGCTGGACCGATGGTTACAGTTTTGTGCCAACCGATTTTGCGATGATGTCATCGGCCAGCAAAAAAAAACGGATACAAGAAGTTTCAGAATCAATTGACAAACGCACCAGTGGTTACAAACGCCGAAGCGAAGCCATCAAAAAGAAAACCGATGTCGCTGTTCAAATGATCAGAAATGCGCTAAAGCAAGGTATTCAGGCAGATTATGTTTTAATGGATAGCTGGTTTACCCACGAACCCATGATTCGGGCCATTCTGGATGAGGGACTGGATGTGATTGGGATGGTTAAGCAGTTGAAGCAACGTTATCACTACAAAGAAGGTTTTTATAGCCTTTCGGAATTGCGAAAACGCTTGCCGAAACATACGCCCGGAAACCAGTTTGGATCTATCATTGTAAAAACGAAAAACGGGATCCCGGTTAAACTTGTTTTTGTTAGAAACCGTAATAAAAAAAGTGATTGGCTGACAGTACTCAGTACCGATTTATCCTTGTCTGATGAAGAAATCATCCGCATTTATGGGAATCGGTGGAGCATAGAAGTTTTCTTCAAATCCACTAAGTCACTCATGAAGCTTGGTACCGAATTTCAGGGGCGAAGCTATGATATGATGATCAGCCACACAACCATTGTTTTTACCCGATACATCCTGCTGGAATGGCTTCGCCGAAGCGAAAATGATGATAAAACCTTGTGCGAATTATTCTTCAGGCTTTGTGACGACATCCAGGATATGTCACTCTCAACCGCTCTTCAAAGTTTGATGAGCTTATTTGTTGAACAATTAAATTTGGTAGGCTCTAGAAAGTCTACACTGTTAAAAAATCAACTCCAGCAATGGATTGACTCTCAGGCCTCTTTTATAAAGGCTTTGTTTGGTCAATTAAGCTGGGAAAGTTGAGTAATAATAAAATAGTGAACCCCTTGTTGTTGACTAAGAACTTTAAACTGGCTTTTCATGTAATCGCGATTTTTTAGCTGTGTCAAGGGATCTGAATAACTCAAAAACAAGATTTCTTGCTCATCGATTTTACTTTTCGCGATATTCGATTCGATACTCTGATTGGCCTGATCAATTTCCTTAAGCATCTGGTTGATTGAAACTGCCAGGGTTTTGAGTTCGTCCCTTCCGTCCATTTCGATGGATAAGGTCGTATCACCTTTTAATCCCACTTCTTTGGTAAAGGCGATCAGCTTTTCTATTCTCTTAAAAAAATAACGATTGACTAAAAAATAATTAATAATGAGGAGTAACAAAAGTATCCCCACAAAACTGGCCATAAACAGATTAAACTGATGCTTTATAAAGCTAAAGTTTTCTTCAACCCGGGAAATAGTCATCAACATGGTTTTTTCGTCATCACCATCGCGTTGCAGTCGGCTGGCGGTGAGATAGGGTTTTCCCGCGAAGTCTCTCTTGAAAATTTGGTTTTCCTGAATATTTTCGACCGCCCCGGCTTCTCTTAATTCTACATTAACACCGGTTAGCGCCTCGATATAAGCGGTCATTTCGTCATCTACGGTTTTTACCATCACGATCGTGCCATTGCTTGTTGCCGTAAGGTTGGAATTATTAACCCACCCGGAGGCAATCAAATACGGCTGTCCGTTAAGTATCATCAGATTTGTTCTGACGTCCTCATCATCTGTCAGTAGCCCGGTATATAAGTTTTTTTGTCTGATGTTTTCCATCAGCGCCGCCGTTTGTTCATTTTTCAGGCCAAAACCCCCATACCCGATCACGTCGCCAGTTAGATTGATAAAAATCATCATATTTAAATTCAGGTATTCTAACGACTCCTCATTAAGGTTGGCGGTTACATAACCAGGATTTCGGTCACTAATAAAATTATAGGTATCGTCCCAGTAGGCCCAATCCTTCAAAATACTGTTAAGATTTTCTTTTTCATTTTCGATGATCATTTCAACCATTTCAAAATCTTTGTCAATCTGAAGTTTCTGGGCTTCATCAAGATAGCCGTAGAAGACCCAATAAAAGATCCCATAGGTAAGCCCTAAAAGCAGGGCGGCACTACACAGCGCAATCACAATTGTATTATATTTGAGTTTCATTTGATACCATCTCAGTCTGCTTTGTCATAACCTGTTTAAGACCAGCTCAATCGTTTTCATTTTTGTTATCAATTCTCATCTTATAAAATAATAAGCAGCATCTAATTTTCCTAATCTTTTTGTTGATCAAAACTTATTGCCCTTATCATAACAATAATCAAGCAAAAATGACAGTCCCAATTTTTATAATTTTTTTGTTTCTTATAAATTGAACTCACCTATTATTCCCTTAAATCAGTCTTTTTTTGTTTCTGATAATCTGATCCCCGGATCTTGACATTTATATTTTACATGATATAATACACACAATTAAATACTGATTTGCGGGGGGACTTATATAGTTGAGAAGGTTAAAACCTGACCCTTTGAACCTGTTAGTTAATACTAACGTAGGGAGGCAAGGCGTTTTGGCTAATTTTCTAATACGTGTTCTCAGTGCTTTCCTATTCAGGAAGGCACTTTTTTTATACACAAAAATCTCAAATCTGAAAGGAAACTATTGTGAGAAACTACAAAACTCAAATGGAAGCGGCAAAAAAGGGGATTATCACCCCGGAAATGAAGACAGTGGCGCAAAAGGAAAATCTGGATGCTGCCAAGCTCATGGCTCTGGTCGCCTGCGGCCAGGTTGCTATACCTGCCAATATAAGACATCATTCCCTTTCGCCGGAAGGTGTCGGCACCGGTCTGAAAACAAAAACCAATGTGAATCTTGGCGTATCTGGGGACTGTAACAACTATGAGGCGGAACTGGAAAAGGTAAACCTCTCTTTAAAATTTGGGGTCGAATCGATTATGGATTTAAGCAACTACGGAAAAACAAACACTTTTAGAAAACAACTCATTAACATGTCTCCCGCGATGATCGGCACCGTTCCAATGTATGACGCCATTGGTTATCTTGAAAAAGACTTGCTTGCGATTACACCGCAGGATTTTATGCGGGTTGTCCGAGCCCACGCCGAAGAAGGGGTTGATTTTATGACCATTCATGCCGGCATTAATAAACGGGCGATAGAAGCCTTTAAACGGGATGGGCGGCGAACCAATATTGTCTCCCGAGGCGGCTCCCTGCTCTTCGCCTGGATGGAAATGACGGGTAATGAAAATCCCTTTTATGAATATTATGATGATTTTCTGGAGATCCTCCGGGAATTTGATGTCACCATCAGTTTGGGCGACGCCCTGCGCCCTGGCTGCACTGATGACAGCTCCGATGCTTCTCAGCTCAGTGAACTGATTGAAATGGGACATCTGACCAAGCGAGCCTGGGCTAAAGATGTCCAGGTTATGGTTGAAGGACCTGGACATATGGGGATCAATGAAATCGCAGCTAATATTATTCTTCAGAAGAAATTATGTCACAACGCGCCCTTCTATGTTCTTGGCCCCTTAGTAACCGATGTTGCCCCGGGCTATGATCATATTACCGCCGCTATCGGCGGTGCCATCGCCGCTGCCAATGGAGCGGATTTTCTTTGTTATGTTACCCCAGCTGAGCATTTGCGACTTCCTGATATCAATGATGTTAAGGACGGGATCATCGCCACCAAAATTGCCGCCCATGCCGCCGACATTGCCAAGGGCATACCCAACGCCCGAGACTGGGATAACAAAATGTCCGACGCCCGGCGAAAGATCGACTGGGACACCATGTTCGAGCTGGCCATTGATGGTGAAAAAGCCAAAGACTATTACGAAAGCACCCCCACCGAAGATAAGCATAGCTGCTCCATGTGCGGCAAAATGTGTGCGGTACGAACCACCAATATGATTCTTGAAGGTAAGACCGTGACACTTGGTCCTGAGAACTAATCAACTTTATTAAATTTAGTACTTATCTTTTTTTTTAATCTGCCGATATTACATCTAACAGATTACGTCTTTTTCAGACGTAATCATTTCGAAAAAAATATGGAGGTGGATTTATGAAAATAGAAAGTTCAACCGTCGCGATGGCAAGTCAAAGCAGTTATAAGGAAGCGACCAAATCTGTTGGGTCTTTGAGAGTCTGGGATGCTCAAGGCAATACCGTAACTTCAACTACAGCCAGCGCTTCTGCAAAGGGGATGGATATCCTTGAACTATCAGAACAAGCTAAGAATTTATCCCCTCAAACCCCTATGTCAAGCCAAATCCCAGTGTCAACAGTGACCTCGGGAGATGAAACCGCTTCGCTCTCCAGCAAAGAAGAACAGCAGCTTACCCTGTTAAAACGAATGATTGAAGCCCTAACCGGAAAAAAAGTGAAGTTCGTCAAGCCTCAAAAGGCAACGCTGGAAGATCCGAAAATGGGACAGGCCATCCAAAGTGCCTATGCCAGCCGAAGCTCGCTACTATCCGCTGCGGCCGGATGGGCGCAAGGCTTAGCTGGCACTCAGCCCCGCGGCAATGCCGGCACTTCTTCTGGTGGCGGCTTTGAATACAATCAGAGCATCACCCATTACGAATCCCAAAGCACTTCATTTCAAGCTCAGGCAATGGTGAGAACGGCCGATGGTCGGGAAATCAATGTCAATTTACAGCTTTCCCTCAGCCGCGAATTCATGTTCCAGTCCAATCTCAACATTAAGGCTGGCAATGAGCCGCTTCTGATTGACCCACTGGTCATCAATTACGGTGCCGCCACCGCTTCACTGACTCAGCAAAAATATGCCTTTGATATTGATGCCAACGGCACTCTCGATCAGATTTCCTTTGTTGGTCCCGGCAGCGGTTTCCTGGCCTTGGATCTCAATGGGGATGGGAAAATCAATGATGGCAGTGAGCTTTTCGGTCCTCAAAGCGGCAACGGTTTTGATGATTTGGCTAAATATGATTCCGATGGCAATAATTGGATCGACGAGAATGATCCCATTTATGATAAACTGCAGATCTGGTCCAAGGATGCCGCTGGCAATGATGTGTTAATGGCGCTCGGCCAAAAAGGCGTCGGCGCCATTTATCTGGGTAACGTCAGCACCAGCTTTGCCCTTAAAGGAGCCAACAATCAAACCAATGGCCAACTCCAGCGTACCGGCATCTATCTTAACGAAAACGGTTCTGCCGGAACGATTCAGCATATTGATCTAAGTATTTAGTTCTTAAAACAAATCACCTGAATAATCCTATCTGCCCATAAAAGAGCTTTTGTTAATCATCGATTTTTTTAATTGTGATTGACAAAAGCTCTTTTTAATGTTTAAAATTGAAATAAAAATAAACGAATGAGGACTCTATGAAACAACGAAATAAGATTGGCCTGCTAATCTCACTGATCATACTCATAGGTATCGTGGCGATTGTATTTTTCAGCTTTACAACCTATAGCAAGATCATCAAGGATGATGTCCTAAATATTTCCAAACTCACCTCTACTAATATCTATTCAGAAATCAACAATGAACTGACCAAGCCTATTTTTGTCAGCCTAACCATGGCCAACGACAGTTTTGTCAAGCAGTGGCTCCAGCAGGAAGATCCTCAGCAGAATCAGGAAATCATTGATTATCTGTGGGGAATCCGGAGTAAATACAATTATCATTCCGTTTTTCTGGTTTCAGCCAGCTCTCTTAATTATTTTCATTACAATGGTTTGTTTAAAACCATTTCACCGCTGGATGACCATGACCAATGGTACTATCAATTTATCAGTCAGGATAAGCTCTATGCTCTGGATGTTGATCAGGATCAGGTCGATAACCAGCGCTTGACCATCTTTATTAATTGCAAAATACTGGATGAGCAGGGAAACCTTCTGGGTGTGATCGGGGTTGGAATTGAAATGAACTATGTTCAAGAGCTACTTGAAAATTTTGAGCGCGATTATGATCTGGAAGCCTTTCTGATTGATGAAAACGGATTGATCCAGGCTCATACCAATCCCAATTTGATCGAGAATCAGAATATTAACGATCTGGGCATATATGCCGCCATCGGTTCCGATCTTTATAATAAAACCGACACCATCAATGTCTTTAACGACGATGATATCTACAATCAACAGTATATCATCAGTCACTATATTGAAGAACTCGATTGGTTTCTGATTGTCAGAAAAGACACTTCGGAACTGGCTCAGTCCTTTAATCAGCAATTATACTATGATCTTTTGATTGTTATCCTAGTTCTGGCCTCGGTGCTGATCATTGTCCAGCGGATCATCATTAAAAATGATAGCCAGATGGAAAAACTGGCCTTGTTGGATAATCTGGGAATCCTCACAAATCGAAAGGATTTCGACCAAAAGTTAAAGGTGACCATGGCTCTGACTGATGAGACGAAGGACTTCTGGTCTGTTTTCTTAATCGATTTGGATCACTTTAAAGACGTCAACGATACCCACGGCCATTTGCAGGGCGATAAGATCTTAAAACATGTGATGTCACTTTGTAAAGCAGCCCTCAGTGATCATCTCATCACCCGCTGGGGTGGTGACGAGTTCAGTGGTATTATTTACCTTCCCGGGGTATTAGCGGCTGAAAAGCTTGAGACCCTGCGACATGAAATTGTCAATGATCCATTGCTTGCAAAATTTAGTATCACGGTCAGCATCGGGGTAACCCAAGCCATTGATATCGACACCGAAGATACCATCCTCCGACGAGCTGACAAGGCTCTTTATCAGTCCAAGACAAAGGGTAAAAATCAGGTTACCCTGCTTTAAAAATGAGCTCTAAAAAAGGATGGCTTGCCAAACAGCAAGCCATCCTTTTTTATTTGTCTAGGCATCGATCGTCTTATAGATTTGGCTAAATACCTGGTGTCTAAAATTTTCGAAAGCTTCTTTTGTCAATGGCTGAGGAAAACTCATTATTCTAAGGGCAATCTTTTTACTGCCATCGCCCCGCATCATCGGCTGATGATAGCCGTATTCGGACAGCTGATAACCCAGCCGCTGATAAAAACCAATCCGCCTTTGGTTGATTTCGTTTTTTTCGTCTTCCACCTCAATCATCACTGGCTTAGAAGCCTCGGATAAATAAGCCGACATCATCCCCGAACCAATTCCGCCACTCCGTAAGCTCGAATCCACCGCAAAATGCTCCAAAAAAATAGTGGCGCCTAAATTCCACTCGGCAATGAATCCAAGGATTTCATCCGCTTCGTTTTTTGAAACCAAAATACGATAATTGGGATCCCGCAGCTGAGCTCTGGCATTTTCCCGGCTTCTAACTTCTTCGATGGGAAAAGAGCGCTCCATCAGTTGATATATTTTTTCAAAGTCCTTTTCATCCAATTGTAATAGTTTGATTGTCGTCACATCACTTTCCTGATTTTTATTTTATAATTTTTCAAGCTAACCACTTACCAGCTTTTTAAGAAAATAAGGGTATCCACATAGCTGTTATCTTTTAATCGATAGCCCTCTTTAATGGTGCCAATGATCTTAAAACCCAGTTTTAGATAAAGGGTAATAGCCGGGTAGTTAGTCGATACTACCGCATTAAACTGCAGGCCTTTAAAGCCATTTTCCCTGCTGCGCGTGAGGCAGTCTTGCACCAATTGACGCCCAATCCCCTTGCCCCGATACGCTTCTTTGACTGCAAAAGAGGCATTGGCAATATGCCCACAGCGACCGATATTGTTGGGGTGCAGAATATAAAGACCAACCACCTCTTCGCCGCAGCGGGCGCAAATCGTCTCGGTTTGCTCGGCAAACATCGCTGCTGCTTGATCTTCACAAAGAAGCTGATCACCAGGAAAGCTATTGGCTTCGGCAAGGATAAAATTCCAGATTTCTGTCGCCTGTTTTAAATCCGCTTGATTTATTGTTCTCATTTCGATATCCATTGAGACCTCCTGATTCATATCACTTTACACGATTGACTTTCTCAAACACAAACTATAATTATTCAATATAACACAAGTCCTGCTTTTCTCCAACCAAAATAACTGATCCGATATTTTCTATCACCTAAAATTTCAATAATTCTTATTTTTTACAATTATTTTTGATTTATTTTGGAAACTCCGCTATAATGTGATTCAATAAGACCTGTCACACTCTTCTTTGTCAACGACTAAGACGAGCGCTAACCGACTAATTCAGTTTTTCTCGAGCTTCAAGGCGTCTTCAATATCATCGCTGTAGTCTGCTGTTTTGCCATATTCTTTCCAGAAAGGATTAACTAAGATGGAACCTGATCTGAATAAACTTAAAAACAATTGGATAAACTTTGTTGAAGATGGCATTCTGGATGAAAACACCCGGCCAATTATCCAGCGTTCCTGGAACCACTGCCAAAATATAAAAATGGATGTAAACGGCGGTAAAGGGGAAAGTATCGATGCCTGCCAATTAGCACAGGTATTGGCCGAAAACCGTGAGCTAATCAAAATCGCCCAGCCAATTATGCAAAACCTTTATGAAATCGTTTTATCCTCTCACTTTGTTCTGGTTCTAACCGATAAGAACGGGGTGCTACTGGATACTATCGGCGATGAGGTGGTCAGTATGCGGGCATCCGAACTGCGTTTTTTAAAAGGTACCGTCTGGACAACCGAAGCCGTGGGCTCCAACGCCATCGGCATCGCGCTCGATGAAGATACCGCAGTTCATGTGGTCGGTGCTGAACATTACTGCGTCCCCCATCATTCTTGGACCTGTTCGGCCACCACCATCCACAATGTCAAGGGGGAAATCATCGGTGTGCTCAACATGTCCGGGGAAAGCCACAAGCTGCACTCCCATACCCTGGGGATTGTCGTGGCGGCAGCCTACAGTATTGAAAACGAACTGGCACTATCCCATACTTATCGATCGATGTCGGCCTCTTTGGATAGCACCGAAGATGGTATTCTAGTCACCGACGAAAACTTTAATCTCCAATGGATGAATGTCGGTGCTCAAAAAATTCTCCAACTTAACATGGATGAGTTTAATGAACTCAGTTTTAAGAAAATATTTAAGAAAATGGATCTTGTTAGTGAAATCTGGGATTTAGAAGAGACAACCCGTTACTATACCGATGTCACCGCTCATACCGGCAGTCGAAAAATTCAATGCAGCGCCAATGTTTCCCGCATTCTGGAAAACGATAAAATTCAAGGCTACTCGATCGGCATTCGCGAAATCAAACACCTCCATAGCGCTGTCAACCGGGTCAGCGGCAACGTGGCGACCTATACCTTTGATGACATTATCACCCAGAACCCGCAGATGCGGATGATTATCAAAACCGCCGAAAAGATGGCCCGATTCAAGAAGTGTATCCTCATCGAAGGCGAAAGCGGTACCGGTAAAGAAATGTTTGCCCACGCCATTCACCGCTCCAGTTCCTTTTCTCAGGGGCCTTTTATTGTCGTTAATTGTGCCTGCCTGCCTCGCGATCTGGTGGAGAGCGAACTGTTTGGCTATTGCAAAGGCGCTTTTACCGGGGCGCTTAGCGAAGGCAAGCCCGGAAAGTTTGAATTGGCCGAAGGCGGCACGATTTTTCTGGACGAAATTGGCGAAATGCCGCTGGAGGTTCAGGCTAAACTGCTCCGGGTGGTGGAAACCTGTACCGTTTCACGGATCGGCAGTCAAAGCGAACGCAAATTAAATATCCGGATCCTCGCTGCCACCAACCGGAATCTGGAGCAGGAGGTTAAAAACAAGAGCTTCCGAGAAGATCTCTATTTCCGTCTGAATGTTATTTATCTTCACATTCCGCCGCTGCGGGTTCGCGGCGATGATATTGTCTGGGCCGCTTCCCACTTCTTGGATCGCCTCAACCGGGAATATCCTGAGCACACCAAAACCTTGTCAAAAGAATTCCTGGCAGGTCTTAAGCTTCATCCCTGGCCAGGCAATGTCAGAGAGCTCCAGAATTACATTGAGCGAACCTTTTACCTGTGTCCGGAGCCGATCATCTCAAGCGATTATCTACCCACACCGCCACCAAAGTATAGTGAAGAAAGCAAGGCCTTGCCACCGGCAAGCAGCACCACCCTGGACGACCTGGTTAAAGCGAACCTTGAAAAAATCTTAAAAGAAACCCAGGGTTGTGTGGAAGCCTCAGCCGAAATGATGGGTCTCAGTCGCGCCTCACTATACCGAAAAATTAAAAAATACCATCTTGATATCAAAGATTATCGTTATTCGTCTCATATGTGAGAATTATCTCATTTTTGAGACAAGCAATTCGCAAATATGAGATACGCCTAAGAAATCCGGCGTATCTTTTTTTTGTGCAAAAAATCCCTCGCCCAGATCAAACCCCATGCTTAAGCCATTTTAAAAAAATATCCAACTGATTTTTAAAGTTGGCACGGTTCTTGTTATTAGTTATGTTATCCAAAATCTTAGACTGCAAGACAAAACTAAAGTAAGTACCGACAATTGTTATATCATGTTGTATGCATCAAGGCGGACACGGCGTAGCCTGTCCGAGCTTGCAGCATACAACAGATTAACAATTGGTCGGTACGGGTGTTGCCGAAACCTGTTTGATCAGATAAGTCATCTAAAATTTTTGGATAATACAAAAAAGGAGAACACTGAATTTATGAAACTTGATAAAGCGATTATCAAAGACATGTACATCCGCATGAAACGGATCAGGGAATTTGAAACAAAGGCCATGAACCTTTTTGCCGAAGGTGCCATCCCCGGTTTTGTGCACCTCTATTTAGGTGAAGAAGCTGTTGCCACTGGCGTCTGCCAGGCGCTTAACGATGCCGACTACATCACCAGTACCCACCGTGGCCACGGTCACATCATTGCTAAAGGCGGCGATCTGAAATACATGATGGCCGAACTCTACGGAAAAGAAACCGGTTACTGTAAGGGTAAAGGCGGTTCCATGCACATTGCCGATGCTACCAAAGGCATTCTTGGTGCCAACGGCATCGTTGGCGCCGGCCATAATCTGGCTGTCGGAGCTGGTTTCAGCGCTCAATACCGGGGTACCGATCAGGTTTGCGTCTGCTTTTTTGGCGATGCCTCAACCAATCAGGGAACCTTCCATGAGTCTCTGAATCTGGCCAGCATCTGGAAATTGCCGGTTGTTTTTGTTTGTGAAAACAATGGCTACGGGATCTCCATGAGTCAATCCCGCCATCAGGCCATTAAAGATATTGCTGATCGTGGTAGCGCCTATGGTATTCCGGGCATCTCGGTCGATGGCAATGATGTTATTGCCGTTCACGAAGCTGCTGTTGAAGCCGTTAAACGGGCCCGAAAAGGCCAGGGTCCAACCCTCATTGAGTGCAAAACTTACCGTCAACGCGGCCATTTCGAAGGCGATGCCGGTAAATACAAACCCACCGAAGAGCAGGAAATGTGGATGAAAAAAGATCCCATGCCACGGATTGAGAAACACATGATCGATAGTGAAATCGTAACGGCTGAAGAACTAAAAGCACTCCAGGACTCCGTGGTTAAAGAAATTGCTGAAGCGATTGAATTTGCCAATGCCAGCGCTTATCCGGAATTATCCAGTGCGGTAAAAGATATTTACTTTGATATTGTTGAGGAGGTTCGACAGAGATGAAACAAATGACCTATGGAGAAGCCATTCGTGAAGGAATGCGCATTAGAATGCAAGAAGATGAAAATGTTTGTATTTTCGGAGAAGATGTCGGAGCTTTTGGTGGCTGTTTTGGTGTCACTGCCGGTCTTTTCGAAGAATTTGGTGATAAACGCGTCCGCGATACCCCTATTTCCGAAGGCGTTATCATCGGCTGTGCGGTCGGTTCAGCCGCCACTGGCTTACGCCCGATTGCTGAGCTGATGTTTATTGACTTCTTAACTGTTGGAATGGATCAGTTGGTCAATCAGGCAGCCAAAATGCGATATATGTTCGGCGGAAACATTTCTGTTCCGATGGTTGTCCGTTTACCCGGTGGCGGTGGCGTCAGTGCCGCAGCCCAGCATTCCCAATCATTAGAAGCCTGGTTAACACATGTGCCCGGATTAAAGGTCGTTTATCCATCAACACCACAAGACGCCCTGGGTCTGATGCTCAGTGCTATCGATGATGAAGATCCGGTCATGTTTGTCGAACACAAAGCCATGTACGGCATGAAAGGCGACGTCGATGATGTGATCGTCCCGATTAAATTAGGGGTTGGCGACATCAAACGGGAAGGAACCGATATCACCGTGGTTGCCACCGGTAAAATGGTTCACGAAGCGCTTAAAGCGGCAGCAAAACTCGAGAAGGAAGGGATTTCCGTGGAAATCATTGATCCCCGAACCCTTTATCCGCTGGATAAAAAGATGATTTTCGACTCGATTGAAAAAACAACCCGGGTGGTCATTGCCACCGAAGAAGTCAAACGCGGCAGTTTTGCCGGTGAGCTGGCAGCGATAATTTCAGAATCCTGTTTCTTTAATCTGGACGCCCCAATCAAACGGGTCAACGCCCTGGATACCCCGATTCCATTTGCGCCCAATCTGGAAAACTTTGTCCTGCCTAACGATGTGGACATCTACAACGCCATCAAGGAAGTCATGGCTTAATTCTTAAGGTTATCGGTGAGATCCCGTACCGACCAATTGTTAATCTGTTGTTCGCTGCGGAATCGGACAGGCTTTGCCGTGTCCGCTCCGATGCGTAGAGTCTGACCCCTAGGTCACAACATGATGTAACAATTGTCGGTACTGCTTTATCCCTTAGTCTGACAGCTAGCTGTAATCTTATCCTTAGAAGATTACAGCTCAATGAAATCAAAAAAATACGGAGGTTATTATGGCACAATTAATCGTCATGCCCAAGTTTGGGCTGACAATGACAGAAGGTACCATTGCCAGCTGGAATGTTGCTGTGGGCGATCCCATTGGCGAAGGTGATATTCTTTGCGAAATCGAAACTGATAAACTGACCAATGAATTTGAATCCCCCAAAGCTGGGGTGCTACTAAAAATTATCGAAGCTGACGGAGCGACCGTTACCTGCCTGGAACCGATCGCGGTTATCGGTGAAGCTAACGAAGATATTTCTGGATTATTAGCCGGTGGTGGTGCAGGTGTCGAAGATGCCGCTACGCCCATCGACGATGCTCCCACTATTGCCGAAACCCCTGCTAAAACAGCTGGCGGCCGGATCAATGCTTCGCCGTTAGCTAAAAAACTGGCCAAAGAAAAGGGCCTTGATCTCGCTCTAATCACTGGCACTGGCAATAAGGGCAGTATTACTGTGGATGATGTTAATAACTATATACCAAATGATACACCTACTGATAAAGCCGATAAAAAAACCGCCGTTTCCCCGGTTGCTGAAAAAATGGCCGCTGCCTCTGGCCTTGATTTAAGCACCGTAGCCAGCGATGGTCGAATTATGAAAAAAGATGTCGAAGCGTTGCTGACGAAATCGCAAGCACCCGATGCCAGCCCTCAAAGCATTCCACTCAAGGGGATGCGTAAAACCATTGCCAAGCGAATGAGTGAAAGCTGGAGCATCTCGCCCCGGGTTACCTATACCCGGCCTGTGAATGCCAGCGGCCTGAAAGAGTTCCGGTCACGCTTAAAACCTGAATTTGAGAAACGGGGTCTCAAGCTGACCTTTAATCATATTATCATGAAAGTCTGTGCCCAGGCTTTGCTGGAGTTCCCTCATATTAATGGTAGCCTGGTTGATGATACCTTGATTCTTCATCCCCACGCCCATATCGGCCTGGCCATCGGTCTGGATTCAGGACTCTTGGTTCCTAACGTCAAAAACTGTGATCGCAAGTCGCTTTCTCAAATCGCTGAAGAAACCGAAAAACTGATTACCGAGGCCAAGACCGGCCGCACCAATATGGACGATCTGGTTGGTGGCACCTTTACCCTGTCTAATCTGGGAGCCTATGGAATTACTTCTTTTTCCCCGATTATCAATCAACCGGAACTGGCTATTTTAGGTATCGATGCGATGATTGACACCCCGGTTGTTATCGGTGGTCAAATCAGCATTGCTCCGATGATGAATCTGAGTCTCACCGCTGACCACCGGATCATTGACGGGGCTTTGGCCGCTCAGTTCTTACAGCGGATTGGTGAATATCTTGAAAACCCTGCCCTGTTACTTGTTTAAGTGCTGTGAAAGAAGGTAAAACGATGACACATATTGCAATAATTGGTGGTGGCCCCGGGGGCTACGTGGCGGCCATTCGGGCTGCCCAACTGGGCGCCCAGGTCACCCTGATTGAAAAAGAAAAGCTGGGCGGGACCTGCTTAAATGTGGGCTGTATTCCCACCAAGGCGCTGCTTCATTCTGCCGAAGTGTTAACCGAAGCTAAAAACTCGGCGAAAATTGGTTTAGTCATTCCTGATGTCGGTTATGATTGGACAAAAATTCAAGCCCATAAGGAACAGATCAGCACCAAGCTGTCTGGCGGTGTCAAAGGACTGCTTAAGGCCAACGGGGTTAAGCTTATCTCCGGCACGGCGCAGTTTTTAAATGATGAGGTCTTGCTGGTGACTGACGTTTCCGGTAAAACTGATGAACTGCGACCGGATAAAATTATCATTGCCAGCGGTTCAGTGCCAGCACTTCCACCGATTCCTGGCATTGATCATCCCAATTGCCTGGATTCCACCGGGGCGCTGACTTTGGATCATGTGCCGGAACGATTGGTGATTATAGGTGGCGGTGTCATTGGTGTGGAAATGGCGTCTGTTTACAATCAATTCGGCTCCGAGGTGACCATTGTCGAAATGCAGCCAGGAATTTTGCCACTTATGGATGGTGAACTGGGCGAAATGTTGCGCAAAAAACTTGTGCGAGATGGGATAGAAATTTTAACGGGTACTCAGGTATTATCTGTCCAGGGTGATGAGCGCCAAACAACCCTTAAAATTAAAAAGGACAATAACGAGAGTGATCTCTCCGCTGATAAGATACTGGTGGCAATTGGACGCAAAGCCGAATTATCGACGCTGGGACTGGAAAACACCAGCATCAACTGGGATAAAAAAGGGATTAGTGTGAATCCGAAAATGCAGACCAATCTGGAGAATGTTTATGCCGTCGGGGATTGTCTGGGCAAAACCATGCTGGCCCACGTAGCCTCTCAGCAAGGGGAGATCGCTGCCGAAAATGCCATGGGTCATGAGGCCGTTTATGACGAAAAAACCAATCCCTCCTGTGTCTATACCAATCCCGAATTTGCCAGCGTGGGTCTTACTCAAGAGGATATCCGGGGTCATGAAAAAGACTATTCGATCGGCCGATTCCCACTGGCTGCCAATGGCAAGTCACTGATTATGGGCGCAACCGAGGGGATGATTAAAATTATTTCCGACAAAAAATACAAGGAAATTGTTGGTGTCCATATCCTTGGCCCCAGAGCCACCGACCTGATTGTCGAAGGGGCGCTGGCACTGCGGCTGGAATCGACGGTAGAAGAAATTATCTCGACCATTCATGCCCATCCGACTGTTGGCGAAGCGCTTAAAGAGGCGGCCCTGGCTACCGAAAACAGGGCGATTCACTGGAAGTAATTAGCCTACGTGTGAAGTGAGAATTCTAAGCGTACTGCATAAAGCTACTACTCATCGAATTTAAAACAAACATCCAAATACACTTAGGTATTTGGATGTTTGTTTTATAGAGCCTTACTAAATCATGGCTCGCAATTGACTGACCAACCCTAGCGGGTCAGATTTTCCTAGTATTGCGATGCTCAAAAGCGATCAGCCATTTTTAGTCTCCCGATTAACACTGGCAAGTTCTTCTTCCCGCCATTGTCGAATGCCCTTGTCCATTGCCGGCATCATTTTTTCCATCATTCCTGCGATGTTCTTTTGATGACCTTCCCGGTCAAATAACTGGTCATCTTTCAGGTAGGTGCCCAATAATTTTCCTAATTCCGCACCTCTTTCAAAAACGCTTTGGTTTTCCACATCAAAACAACTTAATGCAGAAACATGACCTTTTTCGCCAACCTGCATGCGGGCAAAAGAATTCTTGCACTCTTCCCCATAGCCACAACTCAAACAAGGAACACTGCCATTAATGACCAACTGATCTAGCAAAACAAATCCCTCCAGGACCATTTCCATGGCAATTTCCCGATTAACCTGCTCGGCCACGTCCCGATTAAGCGATGTTACCACGGTGATCGCATACTTCCCACTATTTAAAGTGTTGATGTGTCGCATCGACCATAATCGCTCAAAGAGTGCTTTTGAGAAAGCATCAATCATGCCATAAGGAGTGTATGTTCCGAAAATAACTGCATCTGCGCCTAAGATAAGTTCACTTATTTCCTGAAAATCGTCGTTCTGAACACACTTATTTGTTGTCACACAAGCTTTACACGCTAAACATGGCCGGACAACCCGGTTACTCAGCTTAATGAACTCATATTCGAGCCCCGTACTATCGCCAATATTTTTCAGCATTCTGTCCGTATTGCTGTCTTTGACAGGTGAACCGCTAATACATACTATTTTTTTCATCTTGACCTCCAGAATTGTATTCTGGTTAAATTATATCGCTAACCTAAACTATTTTCTGTATAGCAGGCTACACTTTTTCTAATGGACAATGTAATGCCGATTATTTTTCCCCAGCTTTCCCATTTCAATCAACTGATTGATTGAACGGGTTACCGAAACCCGGGATGCATTAACTAGAAACCCGATATCTTCATGGCTTAAATAGCAATCAATCTCTATTCCAAGATTAGTTTTTCGTCCATGCCGACCAGCAATCTGCTTTAAGGTATTATAAACCTTATTCTGGACATCTTTTAAGGCATTATTGGTCATTCTTTCAGTGTATTCCATCATTTTGCTATTCATGCTAAAAAATATTTTTTCAAGAATCGCTGGATCTTTAATTAGTTCAACCATCTCTTTTTTTGAACAGGCGCAGATATAGCTGTCTGCCAGAGCGACACCACTAAATGGATAATTAATTTCTTCAAAGATAATGTTTTCACAAATCAAGTCTCCCGGTTTTAAGATGTCAATGACAATTTTCGTGCCTTCTTCGGTGAATTTCTGCAACATTATTTTTCCTGTTTGAATTAAAAAAACCTTATCCCCTTCATCGCCCTGACTAAATAATAATTGACCTTTTTTTAGCAAGCCACCCCTGGCAAAACCATAAATCACGTTTTTTTCGGTCTCAGTCAGGATATTGAAGATTTCCAATTCTTTCATACATGTATATTTTTTATTATTGGATTCCACTTTATTTTTTCCATTCTATCGTATTCATTTTATAATTATCATATCGTTTTATCGAATGATTGGCAAGACCTATTGACCCCTTTTGAGTCTCAAAAACAGCAGGTAGGATTAGCCTACCTGCTGTTTTCTTGGCTCCAATTAGCTCTTTTTCTTTCGCTGCTCAAAATCCTCATCAATTTTCGCCTTCCAATTGGCGGGAATCGGTTTGCAGGCCCGAAATTCACTGACCATCTCACTAACCACCCGATAGTTTAATTGGGTGCCGGCACCATCAGCATGATAATTGGCAGCCCGATCGGCATCAATCCCAAACCTGGCGGCGGTTTCAAGGGCATCAATATTGGCGCCCAGGAAAATAAATTCCCAGTGATACTGGGTCTTCTCGAGTTCGATCATTTTCTTGATCTTTTCATAGGAATATTCCCGGCTGGCATTTTCCAGACCATCAGTGGTGATCACAAAAATAACCTGATCGGACTGATATTCGGGCTTGGTATGGCGCTGGGTATTGACAATCTTGTGGATGGTTTTACCAATCGCATCGAGTAGGGCGGTGCAGCCGCCGACATAATATTCATTTTCGGTGATCGGGGCAAGACCCTGGATATCAATCCGATCGTGGAGCACTTCATAGTTATCATCAAAAAGTACTGTCGTGACCCGAGCTGCACCAGGGGCTTGCTGCTGTTTTTTAAGCATGGCATTGTAACCGCCGATGGTATCGCTTTCCAAACCCGACATCGAGCCGCTTTTATCCAGAATAAAGACCAGTTCCGTTTTAGTAGTTTTTTCTTGATTTGTTTGATTTGTGTTCATCGTATTATCCTCCGTTTCTTTGTTAATCAAAGGATAACACGATTTGCCTGGTCGTTGGTCGCTTTCAAAACGACAATCAGGCGCCTAACAAAGCCTGGTCAAAGGCGAATAGAGCTTCGTTGATTTCATAAATGTTATAATTTTCTCCATTGATAAAATACTCAATAATCAGATCAAACTCGTTGCTGTGGGAGAGGGCATAGCCGGCTCGCCCCAGCAGATCGCGGGTCTCGTCAAGATTTAACTCCAGGGCAATGGCGAAGGCAATCGCGGTAGCCTTGCTGGGATTATAATCCTTTTTACTGCGGATCTTGGAAAATAATTTTCGGTCAATATTAGCTTTTTTATAGGTTTCTACATCGGTCATGCCCTTTTGATCAATCAGTCGCAGCAGCATCTCTGAAAACGAGTCGTCGAGTTGCCCTAACAGATCCTCCAGACTCCTTTTGACTGCTACCGTCGGTGCCGGCATAAAGGGCTGACTTTCAGCCAGCTTTTCTTGCGGAGCGGTCGTGCGCACCCGACTATACTTGGGCAGGTCGGGTTCAAATTCAATATTTCGTTCATCAACAGGATGTTCATCCACATAATGGTCATCGATATATTTTCTTATATCCGTAAATAGCTTTTCGCTGAAGGCAAAAGCCTTTTTATCAAAAACCACCAAATAAACTAGCAGCTCATGTTCCAACAAAAATTCCGAAATGGCCGCCACTGCAATCTTTAAGGCTTGATCCTTGGGATAGCCATAGATCCCTGATGAAATCAGGGGAAAGGCAATCGTTTTGCAATCCTCTTCTAGCGCCAGCTGCAGAGAACTGGTATAGGCTCGGTAAAGCAACTCGGCCTCGTTGGCAGTGCCGCCCTGCCAAACCGGCCCGACGGTGTGGATGATGCGCTTTGCTGGAAGCCGATAACCGTCGGTGATCACCGCCTCACCCACCGCACAAAAACCGATCTGGTCGCATTCGGCCTGGAGCTTGTCCGCCCCGGCGGCGGCAAAGATCGCCCCACAGACGCCGCCGCCCATTTTTAACCCAGTGTTGGCGGCATTAACAATGATGTCGACCGACATTTTAGTAATATCGTTTCGGATGATTTCAAATGGCATATCTCAAGCACCGTCCCTTCATTAGTTCAATTACAATTCCAATCTTTTCTTCATTATATCAGAGTAATCAAGAAAATTAATCCATTTTAGAAAAAAAAGCCATGATACCGGCGGATGGCGTCATGGCTTTAAGCAAATATCTTTTTATTGCTTCAACAGCTTCTTAGCGTTCTTACTTAGGATATGATCCCTTGCATCTTTGTTTTCTGAGGTTGCTATTAATACGCGCGAAAGAGTGATTGCCTGAGGCAAGGCTGGCCAGTCTGAGCCAAATAACAACCGTTCATAACCGACCTCATCGATTAAATATCTGATGCTATGCTGGGATTGGCTTGACAATTCTGCATAACTTGACGGAAATTTTTTTAAATATTCGGCGACAAGTTTATATTCGCAAACCCCGCTATGTCCGAAGATAAAGACAAAATCTTTTGGCATTTCCTTAAGTAGATGACCAAATAATTCAACTCGGGTTGACCTTAAAAACTTCCATAGCAGTTTAGATGTCCTTTCCTGATCCACAGGAATTGACCCGGTATGCAAGATAACCGGCAATTCTGCTTCATGACAGGTTCTAAACAGCGTCACTAGCGAACTGAAATCATTTTTAAGCTCAATGTCCGATATCTTAAGCTTTAAGCCTTTTGCACCAAGGCCTTTATATTTTACTATTTTTTTCTTCATCTCAGGATCATCGGGATGAACCGAACAAAATGCTACAAATCGGCTCGGATAATCGGCGGCAATTCTTAGCGCCTCTGGTGAACAGTCGCATTTTTTTGTGCTCAATGGCAGCACCACATTGAGTACAATCTTATTATCCGCTTGGGACTTAAAACAATTATCATAAGTTCCGCCTTTTTTCACGTCCTGCAACACAGCATAGGCATTTTTCACATATCGAAACACTGGCATTATGCCTTTCTGGTTAATATTTAGTTCTTCTTTTGTCCAGTAGGGCACTGAAAAATCAGTCTTTTCAATTGGCGGAAGCGTCGGAAATGTGAGCTTATTTCCTTTTGAATTTGGATCAATATGCTTAATCGGCAGAACATTGCACATATGTGTATGAAAATCGATAATTTCCAAGTCCTCATCGATATCAATGACAAACTCACCCAATTCATTTAATTTCAGGTATTCTTCATGCTGAACGAGATCCTGCTTTGTTAACATCGCCTTATTCCCCCTCTTTTCCTCAGATAAATTAAAATATGTGCGCGCTGGCATTTAGATAGTATCTCGACACTATTATGACCGCGAGTCATGTGACTCATGGTCATAATAGCATGTCGATCTTTATTTGTAAATACATTTTTCGCGATTAGTATCAATCTGCTATCTTCTAGGCGATCATACTCAGATTTTTGAACACCCTTACTGACAATTTTGATTAGACTTTTTTATTAATCCACCCCTTCTTCAAACATCTTACAGGGGCTAATTTTTCTGATCTTGCCGGCAACAAGCAGCACCGTTGTTAGTCCTAGCAGGCTGATTCCGATTGCTGTGAACAGCACCAGGCTGGGATCGACGTAAAAATCACAGTTTAAGATGCCATTGGCCGCAAGCATCAGGGCCAGCAGCGGATTGGTGGCAAAATAGCCGGCAATGGCGCCCACCACCGCCGCTCCAATAATGACCGGCATTTCACTAATTATAATTTGACCAATCAGCTGATTGGCAGTAAAGCCCAACGCCTTGGAAACCCCCAGGCGGGTTCGCTCACGTAATAGCCGTACCCTGATCACTAGAAACAGAATAAAGACTATAATCACTGCAATCATCCCCAGACATGCCGTTACCACAATTTTCATCGATGTTTCAAATGATTTTAGCATCATTTCAATCGATTCGAAATAGCTGTTACAAAGAATTTGCTCTTTGCCATAGTGATTGTTTATTTTGGTGATAAATTTGTCGGTCTCCTGACCTTGTGCCAGATAAACCATCAGGTTCTGTTCTTGATAAGATGGCACCAGTTTTTTCATGCCTGCTGTTGTTATCGCGGCACCTTTTCCCAACATATTAAACTGCTGGATTACCCCAACAACCAAAAACTCCTGGCTGATGCCATTATAATCAATCGCTACCGTATCTCCCATCTGGGCGCCAAGATTACCAAGGACAATGCTGGTGATGGCAATCTCATTATCATGTGCCGGCATCCGCCCTTTTACGCAGGTATTGACTTTCAGCCGGCTGTAATCTTCAGTAATTCTGGTATTTACACCGCTTTCTTGCCCCTTAAATTGGATCATCCCATCAAAGGAATTGAGCCTGATGACGTCTTCGACCTCCGGCATCGCGGCAATTTCTGAAAATATTTGTTCTTCATCCACCAGGGCGGTTAGTTGCACCTCGGCGGTTTCCAGCCCAATTAGCTTGATCATCGCGGTTTGATCAATCGAAAAATTGTAGTAAGCCGCCAATGCAAATACACTTACCAGACTCAGCAGCATGATGATCAGCCCGGCAATGGCATTCTGGCCTTTGTTAAGCATCAAGGCTTTTAGACCCATGGCGGTATTGAGATTTAGTTTTGTCCGCTCTAACGGGAACCTATTTTTCCCAAAATGATGGGTTTGGACACCATTGCGCAAAGCTACTAGGGGGGTGATTTTTTTGATTTTGTAGGCGCTAAAATAAGCAATTCCCAGCACCGCAATCAGGATCACACTTAGGCTTGTCAGCACCGCCTTAAGGTCAAGCCCGGTCGCCCACCCAAGGCCAATTGCAGATGATACGACATTGGTAATCATTGGTGAAATCAACAGTGCCGCACCCAGTCCTACCACAAAAGCGACGGTGGCAATCATCAGGTATTCGAGCAAAATCGAGCAAATGATTTGCCTGCTTGTGTACCCCATCGCTTCTAGGGTTCCGATATTCTTGATATTGTTTTCAATATGGGTGGTGGTCGAAAATTTAATCACGATCGCCGCAATCACTAAAATAATAATCGAAAAAGAGACCAGCACTGCCATAATAATGTTGATAAAAACACTTACCCCGGTTTTCATTGTTCCGTAACTGAGGGTAAAGCAACTGCCGGTACCTTCTGGTAGGATGTTTTCAATTTTTTTGGCACTTTGGGTTTCAAATGATTCCGACTCATTGATATTTTTCGTAATCACCGCCATGTAAGTGCATTTTGAGCCGTAGGCCGATTGAGAAAGGAATTCCGAAAACTGCTGATCGCCGACATACAATTTATACATACTCACGTTAGAAGGACTGGCAAACATCAGATCTTCATAAAATCCGGCAATCTCAAGCTCGATACTGGCATCATCGACCATCAGTTTTAAGGTATCGCCGGTTTGATAGCCATTAACCACCTTTAAGATATAGGGAACAATCACCCCATTTTGGGGCATTTGATCGGTCTTATCAATGATATCCACCCGCGAGATTTGCCGGGGCGTATCAAGATTTAAAAAAATCGAGGAAATACGATAGACTTCTTCGCCAACGTCAATATTTTGAAAGGCGGACGACATCGATATCATCCCTGTTTCCTCTTCACTGTAGGAATAGGACTCGATTGATTCATAAATGTCGCGGATCTCCTGATTATGGGTTCCATCGTTTATCGAGATGAGATGGGCACCATTGGATTGGGTGTTTTTCTTATCGATAAAGCTATCCATATTTGATAGCACACTGATTCCCACATAGAGAAAGATGGTGGTGATGGCAATCAGGATAATCAGGGTGGCAGTGGCCACCTTGGCCTTTTTTATATTGTTGGTTGCAATCATCAGGATCTTCATGCTACCATCCCATACTTTCTAAAAATTCCCGAAGCCTTCCATGTCGTTTGGGATCGTCCTTGACATAGGTTCCCAGACTCAGTTCGTCGATGATAACCCCATCTTTCAGATAAAGAATACGGTTAGCGCGGCGGGCAGTTTTGATATCATGGGTCACCATGATGATGCTTTGGCCAGAGGCATTGACCTCGGTCAGTACATCTAATACGTTGACGGCGTTGGTTGAGTTAAGGGCTCCGGTCGGTTCATCCGCAAAGACGATTTCCGGCGCATTGATCAGTGCCCGGACAATGGCTACCCGCTGGGCTTCCCCACCAGATAGCTGCGATGGATACTTATCATAACAGGTATCATCCATGCCAACCTGATGGAGCAGCTCTTTTGCCCGGCTGGCGATGGTCTTTTTATCGCGGCTGACCAGCAGGCCCGAGATCATAATATTATCCAGCACCGTCATGGTATCATTGAGATAGATCTGCTGAAAAACAAAACCGCAATGCTTTCTTCTAAAGATAGCCAGTTGGTCATTGTTATATTTGGAGATCTCCTCGCCTCTAAAATCAATGGTTCCCAGGGTCGGCTTGTCCATCCCCGACAAGGCATAAAGCAGGGTCGACTTGCCCGATCCTGAGCTACCCATAATAACCGTAAAGTCACCTTCTGCTATTTCGATGTTGAGATTTTTTAAGACGTGCTGCATGATGCTGCCGTTTGAATAGGTTTTACTGAGCATTTCTGCCCTTAAAATTGTATTTTCCATTAGTTCCTCCTGCTTGACAAATTGCTTCTTTATCCCGATGATAAAGACCATGGTCGGCTTTTGCTTTCCATGGCCTTATTATATGCGATATGTTCTTAACCGGTCTTTTGCCAACTCTTACTAATTTCTTATCTGTTTCTTAAATCGAAAAACTAAACCACTTTGATCCGTAATTCTACCACAAAGCCGTCCTCATTATAACAGCGGAGATTTCCACCCATGCCGACCATAAACTGTCGCGCCAGATAGAGACCCAAGCCCGATCCCGGGGTATTTTGAACCGTTTGCCCGGAACCGCGAAAAAACTTTTCACATACCAGCGGACATTCGTCAGGATCGACCCCGGCTCCATAATCTTTGATTTTTACCGTCAGATTTTTTTCTATTTTGTCGAGATTAAACCAGATATCGATATCCGTTTTGGCATATTTATGGGAATTACTGATAACATTGTCAATCACCTGACTAAGTCGCAGCGGGTCACAAAAAATCAAGCACTCGACCAGATCATTTTTAAATTGGATTTTCCCGAAATTGTCGATATCCTTAAACATTTGCATAATCACAGTGCTGGCTTGTTCACTGCTATTGATTTTTAGCATTTCCAGTTCTTCCAGGGTTGCGTGGAAGAGGTTGCTAATCAAGGCATCAATGATATCAGCTTTGGCATCGATCACGGCAATTTTTTCGATGCTTTCAGTCAGCGTCCTTGCTGCCGTTAAAGCTGGCAAATCGGCTGTTTTAACGGTTGCCAGCTTGATCGCTAGCACCTCACAGATGGCTTTTATGGTGGCCACCGGTGTTTTTATATCATGGGATAGTTCGGCGACCAGCTCTTTTTTGCTGATATTGGCCTGATATTCGCCCTGCCTGGCCTTTCTCAATTCTTCCCGCATCAAATCAAAGCTTTCGGTAAAGGCTCCAAAGTAATTACCCCGATCCATTGGCAAGCGAAACTCCAAATCACCATCAGCAATTTTTCGGGCAAACTCTTTCATAACACCAAAGGGCCTAAGAATCGATCGGTGTACCAGCCCTAAAACCGCATAAACCATCATTGAAACAATCAGAAAGGTGATCGTGACAATGATCAGCAGCCTTCTTTTGACGGCTACTTCTTCACTGCCATCGGCTTGAAAGATGATCTTCCCCAGTAGTTCTAGCTGCCCATCAGCTGCTGATTCGGTCAAATCGATAATGGTCTGACGATTCTTGATCCCGTCAAACAAAAGTGCCTGATAATTTGCATCGCCAACCAGGGCGATCTGATAGGACATTGTCCCAACAGTACCAGATTTTTTAGCCGCTCCATCGGCCCAGTCTTTTTCGATACTTTTAACGATTCCATTAATCTCCGTAACATCGACCTGATTAATCTGGGTGGCCGCAATCGTGCTGATAAGAGACCCATAAACAACCAATAACATCACCGTAAATAGGATAACCACGTTTCTTATTCTCATCGATTTCCTCACCTGATCATTCTTTTTTATCTAAATAACAGCGTACCATGGCTATTCGTTTTGGCTGGTCTCAAACATGTATCCGGTACCCCAGATGGTTTTAATATATTGGGGTTGATTAGGATTTTCTTCGATTTTCTCGCGGATTTTACGGATGTGCACATTCAGGGTGCCATCGCTAAAAAATGCATCTCCCCAAATGTTAGCAAATAACTCATCCTTAGAAATGACCCGGTTTTTGTTTTCATAGAGGTATAAAAAGAGCTTAAACTCCTTTGTCTTAAAACCGACATCTTTTCCACTCCGATAAACCTTCATGGCATCCTTATCAATTCTCAAGTTGCCGCAGCTGTCTTGCTCACTTAACTGAGCACTGTCCGCATCATTGCCCCCAGTTTTTAGGCCCGCCGCCTCATAGCGCTTGATGATCACCTTGACCTTGGCCAGCAAGACGCTCAGGGAATAGGGTTTCTTGATGTAATCATCGCCACCAATATTCAGGGCAATCAGAACGTCATCATCACTCTGTCGGGCACTGATAAAAAGAATCGGCACATCGGTTTTTTTACGGAGCGCCTTACATAATTCAAATCCACTATCATTTCCCAGATTGATATCCAGCAAAATCAGTTTAACCTGGTTGTTTTCGATAAAGTCGACACATGCTTCAAAATTGGTCACAAGGGTGCAGGTCACGCCAAACATTTCAAAATATTCACAGGTCGCTCTCGCAAGTTCCACTTCATCATCGACGATTAAACAATCCCAATTCATACTTACTCCGATCCCCCGACTGTGTCGGGAAAGTTGTTCGATTTAATGATCCAAAATTTCTTGGTTAAATCATACCATTATTTCCTCGCAATTGCATCCGGTTCGGATGCAATTGCAAGACTTAAATCAATTCCTGCCGTGATATGGTTGATTCTGGCTTCCGTCAAAAATAATTTCACGCCGATTTATTTTTTCGCAAAGTTCACTTGACATTTTATGCAAAGCAAACTATACTAATAATGCAAAGTATGCTATGCAAATTAACAGAAGGTGAAAAATGAAAACACGAATAAAAGAACTCCGAAAAGAGCGCAAACTATCCCAGGAAGAACTGGCTCTGGAAGTGGGTACAACCAGACAGACCATTACATCAATTGAAGTCGGCAAATATACCGCCTCGCTGGTGCTGGCCTATAAAATCGCCCACTATTTTGGACTGGCAATCGAAGAAGTCTTTGACTTTTCAGATGTAAATGAATTTTAGGAGGACTGATCATGGAAAAATTTAGAACAAAGGTAAAACGAAGAATCGTTATTTCTTCAGGAATGGCATTGGTGGCTCTGGTATTGGGGTTTTATAGTATTTATTCATTAATCACCCTGGATAGCTCGGCTGCGACTCACTCTGACAGTTTTGTGGCAGGATTCCAGTTTGGCCTGATCATCAGCATTGGCGTTCTCGCCGTGATTGATATTATCAAGCTGAGCCTGACAATTAATGATGAAACCAAGCTGAGAGTATTGTACAACAAAGAACATGACGAGCGGCTAATCACAATTCGCAATAAAGCCGGTGCACCCATGATCATCATTACTTCCGTCCTGATGATTATTGCCGCTATTATTGCCGGATATTTTAACATTATCGTGTTTTACACCCTGGTCATCGCCGTGGCCGCCCAATTATCCGTTAGTGCCATGGTCAAGCTTTATTGTATGAAAACCATGTAAGGGCTGGTGACCGATGATGAAACGAAGTATCTTCTTTGCTATAGCGGCTATTATTATGCTGTTCTACCTGGGATTGATGGCCATTAACTGGCTGATTTTTCCGATGCCTGATTGGCTTGTTCGAAGTATCGGGATTCTCGCGATGGCTGATATGGTCGCACTTGTTTATTTATCGGTGAGATATAATCGAAAGTAGTAAGAACAAACTAGAATTCAGATCCAGAATAAGGAGCTTTAATAATGAAAACTGAGATGAGAAAAGAACTTAAAACCGGAATTTTATTCTTTGCCATTTTTAATCTGATTAATTTTTTCGCCAAAAATATAATTTCCGAACTACCGGTATTACACTTTATCCTCGGCGGGCTGGTCGGCCTGGCCTTGTGTCAGATAATTATTGGCATCTTACCAGAAACTACTTACTTGAAACTGAAAAATCTTAAAAAAATTTTATAAAATAAAACCCTCAACAAACCTAGTTGTTGAGGGTTTTACCTGGTCTTAAATAAAAAAGCAGGATTGGTCAGTGATGCTCTAGTAATTACTAATTTTTGATCATCGTCTCTCCTGAATTACATCAAATACCTCATTTTGTTTCAAAGCTGGTTTTGCATTTGGGGCAGCGGACGCTGATTTTTCCCTTATCCGTGGGCACCCGCAACTTGGCCTGACAGTTCGGACAGGCCACCACCCGATGATCTACCAGTTCCAGTACCTTGGCCTGATCCAAACCGATCACGGCATCATCTCCAATGATAAAAGCGGGTACCCCGCGAATACCCCTGCGGGTCATTTCTTGTTGGGCCGCTGCGTCATAATTAACGTCCTTCTCAACATATTGGATGTGATTCTGCTTGAGAAAAGCCTTTGCCGTTTTACAGTGTGGGCAGGTCTGGGTTGTAAAGAGGGTTACATCTTTCATTAATCTCACCTGATTTCTTTTATACTTACTTGCCTTATTTATTATTTCATCTTAACAAATACTTACCCGATTTTCTGTGATTCCATCACTGAGAGATAAAATAATGAAAATCCGCAAAAAATGAAAACAACCAAAACTTAGTTCTGGTTGCGAGGTTGTTGGTAAACTACCGTACCGACCAATTGTTAATCTGTTGTTCGCCGCGCTATGCGAAATCCGCTACGCTCCTTTCGCATTAGTCGCGGGCAGTCGCCAACTACAAGCAAGCTTGTGATTGGCTCGTTGCCTGCGCGAAGAATCGGACAGGCTCTGCCGTGTCCGCTCCGATGCGGACAACATGATGTAACAATTGTCGGTACTGGGTTATCTTTTTTGACAGTCTGACAACCAAAAATTCAGTTCTGGTTGCTCTTATTGTTAATTCTATTTTTATTATATGAACTCTAAAAGCTTGTTTCTGGTTATATTGCTTTTTCCATGCGGTCCATTCCGGTACAATTCATCCCGATGGGGGATCTCTGTTTTCGGCGGTTCTTTATTTCCCGATAGGCAAATTTACTGCCTTTTTTACAGCCATCATCTCTTACCATCAATATCGAAAGCCCTTCCATTAGTAGAGTCATTTCACATTGTCGAGGGCAGGTGTTGCAGGTGAGTTTAATTTCTCTGACCCCATCATCCAGACAGATTTCCGCTTTTTTTTCTTTTAAGTGTGTGTTAATCATTGATTGGACCTCCAAAACCTTTGCTCAGAAACAGATTGACTTCAGCGTCACCGCCATTGTTTAGCGGGATCGCCGTTGCTCTCTGGCCGCTTTTTAGTAAAACTTTATCTTTTCTGAATTATAACACAAAATCAAAAGATTGTTAAATAAATAACTATTGGAAACGTTATCTGTTTTTTAAGGCTTAATTTTTTTCAGATTTCAATTGCTATGTTATTCTTAGAATAAACCAGCAAACGGTCTACCCTAATTGTTTGGTATTTTAAAGCTTAAGTCAATTTTTTGGATTATATCCTGACATATATTAGTATGTCATTGAGCGAAACAAGATTCGTAATCCGTCACTGCTTAAAAGCATAATAATATTCATCGCCGCCAACATCGACTGAGTTGTGTCGACAAAGAAAATCTGCACAAAAAAGCCCGCTCATGTCAGTGCTTTACCACTGCATTAAGAGGGCTTTTTGCGTTAGCGATGATATTTTTTACATCATCACCCGGACAGCAAAGAATGTCTTGCATTCCGGACATCTGGCCATGTGTTTACCCCGCTTGATCGGCAGCTTCAAGGTCTTTTTACAATGGGGGCATTTCCGGTAACGATGTGTCCGGATTTCTTTGATCCGCCGTAAAAAGATCCGACCTTCTTTTTTAACGGGGTTCCAAAGTTTCAGGAATTTTTCGTTTTCGATCCGCCGCCGATTAATATTTCGGGAAAAACCCCGCAGCACGACCAATAAGATCAAGCCATTTGACAAAATCATCAGAATTGTCGAATGAACCATCATATTGATCATCATCAGCCCCAGAGCTAGGAATAACCCGGCATAATAGAGCTGATCAATGCCATAACGTCCGACCATGAAGCGGATTAATTTATTTTTCAAACTTTCCAATTATCTTTCTCCTCCTGTTTACACACCGGTGCTAAAATACTAATCCCAAAAATGAAAGCAAAAACTGGATGGTATAAAAGCCAATAAACAGCTTAACAATGGTTCCCAAGGGGGAAAAATTTGATGCTCGCCGACCAGATCTTCCAAACCAACTGCGTCTGCCACCTAATTGATTCAGCAGATTTTGATATTTTTGATTATCCGGATCCATCTCAACGGCCATTTTGGCATGTTCAAGGGCAATATCCCGATAACCCAGGCCATAGTTTGCGATGGCACTGTAAAAATGCCATTGAGCACTATGATCCGACAGATGATTAAGGACATTGAGTGCTTGTTCATAATTTCCCATATTGATATGGTTTGCTGCTGTTTCAAAACTGTAGCTCTGCCGCTGGCTGGAATAAGCCCCAAAAATCCACGCAAAGGGATCAAAACCTTCAAAGGGGTCTGCCTGGCCGGTACGGCCATCACTAGTCGTATAGCGATAGGTATAGGTTCTGGTTTGTCCCGAATGGCCTTGTGAAAACGGACTGGCTGTGCCATGGGCATTCCCATAAGCAAGATTGGCCTTACCACTCTTAATCAAATCATAGGCGGCATTAACCTCGCTCATTTTCCGGGCGGCTTCCTGATTCCCCGGATTCAAGTCGGGATGGTATTGTTTCGCCAGTTTTTTATATGCTTTTGAGACATCCTCATCACTGGCATCATGAGGGACACCTAAAACTTGATAGGGATCCAAATTCATTGTGATTCCACCTTATCTGCAAATTTATTTTAAAATCAGTTGTGGAATGATTGTACCCCTAAATGTTTAGGTTTAGTTTAAATTTGATAACACCCCAATGGTAGACCGCCCGGGCAGTACAAAGTAATTATCCCCCAGGGTCACCCCGATTTTGGCGGTTTCACCGGCAAATAGGTCAAAAAGACGTTTCTGTTCCACCGTAGACCATTCTTCACCGTTTCCGGGCACATAATCCTGAACCGACTGCCAGCCCGTTGCTTCCTTGACCCTATCCGCGACAAAAACCTTGCCGGTATTAACTAGCAGATTCATCACTTCATCAATCATAAACAGCTTCATCGGATCCTTTAGGGTTTTGGCGTAATCATCTAGCTCGGTACCCACGGTAACAATATAGGGAAAGACCGGATCGCCCTGATTGACATAACCCCTGAGTAGTTGGCTCTCAAAAGGCACTCCATTGATTTTAACCGATTCATCCGTTTTTTCGGTAATCCGAGCTTCAAAGTAAATCGCTTTGGGCCTGGTAATTTTCTCAACCATTTCATAGATGGCTTCTAGAATATTTAACATCGCCTCATTCCCTTTTAAGTGCAGCTCTTTATCCAAGCTTTCCATATCATAGGAAAAAGGATACTTTTCGAAAACTTTATAACTCATTTTAGCCTCCTCTTATAATAAATTCAAACACAAAGTGTTCAGTTCTCTTTATTATACCCATTTATATGATGCTGTTGTCATAAGATTTTGCATCAAAAGCAAATATCTCTTGTCAAATTATAATTGTTCAACCCGATTCCGACCCCGTTCTTTTGCCAGATAAAGGGCATCATCGGCTCGCTTGATGAGGGTTTCAATCGTATCCCATCGCTCAAATTTGGCAACTCCAAAACTCATGGTAACCTGATGGGGTGCCAATCTGGAAAAATCTTCGATTGCCGAGCGAATTTTTTCAGCCAGAAAAACGGCACCACCAATCTGCGTGTTTAAGCAAATGATCATAAATTCTTCACCGCCCCAACGCCCACAAATATCGGTTTCTCGTATCGTTTCGCCCATTATTTGGGTGATTTCTTTTAAAATTTTATCCCCGTACAGGTGTCCAAAATTATCGTTGATCTGTTTAAAAAAGTCGATATCACCAATTAGGATAGCAAAATCTTTGCCTGTTTTTCGATAATTGCTGATTTCTGAAAATAAAATCTCATCCAGTTTAATCCGATTATAGGCTCCGGTAAGACTGTCGGTAATTGACAAGATAGCCAATTCATGATTCTTTTTTTCTAAATTTTCCAGTGCTTCTTGCATACTGAGTTCATAATAGCTGATTATCAGAATCAGACCCAGATACGCAAAACCAAGGTTAAGCATGCCCACAATGGTAAAACCCTGGCTTTCCCAATTCGCATAACTGGAGATTATAAACATTAAAACCATTAGTGAAAAACCAATTGTAAAAATCCGTCCCCCCTTTCTGCCTAACAAGAAATAAGCGGTAATAGGGATGACGACAATCCAAACCAGTACATAGTGATTAAATCCTACAACCCAGAATAAGCTAAGCAGAACGAAAATTTCAATAACCGCAATTAAGACTGCCGTAAAAAAGACTAAATGTCGTTTATGAAAATCATAAAGAGTAAAAATCGCCAAGCTACCTCCGATTAAATTGCTGACCATCACTGGATAAAGCTCGATGGCATAGGCAACAAAAGAAAAAACGACTAACACAAAAATAACAATTGGCAAGACACAGTTAATCATCCGTACCCGCCGAAACTGTGGATCTTCGGATGTGAATCTGAAATCATTAGTAAGATATTTATTAAATAAATAAATCTGAAAACATATGCATCACCCCAGTAATAAGCACCTTTGCTCGGATTCAATCAGACCTTATCACCTCATT